>JBCBWQ010000333.1:0-2156 GCA_039817025.1 Pseudomonadota bacterium | reverse complement strand
CCATCGCCGCGATCAAACGGCAGTGCGACGATGGTGCCGGCGTCTGCGAAGACCAGCTGGGGTTGTCTGCGTTGCAGCACCCCATCGTCGACGACCCAGAGGCTGCGGTTTTCCTGCATCGCGCTTTCCGGGAAACGGTAGGCCCCGGGAACCGTCGGGCCGATGATCTCAACGTCCACGAATTCGCCTGGCAGCAGCGGCACCGTCTCAGTAAACTCCAGGGTAAGGCGCGCGAGCCGGGTCTGGGCGTCCAACTCGGCATCGGCGCCGCTTACTGTTGCCTGGTAGCTGGTGTTGGATTGCGACAGCGGGCCGCCATTCACCCGGATAATCGCTTCTCGGCCTTCGGCCGGTGCGAGACCTTGTAGCACGGCCTGGTTGACGGGCACCGACACTTCGATTCCCTCAGGGTCATAGGCCCGGCCATAGGATTGGCCCGCCATCAGGTTCTGACCGACCTCGATCGATGTGGACAGGATGCGTCCGTTGAAGGGCAGGGAAAACGCCACGCGATCGATATCGAGGCGGGCGTCGGCAAGGGCGGCCTCTGCTGACCGGACAGCGGCTTCAGCGCGGGCCAGTTGCGGTTCGCGCGCCACATTGGGGGGAATGGGCTGGCCGGGATTGACGATGTCCCATTCGCGCCGGGCGATGTCGGACTCGGCCTGCTCTACCTGCAGGTCGGCCTGGCGAGACGCAAGGTCTGCACGGGCGCGCTCGATATTGGCCTGGTAGTCGGAATCGTCGAGGCGGAAGAGGACTTGTCCTCGGCTGAAGGTGCCCCCAGAGACAAGGGCCGGATTGATGTAAACGACCCGCCCGCCGACCTGCGGGCTAAGCTCGATGGAGTTGCGGACTTGCACGGTCCCCGTTTCTTCCACGCGTACCTCTGTATCCCGGATCTCAGGCAGGACGGTTTCCACCGTCGCAATCGCCGACCCCGATGTGCGCAGTTGCGGCACGGACGAGCCACTTGAAAGGACGCGGTTGGCGATCAAACCCGCCGCGAGGACGCCAACAACAAGCACGACCTGCAATATGCCGTTCATCGCGTTTCGCCGACGTGTCGGGCCGGGTTCAAGCCCGCCCGTGGGTGTGTCGTGGTCGCTCACGAATTTGCTCCAGGATCAAGGGTGTCGCCATCAGCACGGGAAGGCTGCGTGCTGCCTAACCAATCGCCGCCGAGGCTGAGGAAAAGATCGATGCGCGCATTGGCGATTGCCTGGTCTGTAAGGATCAGGGTCTGTTCCGACGCGTTCAGGCTGCGCTGGGTTTCAAGAACCGACAGGATCGAGGTGAGGCCCTGCTCGTAGCGCCCTTGGGCGAGATCATTCGAGATTCGCGCCGTTTCCAGTGCAGCGACACTTCGCTCGCGTTGCTGCTCCAGACCGGAAAGGTCGGCCAGCGCAAGTTCAACATCGACGACGGCGGCTAGGGCGGTGCGCGCGAAGGCGGTTGCCAGTTCGCCAGCCTGCGCTTCCTCCAGCCGCACCTGCGCCCGCAGGCGGCCGCCCTGGAACACAGGCGCGGTAAGGGAGCTGGCCAGGCTGGAGATGTATCGATCCACATCGAAAAGATCGCCAGGCTCGTCGGCCTGAAACGTCAAGGACGCGCTCAGGGAGAGGGCGGGATAGAGGTTCGCACGCGCGGCACCGATGTCTTCTAGGGCAGCCCGGTATCGCAGTTCCGCCGACGCCACATCGGGCCGGTTGGAGAGCAGTTGGGCCGGACTGCCGGCTGCAGGCGTGAAAGGCGTGGTGGTGATGAAATCACCGCGAAAGCTGCTTTGGCTGTTGCCCGGGGAGATGGCCAGCTGCTCATCGAGCACCAAGAACTGCCGCGTCAGATCGGTTTCGATTTGCGGGATGTCGATGAGTGCGGTCTCCAGGTTCTGGAGCGCGATCTGTACGTCGCTGGCGGACACGCTGGCCGAACCGGCCGAGTAGCGTTGGTTGGTAAGCTCATAGGTGGTCTGAAAACTGTCCGCCGTCCTTTTCGCAAGGTCCAGGCGGCGCTGGAGCGTGGCGGCAGAAACCCAGTTGCGCGCAAGTATGGCGATTTCGCGCTGCTCAGCCGATTGGATGGCGAGGTCAGCGGCTATGGCGTTCAAGTCCGCCGCGCGCTCCGACGCGCGCAGGCCGCCGAAAATATCGGTA
>JBCBWQ010000332.1:0-2167 GCA_039817025.1 Pseudomonadota bacterium | reverse complement strand
GATTGGTGTGTGCTGGAAATAGCGCTCAGACAGCTCGTCCATGCCGTGGCCATGGACGCCGGCATTCAAGGCAAATGACAGGAGCATGGTGTCGTCGACCGGGGCGACGGTGATGCCGACCTTGCCCAGAACGATGAGGTCATACTTGATATTCTGGCCGACTTTGAGGACTTCCGGGTCTTCCAGAAGCGGTTTCAGCGCGGCGATGGCATCGTCGAACGACACTTGTTCCGGCGCGTCGCCACCGAGCAGGTCGTCGCCTTCCGGTGAAATGTGGGCGAGTGGGATGTAGCACGCTTCGTTTGGGCCAGTAGACAGCGAGACGCCAACCAGCTTTGCCGCGACCGCATCGAGGCTGTCGGTCTCTGTATCGACGGCGACGACGCCTGCGAGGCGCGCCCTGTCGATCCAGCGCACAAGCGCCTTGCGGTCCGTAACCGTCTCGTAGCCATCCCTGTCGATGCCGTGCACGACGGCCTGATCCTCGATAACGCCTTCAGCTTCCATCATTTCGCGCACGCGGCGGGTGATGGTGCGAAATTCCATCTCCTCAAGAAAGGCGATGAGGGTCTTCGGATCGGGATCAGCGACGGCGAGGGCCTCAACGGGCGTCTCGACCGGGACATCGTCCTTCAGCGTCACCAGCGTTTTTGAAATGCGCACATCGTCGGCATGATCGATGAGGGTCTGGCGGCGTTTGGGTTGTTTGATTTCCCCTGCGCGCGCCAGAAGGGTTTCGACATCGCCATACTCATCGATGAGCTGTGCGGCGGTCTTTACGCCGATGCCGGGCGCACCCGGCACGTTATCCACGCTGTCGCCGGCAAGGGCCTGGATGTCGATGACCTTGTCAGGGCCGACGCCGAACTTCTCGTGCACCGCTTCGGTGCCAAGCGTCTTGTTCTTCATCGTGTCGAGCATCACCACCTTATCGGAGACGAGTTGCATCAGGTCCTTGTCGGACGAGACGATGGTGACGCGGGCCCCCTTGGCTTCGGCCTGGCGGGCATAGGTCGCGATAAGATCGTCTGCTTCATAGCCCTCCAGCTCCAGGGCATGGGTGGCGAAAGCGAGAGCGGCTTGGCGAACAAGCGGAAACTGCGGGCGCAGGTCTTCGGGCGGTTCTGACCGGTTGGCTTTATAGTCTGGATAGAGGTCGTTCCGGAACGTGTAGGCCGACTTGTCGAACACGCAGGCGAAATGGGTTGGCCGGTCATCGCCTTTCAGCTCCTCCAGAAGCTTGAACAGCATGTTGCAGAAGCCGGACACAGCCCCGACCGGCGCGCCATCTGAAGCGCGCGTCAGCGGCGGCAAGGCGTGGTAGGCGCGGAAGATGTAGGCCGAGGCGTCGACCAGGTAGAGATGGCTGTCAGCGTTGAGCGGTTGGCTCGGCATGGGGCGCGATTCCTTGAGACGTCGCGCATGACTTAACGCCTGAGCCGTAAAAAGGAAAAGGCCAGCGCGCTAGGCGGCTGGCCTTTTGTCTTCAAAGTGTATCGGAGAGCCTAGTTGCCACCACCAATGGCTGTGCCGAACGTTGACGCAGATGCCGTCGGGGCCTGCTGGGCACCGGCCATGCAGCAGCGCACCTGCATTTCCAGCACACGGGAATTGAAGCGACACATCTCGTCATCGATCTCGCGAAGGAAGGAGAGCCCGCCGGCCGCATAAGTGTAACGGGTTTGCTGGCAGCTCATCAGCTTGTAGCCGGGTGCGCAGGTGCCGGTGTCGGTCTTGTTGATGGTGCGGGTTTCGCAGAACAGTTGGTCTTCGCGATCCATGGCAGCGTTCGCCCATTCCATGGCGCGTTTCGCGTCGGCCTGCGCCTTTTCAGCCGCAGACAGCGCACTGTCAGCGACCTGACGTGCCGTTGTGAGATTCATGTCCGTTTCCGCCAGGGCTGTTTTCGTGCCGCCGATCTCGACGTTCAGCTGGCAGACATTGTCCATGGCGCGCTCGGGATCGGCGCAGTAGTCAGCCACACTCACGGCCTCGGTCGTCTGGCAGGCGGCCAGCATGACTGCGAGGCCCGCGCCGGCGAAAAGTGTCTTGATCCGCATGATATCACCCTCAATGTATCGGTTTTGACGCGACGCTAGGGGTCGCGGGTCAGGCGGGTCAATGCATCTCTCGCGCCAGACGAATCCGGGTTCGCCAATTGGGGAGG
>JBCBWQ010000331.1:0-2177 GCA_039817025.1 Pseudomonadota bacterium | reverse complement strand
GGTTCGAGTCCTACTCGCGGAGCCACTTCCCTATCCTCGCAACCTTATGCCGCCATGCCGTCCGAATCGGTCGACTTTTCCCGTCTGAAGATCACTTCTAGCCATGGCGCACCATGCGCCTGAGCGAGGCGCGCATGAGCGAAACCAAACCCGCTACCGAACAAAGCGCTGCGCGCCGTCGTCTGACGATCACGCTGAAGCAACTCGCGCGCCGGGTCGATCATGAGGAAGTGGTTGAGCATGTCCGCGAAGAAGGCCATCTTAGCGGGCGATACCTGTTCATGACTGTGATGTCGTGTGCGATCTCGATCCTCGGCCTGCTCTTATCGTCTCCGGCAGTGATCATCGGTGCCATGCTGATCTCTCCCCTGATGGGGCCGATCATGCTCATGGGCTTTTCACTCAGCATTCTGGAGCTGAGTTCGCTTGGGCAAGCCGTGTTTTCGATGTTTTGCGGCGTCATAGCGGCGCTTGCCATCGCGATTGTCATCGTTTGGCTTTCGCCGCTGAGCGACGCAACGCCGGAAATCCTTGCGCGGACCCGCCCGAATTTCTTTGACCTGCTGGTGGCCGTATTCTCAGGCCTCGCCGGCGGCTACGCTGTGATTCACCGAAAAGGCGAGACAATTGTAGGCGTGGCCATAGCAACCGCGCTTATGCCGCCGCTGGCCGTTACGGGCTTTGGCATTGCGGTTGGTTCTGCGCAGGTCGCTGGCGGTGCGTTCTTCCTGTTCATGACGAACCTTTTGGCGATAGCGCTGACAGTGACCCTGCTCTCGCGGATTTACGGGTTCGGGGCCGAGCACAGTCCGCGTCACACGCTTTGGCAGACGGGACTGATTATTGCTGTTTTCGGCGCGCTGTCAGTGCCGTTGGGCATTGCCCTGCGCGATATTTCCTACGAAGCGACGGCGACCAATACGATCCGCGGAGCATTGCTGGAGCCCTTTGGCACCCAGCGCGCACGGATCGGAGATCTCGACATTGCCTTCCCGCGCGACGCGCCGGTACGGGTCGAGGCGACGATCCTGACTCCAATTCGCTCGTCGACAGCAGAGACTGAACTCATGGCGAGCTTGCCCGAGCGGATCAGCCGACCGATTGAGGTCAACCTCGATCAGGTCTTGATTGATGAGGACCAGAACGCGCGTGCTGAGGAAATACTTCAAATGGCGGAAAGCTCGCTGGCCGCGCCGCTTCGGGCGGAGATTTCGCGAATGGAAGGCCTGGCTCAAGCGCAGAGGACCGAGGCGGAGCTGCGCAACGCGGTCCCTTTTGCTCTGACGGGGGCGGACATCAATGCCGAGGCGCGCACGGCCACGCTATTCGCCAAGGCTGATCCCGCCTTCACAATTGCGACCTACAGAGTGATCGAAATGCGGATGAGCGAGAATTATCCGGAATGGACCGTGCGGGTCATACCGCCGATTCAGACCCTGCCACCGATTCCGTACGCGCCAAACGACGAAGACCTGGATGAAGCCGGGCAGCAGGCTCTTGCCGATTGTCTCTGGGCGCTAGACCACTGGGGCGTGTTGAGCGCGGAGGTCGTCGGATACGCCCAATCGGCGGTAGATGCAGACAGACCGGACCAGGAAAGTATCGCCTATCGCCGCGCAAGCCTGATTGCGTTGAAGCTGCTTGAAGCCGGATTCGATGCTGACCCACTAACGGAATACCGCCCCAACCGCGCGCCAAATTCGGCGACGGGTGGGACGGTATCAATCAGGCCCAAGCTATAAGGGCGTACGGCTAACCTTTCAGTTTCTTCGTGAGCGCCGCAAAATCACCGCCGGACTTATCGAGCTCGGAGGTGAACTGAGCGCGTTGCTCAATCGCCAACCACAGGTCCATGGCTTCAATATCAATGATCCGCCAAGTTCCGTCTTCATCGCGCAGACGCCAGTTCACGTCCAAGCGCTCCCCGTCCCGCGTGGTCACTTCTGTTTCCACGATGGCCTGATCCGAACCCCGCTCAAGCGTTCCATCAATCGCGACATCACCATCTTGCAGGCGTTCCAGGTGTTTCTGCATCTGACTGACGAGGTAGCCTGCAAAGGCAGTTCTATATGACCCAAACTCTTCGTCGGTTATGTCGCGGGCATACCGACCGAGCGCAAATCGCGCGATCGCGTCCACATCTACATGGGCAAGAATCTGTTCTGCTTCGGCAGCAG
>JBCBWQ010000330.1:0-2190 GCA_039817025.1 Pseudomonadota bacterium | reverse complement strand
CGCTCGGACATGGCCTCGCCTTCGTCGATTGCTGGGGTGGGCTGATCCAGCGCCAGGTCGAATGCGCGGATATTAGACCCTGCCACGGTCGCAATGGCCGATAGAGGCGCTGTGCCACCGCGAAGCGCTTCCATCTGCGCTTTTGTCTGGTCTGTGCTGGATTGGGTCACACCGCGCGTCGCGATTCCGTGTGATCCAGCGAAGATCGCGAGGGTCGGGTTCTCTATGCGAGGGGGGTAGCGCCTCTGCCAGGCAGAGATCCACTCCGCCGCATCACCGAGACGCCCGAAATCCCTTGGTTTGCCGAACTCCGCAAGCCGGGACCGTACGGCGTCGGCGGCCTCCAGATCGGGGCCGGGCGCGCCGCGCACGAGCGCACGCACATCGTCAAAAGGAGCGGGATCGGCGTCTGACATCTGTGGAGCGTGTTCCTGTTCAAGCCGCTTTAATGCGAAAAACATGCAAGGTGCAATGAACCCTTTTCTCACGTTTTAATGACACGCTTGCAGTTCGTCGCTCAGGAATTACGCTCACTCAGATGTCTGTCCCTGCTCTCTCGTCCCCTTGCATCAAGGTTTGCGCCATCGATGGCGAAACCGGATGGTGTCTCGGCTGCGGGCGAACGCTGCAGGAAGTGGCGGCCTGGGTGAAGCTTGGTCCTGACGGCAGGCAGGCGGTGGATGCCGCCCTGCCGGAACGCATGGACACGCTCAAGGCGTTGGGCAAACTGGGACCGCAGACATGATCGACGCGCGAAATATTCCCCTGATGATTGTCTCTGCCGGCATAGGAGCCGTCGTGGTCAGCAGCCTGCCCGGAGGCCCCGGCCAGGGCCCGGCGCATGAAGCCGTGGTCACCAGCGCGGGCGCACCGTCCAGCGCTGCGCCTGCCGATACCGGCAAGATCACCAATGCTGCCATCCTCAAGCGCGAAAACGACGGCCATTTCTGGGCCCAGGCGGATGTGGAAGGCACCTCGGTGAAGTTCATGGTCGACACCGGCGCAAGCACAGTCGCGCTGACCTACCGCGATGCCCAGCGCCTCGGCCTTAAGCCTGAGACGCTGGATTTCCGCTGGTCGATCTCAACCGCGGGTGGCGAGACCAAGGGCGCGAGTGTTCTGCTGGACTCGATCCGCATCGGCCAGGTCGAAGTTCAGAATGTCGAGGCGATGGTGCTGGACCAAAACCTGGAGCAATCTCTACTCGGCATGACATTCCTCGGCGAGCTTTATTCCTACGAATTTCGCCAGCGTAATCTGATCATCCGCCAATAACCCGCCACAGCATCCGCGCCGCCACCAGCGCGAGCAAAACAGCGAACAGCTTCTTCAGGAGCGCCGCATCCAGCCTGTGCGCGAGCGCGGCACCGACCGGTGCCATGGTGACCGTGCAGGCCGCGATCAGGGCAAAGGCGATGAGGTTCACATAGCCAAGGCTAAAGGGCGGCAGGCCGTCCCTGCCCCAGCCGATAAGGATCGCAACCAGCGTTGCCGGCAAGCCGATGGCGACGCCGAAGCCTGCGCCCGTTCCGACGGCCTGGTGCATGGGACGGCCGAACACCGTCATCAGTGTCACGCCAAAGGTTCCGCCGCCGATACCCATGAGCGCGGACAAGGCACCGATCGCTGAGCCAAGCCCTGCGCGCAGCGGCCCGCCGGGCAGATCGTCGGCAAGACGCCAGCCGGGCCGGCCGAAATAGAGCTGCGCGGCGAGCAGGAAGGCGAGCGTAGCGAAGATCAATGTCAGGCCCTGCGCACTGATGAAGGATGCCGCGCCCATGCCAACCGCCGCGCCGACCATGATCCATGGGCCCCACGTGCGGATGACGGACCAGTCCACCGCGCCGTGCGTGTTGTGGGCGAGGACGGAGCGGATGGAGGTGGCGATGATGGTCGCGAGCGAGGTCGACACGGCGACGTGCATGGCTGTCTGCTCGAAGCCCAGCGCCGTGAACAGGAAATAGAGCGTCGGCACGATGATCGCCCCGCCCCCGATGCCGAACAGGCCCGCCGCGATTCCGGCGAACACGCCCGCCGCGGCAAGCGCGGCCAGGAGCGGCCAGTGGGTTGCGAGGAGGTCGACCATCGCGCCGGTGTGGCGGGGAATGGAGGGATCGGCAAGGCGCCTAGCTCTCGCCGAATTTCCAGTGTTACGGTTTGGAGAGGGACGCGCAGAGGCGGAGCGGGATG
>JBCBWQ010000032.1:0-17816 GCA_039817025.1 Pseudomonadota bacterium | reverse complement strand
AGAGACGCGCCATCTGGGATTCGACCGGCGACAATACGCGCGATCTTCCGCTTGGCCTCCATCCCTTCTTGAAGACGGTCCTGGTAGGGCTGGTTGTATGCATTTCCTATGCGCCCTGCCCCGCCATGGAAACGCTCAATCAGCTCCAGTTCACACAGCGTGTTAATGTCTCGTCGGATCGTCTGGGGTGTGACGTCGAACTGTTTGACCAGTTGCTCTGTCGCAACGTAGCCGTCTGACCGAACGAGTTCCAGGATGGCGCGCTGCCGAGCGGGCAGATTCGTGATGTCTGCAGTTGTCATCTGTACGGGGTCCCTCGTGTCCAGCAGCCGGACGTGCACTGATCACCTCAGCACATTTCCTGATCCAGCTTCATTCCGCCTGGAAATGATAGATCAGGCACGTCTCAGGATGCAAAAGGGGCACCTGCAATCCGACATGTTGTAAGGCGTCCCCGGGAAGCACGCGGCCCGCGCCCGATAAATCGAGGGCATCGACAACCGATGGCGCACTGACCGATTTGACCGCCATAGGCCAGACGACTTTCGTCCGGTAGCGCTTGTCCGAGTCCAGTCCGGGAACATGGAACCGACCCGGCACCGTTTCCCGGTGTCCAGTCAGGTTGCACCAGGAGAACAAGGCTTCGCTCTGGTCCTCGGCAACGACTCCGATTGCGTTCGCATGGGGCGGCGTATCGAGCCTGAAGTAATCGCCAGAGTGAAGAAGGTCCCGGTAGGTTTTGTGGAGGCTTATGCCGGATTTCAAAATTTCGAGATTCTCGGGGTCTTCCTCGAGTAAATTCAATTCCATCCCCATGTGGCCGAACAGAGCCGTGGCGACCCTCAATTCCATGGTGAGCCGGCGCCCGGTTATGTGGCAGGTCTCAGGCCCGACATGCGCGCCCATTATGGATAGCGGGAAGAAGTGCGATGCACCGCGCTGAATTCGCTGTCGGTCGAGGGCGTCATTGCTGTCGGAGGTCCAGATCCGATCCGTACGCCTCAAGACGCCGTAGTCCGCGCGACCACCGCCCGACGCGCAGCTCTCAATCTCAAGGCTTGGAAATGCTGCCCGAACGCGCTCAATCAGCGCGTAAAGCGCGCGCGTTTGCTTGTGGATCACAGGGCGGCCGCGGCTGCCGGGATGGTGCACATCCCTGTTCATGTCCCACTTGATGTAGCCTATGTCGTGCGCACTCAGCAGTTTGTGCATGCACTCGAAAAGGTAGTCGCCGACCTCAGCACGGGTAAGGTCGAGAACGTACTGACTACGGAACGGAACCTGCTCGATGCCTTCAGCATGCAAGATCCAGTCTGGATGATTGCGGAAAAGGTCACTGTCCGGATTGACCATTTCGGGCTCAAACCAGAGACCAAACTCCATGCCGAGCGATCTTACATGGTCGACAAGCGGGCCAAGCCCTTCCGGATAGGCGTCTGGAGATGGCCACCAATCGCCAAGGCCAGCTTTATCGTTGCGCCGGGACCCGAACCAGCCATCGTCGAGGACGAAGCGCTCCGCCCCGACCCAGGCAGCTTTGTCGGCGAGGTCAAACAGAGTTTTCTTATCGTGGTCGAAGTAAACCGCTTCCCACGTATTGTAGTGAATTGGGCGTGTTTTTCCGCTTATCCGGCCATCCATCACTTCATTGCAAAGATGGTGGTGAAATTTTCGCGACAAGGCGCTGAAGCCTCGGCTGGTGTACCCAGCGTACAGGCGCGGCGTCCGATAGGTTGCGCCTGGCTCCAGCTGCATCTCACCAGGAAAGAAATATTCGCCCATTTGCACGAATGCGCGACCGTCGCTTAATCGATCGACGCGGACGCGATTGTTGCCGCTCCAGCCGAGATGAAAACCAAAGCAGGGGCCGGCCTGCTCATGGGTCTGGGGCGTTCCAACGATCAGGCCAGGGAAATTGTCGTGACTGGTTCGGCCATTCTTGTTTTCGCGAACATAGCTACCCAGAAAGGGCGGTACTTCTTCAAGACGAAACTCGCCAGCCCACCGCCCGGTGAATCCAAACAATCGAGAGGCACGCGGATCAAGCGGCAAGCTGGCCGACGCGCACCAATCTATGGACAGTGGCGTCCCACCCCGGTTCTCGACTTGGGTCTGGCACGTCAAGAGGTTGCTGTCTGGATTGAACCGAAGAATCATCGTCGCGCGGACCTCAGTCGCCTGATCATCGCATATGATATGCACCTCGCTTGGCGACGGCTGCTCGACACTCGATACCTGAAAGAGACTCGCCCATGAGGTGCCATTCCTGTGCGCGGAAAACCCGGACAAACCCGCAAGGCCGGACCCGGTTTCGTTCAGCAATGAACTTGCAACTTCGGCGTCGGCACCACCCGGGGCATGCTGGCGTTTCGTCATGCGACGCAAAGAGTCCGAGTCGGACTGGGAAAGACGGGCACCCCAATGAAGGATGCTGGGTCGCCGACCAATCTCGCAGTCTATAACCAGACTGGTATTACCCGCCGTCAGAGTTATCGTGCCGTCCTCGGTAATCATCCGCCTGCTCCCACTGATCAGACCACTTTTTTCTCTAGCCGCGCTTACAGTCAATTGTTTGTTTTCGAAAATGCAATTGTCGCTATCGAACAATTTTGGGCTGACTCCATGCCCAAGCCTAAGCTGCAGTGAGCGGAAGCGATTCCCGGCTGGTAGACAACTTTCCGCACAACGCTCTGTATTGTTGATAGAAATCAACCGCATGCTCGTCGGGAAAAATTCTGTATCGGGGCATGGCCTTTTTTGGGTTGATCGAATACGAACGCAAAGAGGCAGGCAACTGAAGGTGCCAACCGGCGGGCACAGCGAGCATATATGGCAGACACCAGCCAAATCCTTGATCGACAGATCGCCGGCCGGGCCGTTCACCGCCGACACCACGTAAAATCGGACGGACGGTCGCTCTATTTTTATGGCTTCTCAGCGCACCAAGGCCAGCGGGTCGAGGGCGAAGACTTGCAAGCTGTGGCCGGTTCAGAACTGCGTCGCCACCCTCTCCGCGGAGAGTGGATGATTTATGCGGCAGCGCGCCAGAATCGCACCTACAAGCCGGGGGCAGCGACGAACCCTCTCGCCCCTAGCCAGCCTGGAATGCCACTGACAGAAATACCATTCGAAGACTTCGAACTTGCTGTGTTCGATAACCGGTTCCCGAGCTTGTTTGCAGATGCAGGTGAACCTGCTCCTTCGAGCCTAGAGACCCTTGCCGCTAAGGGCGCGTGCGAAGTGATCGTTTATGCGCCGAAGCCGGAAGGCTCTCTGGCAACCCTCGGTCAGGACAAGAGACGCCTGCTGGTTGAGGCGTGGATCGATCGCTATGCGTCGCTTTTCTCGCGGGGGTGCGCCTATGTTCTTCCGTTCGAAAATCGCGGAGATGAGGTTGGGGTAACGCTCCATCACCCCCACGGACAGATCTACGGATTTCCGGTCGTGCCCGCCCCGCAGCAGGCCGCAGCCAATGCCTTCGACAATGGCTATGATCTTTCTGCCAGCGTGAAGGACTGGGGGAGCGACTACCAAATCGCGACAGCCGGCGGCCTTGTATCGTATGCGCCGCGATTTGCTCGCTTTCCCTATGAAGTGTGGATCTCTGCGATGGATCCGGTGTCAGGGCCGTGGGCTTTCAACGAGGAACAATCCGATGGCTTCGCCCACCTGCTTGGGGACACAATCCGCAGGTACGATACCTTTTTCGGGCGAGAGACGCCCTGCATGCTCAGCTTGCATGCAGCGCCCCATGGGCAGGATGGCTCGTTTCAGTTTTCAGCGCAGTTTTATCCATTGCTGCGGTCGGCGGAAAAGGTGAAGTACATGGCCTCCGTTGAGCAGGCGACCGGTATCTTCACTGTTGACATTTTGCCGCTTCAAACCGCCGAACGGCTCAGGGCTTCAGGATGACGCCGGATAAAGCCTTAGAAATAGCGTTTACGCGGGTTTTCGATCATGGCCCAGACGCCAGTTGCGAAGTCCCTGGCCGCACAAATCTTATCGGCGAACATATCGACTATAATGGCGGCACCGTGTTGCCGGCGGCGCTCGATCGGCATGTGCGAGTCGCGCTGTCGGCAACTGATGGCCACACCTACCGAATTCGCTCTGCAAAGTTTGATGATGTCGTCGTCCGAAACGCCGGCACGTCAAAACTAGACGACTGGGCCGACTATGCCGTCGGCGCGCTGGAAAAGGCGCGATCGCTCTGCTGGCTCGAAAGCGGGGCCGACATCTATATTGAAAGCGATGTTCCCGATGGGGCGGGTGCGTCGACGTCAGCAGCGCTAATCACTGCGATCTTGAACGCCTGCGCTGTGGCCAGCAAAAGGACAGCGGACCCAGTCGCCGTGGCCCAGTATGCTCGCGCCGTCGAGAACGACTATATTGGCATGCCGTGTGGGATTATGGATCAGATGGCCGTCGGACTCGCCAAACCGGGAAAGGCGTTGGCGCTGAACACCAATGATCTCAGCTACGACGTGATCGATATACCGGATAGCTGGGCGTTTCTGACAATCCACTCCGGTGTTCGCCGCGAACTCGCAGATGGGCGCTACAAGGCGCGTTTCGAGGAGTGCCAACAGGCCTGCGAGCAGCTTGGTACCGACACACTTTGTCTGCTGAATGAGGCGCAGCTCAACGCGGTCGAATCGTTACCGCACGCCTTGAAGAAGCGCACACGTCATGTTGTCTCGGAACATCGCAGAACACTCCGCGCCGTCGAGGCTATGAAAACCGCAGACCGTGACACGTTTGCCGACCTCATGAATGCCAGCCACCGCTCGTACTCGGAAGACTTTGAGGCTTCGACACCTGAAGTCGACACCCTCGTGTCCGCGGCACTTAAGCAAGGCGCCTTAGGAGCCCGGCTGACCGGCGGCGGGTTCGGCGGCTGCCTTGTAATCCTCGTCCCCGCGGATCAGCAAGACAGCTGGGCGCAGTCATTCATCGCAAACAACCCCGGAACCTGGCTGGTGTCGGGGCCGGTTGCCTAGGTATCAGCTGTCTACCTTTGTGCGGTACTTGTCGCGCTTCGGTTTGCCAGGGCGGCCATGCGGCTTGCCAGAAGCCGGCTTGGGACCGCGATTTTGACCACGTGCTGACTTTGACTTTGATGGGGTTCGGCGTGACTGCTGCTGGTCACCGCGCCCCCTGCCCGGCCCCTTGGGCTTGCGGACGCGTTGGTCTCGCGACGGCTCCGGCAAGATGATGTCCTCGCACCCCTCCGGCACAGGCAGGGTCGGTACCGTCAACCGGGTGATCTTTTCGACTTCACGCAGGTAATAGAGCTCGTCTTCAGCGACGAAAGAGATCGCGGTACCATCTTTGCCTGCACGCGCGGTCCGACCGATCCGGTGAACGTACTGCTCGGCCACGTTCGGCATTTCGAAGTTTATGACATGGCTGACGCCGTCAATGTCGATACCCCGGGCGGCAATGTCGGTGGCAATCAAGACGCGGCATCGGCCCGACTTGAAGGCTTCGAGCGCCCGCAGGCGCTGGGGCTGAGACTTGTTGCCATGGATAGCCGCCGCCTCCATGCCGCACCCCATAAGCTTGCGGACCACCTTGTCAGCACCGTGTTTGGTGCGGGTAAAAACAAGCGCGCGATCGATAGCGGGGTCTTTCAACACCGCCTGCAGCAGTTTCAGCTTGTCGCCGTTCGCGACATGGAGCGCGCCCTGCTCAACACGCTCTGCAGTGGTGGATTCCGGGGCGACGGAGACTCGGACCGGATCTTTCAGGTAGCGTTGCGACAAGTCCTCGATCAGTTTTGGCATGGTGGCCGAAAACAGGAGTGTCTGGCGCTGGTCGGGAACTTTTGAGACTATGCGTTTGATGTCATGGATAAAGCCCATGTCGAGCATCTGGTCAGCTTCGTCGAGGATCAGGACATCGACGGCATCAAGCTTGACTGCGCCCTGATTCATGAGATCGACGAGCCGGCCCGGCGTAGCGACGAGCACGTGCGCCCCTTTTTCCATGGCGCGGATCTGTCGGTTGATTTTCACCCCGCCAAAGACCGTCTGCACGACGCAATCGGTGAACTTTGCATACGTTCTGAAACTGTCGGCAATCTGACCGGCAAGCTCTCGGGTTGGAGCGAGAACCAGCACGCGGGCAGACTTCGCCCTGCGCGGCTCGGGTTCGGTCAGCAGATAATCTAGCGTTGGCAGCGCAAACGCGGCGGTCTTGCCGGTGCCGGTCTGCGCGATACCAAGCAAGTCACGATCGTTCAGCAGATGAGGGATCGCCTGCGCCTGAATGGGCGTGGGTGTGTCATAGCCCTGTTCGATCACCGCTTTGAGGACCTGCTTGTGCAGGCCGAGGTCGGAAAACTTGGTCAAGAAGAGACTTTCATGTGCCGGGCGCGCGCAAGCCTTCATGCGTCCACCGCCCGCTCCGGCTAACCCGGATCTGGTTGGCGACGGTCCACTGCGTGTCGGGGAGCGTCTCTTGAGAAACTATAGCGCCTGAAGGGGCAAGCTCGATCCGAACGCATTGTCCGTCGCGGTTCACGCTGCCGGCCCCATGCGCATTGCTGCGCTGCGACAACGACCACATGGACCCAAGTCTCTTAAACGTCAATGAAGATCAGGCAGTATACGCTCGCCCCCTACCCTAGCCGACACTTTTCGTGCATAGGTCGCGCACATGACGGCCAGCCAGACAAAGCGCCTTTATATCAAGACCTACGGGTGCCAAATGAACGTGTACGACTCAGAGCGTATGCGCGATGTTTTGCGCCCTCTTGGATATGAATCAGCAGAGACGCCGGATAGCGCTGACCTTGTGGTCCTGAACACCTGCCACATCCGTGAGAAGGCCGCAGAGAAAGTCTATTCCGAGCTGGGCCGGCTCAAGAAACTGAAGGCGTCCTCGGGTGGCAAGATGACCATCGCGGTCGCCGGGTGCGTCGCTCAGGCAGAAGGCGCAGAGATCATGCGCCGCCAACCAGCCGTAGACCTCGTCCTTGGTCCGCAAAGCTACCACAAACTTCCAGAAATGATCGCACGTGCGAGCCGGGCCGTCGGTGATCGACTTGAGACCGAGTTCGAGACGCTCGAGAAGTTCGACGCACTGCCCAAATCGCGGCAAGTCGATGGGCCAACAGCGTTCCTTTCTGTTCAGGAAGGATGCGACAAGTTCTGCACGTTCTGTGTCGTGCCCTATACGCGCGGCGCTGAGCTTTCGCGGCCCGTGGACGACATCGTCGCTGAAGCGCGCGCGCTCGCCGCAAAGGGCGTGCGGGAACTATCGCTGCTCGGCCAGAATGTGAACGCATTCCACGGAGCTGCGCCGTCTATGGAAGGCGGAGACGACTGGACGCTCGGTCAACTTGCCAGGCACCTCGCCAAGATCGGCGGCATCGAACGTATTCGTTACACAACCAGTCACCCCCGGGATATGGACGAGGAGCTGATCGCTGCGCATGGCGACACACCCGCAATCGTGCCCTTTCTTCACCTGCCGGTTCAGTCAGGCTCAAACCGCATCCTGGAAGCGATGAATCGCGGGCATACGGCGCAGCGATACCTAGATATCATGAAGGCCATGCGCGCTGCCCGTCCGGATATTGCCCTGGCATCAGATTTTATCGTCGGCTTCCCGGGCGAGACTGACGCAGACTTCGAAGATACGATGACGCTGGTCCGCGAGGTCGACTACGCCATAGCTTACTCGTTCAAATACTCGATCCGCCCCGGCACGCCCGCGGCAGAGCTGCCTCGGCAGATTGATGAAGCCACCAAGGATGAGCGGCTCCAACGGTTGCAAGCGCTCCTGCGGAGCCAACAGGTTCGGTTCAACGCCTCAAAAGTTGGTCAGACGCTGCCGGTCCTCGTCACGGGCACAGGACGCCTGGATGGCCAGCTGCATGGACGCACGCCTTATATGCAGGCAGTGCATTTCGATGCGCCCGGGCATCTCATTGGTCAAATCGTGAATGTGAAGATCGAGGGGGCAAGCCTGAATGCGCTTGCTGGTGATCTCGTTTCCGAAAAAGAGGCTGCAGCTTGAGCACGATCTACCCGGTTCAGGATCCGGTGCGTCTGCAGGACATATGCGGCCCCAGGCATTCGTACCTCTTGCAGCTTGAAACGCGGCTCGCGCCCCATGGCCTGAACAAGGCTGACAGCCAGGGCGGCGGCGTGAAACTCGATGGAACACCGGAAGGTGAAGCGCTGGCAGTTGTAGCACTGGCAGCCTTTGAGAAGCGCCTAGATGCCGGGGCGAGCCCCAGCGATCTGGAGCTGGAGAGCGCCATCGAAGAAGCGCTCGCTCCAACAGCAGACTTCAAGGCTTTGTCTGGCCTCAAGAAGCCAATCCGCGCAAAAACGCCCAAGCAAGCAACCTATCTTTCAAGGCTTTCCGATCCAAAAGCGGGGCTCGTCTTTGGGACAGGCCCGGCTGGAACCGGCAAGACGTTTCTAGCGGTCGCCGCCGGCGTTTCAGAATTGCTACAGGGCCTTCGCGAACGACTTATCGTAACCCGTCCAGCTGTTGAGGCAGGCGAAAAACTTGGCTTCCTGCCCGGCACTCTGGAAGAAAAAGTAGACCCCTACATGCTGCCAATCTGGGACTCGCTGCGCGAGTTGATGGGTCAGGAGCAAATGGAGCGACGAATGACGCGGGGCGAGATCGAGGTCGCCCCGCTTGCCTTCATGCGTGGGCGCACGCTCAAGAAGGCATTTATAATTGTAGATGAGGCCCAGAATACGACCGTACCGCAGATGAAAATGGTCCTGACCCGGTTGGGACGGGAAAGCCGTATGGTCGTTACCGGCGATCCGGGCCAGGTCGACTTGCCAAAGGGGCAGACATCGGGGCTATCGGATGCGCTTCGCGTTTTGAGCGGTGTTGGCGGCATCCACCGCGTCGCGCTAACGGCCGCAGATGTGGTTCGCCACGATCTCGTTGGCCGAATCATTGACGCGTATGATGCGGATTCAGGCTCGTGATTCAGCTCGATATCTTGGTAGAAGACCAAGGCTGGACAGAAATTGAAGGGCTGGAGACGCTTTGCAAGAGGGCAATGGAGTCAGCCGCGTGTCAGCGCCAAGGAAACGCGGCGCTCCTTCTGACGTCAGACGCACGGATGCAATCGCTGAACCGTGACTTTCGCGCCAGGGACAAGCCAACGGACGTTCTATCTTTTCCTGCTGATCCAATGGATGCGCCCTTTCTTGGTGACGTCGCTATTGGTTTTGGCGTGGCGTCTGGCGATGCGCTCAAGATGAATAAGAGACTGACCGATCACCTGGTTCATCTCGTGATTCACGGATACCTGCACCTGATCGGATTTGACCATGAGTCTGACGCGCAAGCACAAGAAATGCAGGCGCTAGAACGGGCGGCGCTTGCCAGTATGGGGATCGCCGATCCATATTTGTGTGATCTTTGAGCCTTGGAATTATGACGAACATTTCCGATCCAGACGGAGAAGACCCTCCGCAGAGTTGGCCGCGCCTGTTTGGTTTTGGAAAGAAACCGGACGAAAGCGCTGACACCAAGACAAACGGCAGCGACAACGGACAGGCCGAGCCGCAACAAATGCGGTTGCGGATTGCGGAGTTTGAGCAGCTCCGGGTCGATGACGTGATGATCCCGCGCGCCGACATCATAGCGGTGGAGGTCGCAACCACCCTTGAGGAACTGGTCAAAGCGTTTGCCGACGCAACCCACTCCCGCCTGCCAGTCTATAAGGAGACACTCGACGATCCTCTTGGATTTGTTCATATCAAGGACGTCGTCACGGAACTGGCGAGAGGCGGTGACGCCGCCGCATCGCCCATAGACCGTCTCATGCGCAACATCTTGTTTGTGCCGCCGTCTATGGGCTTGCCTGATCTTCTTCTGAAAATGCAAACGACCCGAAATCATCTGGCTCTGGTCGTTGATGAGTATGGCGGAACCGATGGTCTGGTTTCCATGGAAGACCTGGTTGAAGAAATTGTCGGCGATATCGAGGATGAACATGACGACGCGACTGCGTTGTTCATAAAGCGTGGAAAGTCGCTTTGGGAAGCGGATGCACGGATGGAGATCGACGATTTTGCCGGCGAGGCACACATCGATCTTTCGCTCGATGATTATGAGGATGAAATCGATACGCTTGGCGGAGTCGCATTTGCGCTCGCAGGAAAAGTCCCAACGCGCGGCGAAATTCTCAGGCACCCTGCGGGCGCTGATATCGAAATCGTGGATGCAGACGCTCGGCGAATTCGCCGACTGAAAATCCGGATTGACGCAGACGCCGGAGCCACCGACAACCAGCTGCGATGACCGTTGCTGTACGTAGCCGTGGGTTCACTGCACTTGGGCCCATGCACCATGCTTTTGCGACCCTGAAGGGGATCCCGGCCGGGCTTGTTTGTGCCTTGTTGGGGGCTGTTGCCGCATTGGCGTTCGCGCCGCTCCATTTATCAGTGTCCTTGTTGATCGGATTCGTCGGATTGGTTTGGATCATCGACGGCGCACGGTCACATAAGAGGTGGGGGCGAGCGGCGTTCTATCGCGGGTGGGCGTTCGGCACGGGCCACTTCCTTGTTGGGCTCTATTGGACAGCGCAGCCCTTCCTCGTGGAGCCGGAAAAGCACCTCGCCTACATCTGGATGCCTGTCATCGCCCTTCCTGCAGGTATGGCCCTGATCACAGGGGCAGCGGTTGCAGCGGCAACCGTGTTCTGGTCGTCCTCTCCATCCCGGGTTTTTGTTTTTGCCGCCTTTTTCACGCTAGGCGAATTGGTTCGCGGAACCCTTTTCGGCGGCCTACCCTGGAACCTTGCGGGAACCACGTGGGTGCCAGGTGGAAGCCTGTCTCAGGCGGCATCAATCGGCGGCGCATACTGGCTGACACTGATAACTGTTTTTGCCATGGCTTCGCCAGCTGCCCTCGTCGATACGCGCGAAGACCGCGGACTAATGGTCAGGCTCGCGCCCCTTCTGGGGGCGGTCATTGCCTTTAGCGGGCTATGGGCCTGGGGCGGCCAACGATTGGCCACGCCGCCGGAAATGACGGGACAAGGCCTGGTGCTGCTCGATTCAGGCGTATCCCAAAAGGACAAATGGACCGTCGGTGCCGTCGAGGTGTTCCGGCAGTATGAGGACATGCTCGCCGCGATAGATGAAACGCCCGGAGACCTTGTCATCCTTCCTGAGGCAGCAATTCCGACAACGCTCCTACAGACCGAAGGCTATGTGGAAGCGCTTACAGAGCGCGCTGGCGCGAGGAAGGTGATTGTCGGCACCGCGCGCTATCAGACCTACGACAAGCCCGAACCGACCTACTACAACTCATTGGCTGTACTGGACCGGACGTCAGGACGGTCTGGCCCCCTGGCGCTTTATGACAAACACCGACTGGTTCCGTTCGGAGAATTGCCCGCCGCCAAGATTGTTCCTTTCGGTGAAGCCCTTTCAGCATTCCTGCCGAGCGCTGTGCAACGCCTGGCGAACAGTGGATATGAAGCGGGTCCGGGGCCGACTATTCTCTATGTCGATGGGGTCGCGCCTTTTGTGGCAATGATCTGCTATGAAGGTCTTTATCCATCGATCCCTCGCACTGCGACGCCGCGCGCTGAATGGATGCTCGTCATTTCGAATGACGGCTGGTTCGGTGAAGGGTTCGGCCCGGCACAACACGCCGCTCAAAATCGGTATCGCGCAATCGAGTTGGGCCTGCCTTTGGTGCGCGTTGCGAGCCGCGGCCAGACCGGGATTGTTGATGGCCTCGGTCGGCTCACCGTGAAAGCAGCACCCTTCCCAACGCAACGCGATGGCTGGAAACCGATGATTGCCGAGGGCGTCCTCCCGGCTGCACTCGCGCCCACCCCATATCAACGGTTCGGGCCAGCATTTCTGTGGCTCTCTCTTGTCGTGTGCTGTGTACTAGCTTTTGCAACCTGGCGGCGGTAGGGTCCGTCGCTATCGTACAGAACAGCGTTGTAGAAACTCCAATGTCAGAAAGTAAGTCTCCCAGCGGCGTCGATAGAATAGTCGGCCAACGCGTAAGATGGCGCAGGCGTGAACTGAAGCTCACTCAAGAAAAGCTCGGTGAAATGCTGGACCTGACGTTCCAGCAAGTTCAAAAATACGAGAAAGGCGTCAATCGAATTTCTGCTGGACGACTTTACGAGATGGCATCAGTACTTGGTGTCCCTGTTGCTTACTTCTTCGATGGAGCCAGCGAGGTCCTGGACGCTTCGCGAACAGACTTCACCGAGACAGATGAAACAGCGACCGCGCCGGTCATGAATTCAGAGACGCTGGATCTCGTTGCTGCCTTTCAAAAGATCGAAGACGGAGCGCTCCGAAAATCACTCTTGTCAGCGGTTAAAGCTGCAGCCGCTGCGTTTGAGGGTCGAGGCACGCATTAGTCCATGGACGCGCATAGGCCGATCCGGACATTCGGGCGCACAGGTGGTCGCGCCCTATCGGAGCGGCAGAAACGTCTGATAGCAGAAACGCTTCCCCCCATCCGTGTGCCAAAAACCGATGAGGGCAGCCTCGCCCCCCAGTCGCTGTTTCAATCGACTCAGGAAGTTTGGCTGGAGATTGGCTTCGGCGGGGCGGAGCACCTCGCTGAACAAGCCAGCCGGTTTCCCAAAGTTGGTTTCATAGGATGTGAGCCTTTTACCGAAGGCGTTGCAAAAGCCCTCGCGGAAATTGAGACACGCTCTCTCTCCAATATACGCTTGCATCCAGACGATGCGCGGGAGCCGATAAGATGGTTCGCGCAACATTCGCTCGATCGAGTCTTCATTCTATTTCCAGACCCCTGGCCAAAGAAGAAGCAACGCAAGCGGCGCCTCGTCCAACCAGACTTTGTCGATCTCATCCATAGCCGCTGCCGTATTGGAGCTAAGCTACGGTTCGCGACTGACGTTGCGAGTTACGCAGACGAGGCGTTGCAGTGTTTTCTCTCGCACGGCGGATTCGATTGGACCGCTGAATGTGCCGATGATTGGCGGTGTCCTCCGACCGACCACGTCACAACTCGATACGAATCGAAGCGACTTGGCGATTGCGCTCCAGTCTGGTTTGATCTCGAAGTTACGGCTTCAGGCGTGTCAACCGCTTGACGCAAGGGTAAAGCCGTGCGCGTAGTCCGGCTATCGAATACGGTCGGTCTGAACGCCAAGACCCCGTCGGACCGACGGCGCTGACTTTCTCCACCCGTATCGATCGAGGCCGCGCCGCTCTTGGCGCGTCCGCTGATACTTGAAGGAAGGATCCGCGCATGGCGACGGGCAAAGTAAAATGGTTCAACTCCCAAAAGGGCTACGGCTTCATTCAGCCGGATGACGGCGGCAAGGACATCTTCGTCCACATTTCCGCAGTCGAGCGCTCTGGCCTAGCCGGCCTGAACGACGACCAGCCGGTCAGCTTTGAGCTGCACACCGACGAGCGTCGGGGCAAGACGTCTGCTGTCGAGCTGAAACTGCTCTAACAGGCCGACGCAAAGCGGGCTCGACAAGGGTCCGCTGCGGGATTATGTTGATCCCAAGTCGAAATATATCGGCGGCGGCTCCGGGAACGGGGCCGCCGCTTTTCTTTAGCCCCCTCAGCCCGGAAAGCCCGCGCCCCTTGATCGCCCTGACCGAACAGGAAAAACGCATCCTCGCCCTGATCGAGCCCGTCGCCGACGGGTTCGGCCTTGAAGTGGTGCGCGTCAGAGTGATGGGCGGCCGCAAACCGGGCCTTCAGGTCATGGCGGAGAAAGCCGGCGGTGCGCCAACGGATGTGGAAGACTGCGCCGATCTCTCCCGCGCCCTGGGGCCTGTTCTCGATGCGTCAGACCCCCTACCCGACGCCTACACGCTAGAGGTTTCAACACCTGGCATTGATCGACCGCTGACCCGAACGGGCGATTTCGCGCGCTGGATCGGCCATCTTGCGAAAATCGAACTAGCTCGCCCGATCGAGGGACGCCGCCGGTTTCAGGGCGTGATCACAGCTGAAGATCAGGACGGCGTCCATCTTGAGCTTGAAGATGACGTGGAGTTGGTGGCCGAAGTCCGCGAAATGTCCAAGGCTTCGCTTGTCCTGACAGACGAACTGATAGCAGCCGCTCGCAAAGCTGGCGGCCTGCCCCCACAACCCGATCTCGACGATATGAGCGAGTTTGAGATCGATGACGATACAACAGATGAAGACAACACCGAGGAGTAAGCCATGAGCGCAATTGGCGTATCAGCCAACAGGCTGGAAATCCTGCAAATCGCGAAAGCCGTGGCCGAAGAGAAATCGATCGACCGCGCCATCGTGATCGAGGCGATGCAAGAGGCTATCGAGAAGGCGGCAAAGTCCCGCTACGGCCAAGAGCACGACATTCGTGCGATTATTGACGCCGAGACCGGCGAGCAATCGCTATGGCGGGTTCAGACCGTTGTTGCGGATGATGACGAAGAGGTCGAAGAGGAAGCGCAAGTCCTTCGCCTGACAGAAGCCAAGAAGGTCGATGCCAATCTTGAGATTGGAGACGAGCTCAAAGAGGAACTCCCGCCGTTCGACTTTGGCCGCGTGGCGGCACAAACGGCAAAACAGGTCATCATGCAGAAAGTGCGCGATGCCGAACGCGAGCGCCAATACGAAGAATACAAGGACCGCGTTGGCGAAGTCATCAACGGCATCGTCAAGCGCGTCGAATACGGCCACGTGATTGTCG
Organism: Pseudomonadota bacterium; assembly: GCA_039817025.1. Lineage (GTDB taxonomy): Bacteria > Pseudomonadota > Alphaproteobacteria > Caulobacterales > Hyphomonadaceae > JANQQC01. Next base: position 3,143 of record JBCBWQ010000032.1, on the reverse strand, counting down.
ATCTCGGTCGGGCAGAAGGCTATATCCGCCGCAATGACGGGATCCCAAGGGAGAACTTCCAGCCGAATGACCGGGTGCGCGCTTACCTCTACAAGGTGAGCCGCGAGGTGAAAGGCCCTCAGATTTTCCTGTCGAGGGCCGCGCCAGAATACATGGTGAAGCTGTTCGCGCAGGAAGTTCCCGAGGTCTATGATGGCGTGATCGAGATCAAGGCTTGTGCCCGTGATCCAGGCAGCCGGGCAAAGATCGGTGTTATCTCCAATGACAGCTCGATTGATCCGGTCGGTGCCTGCGTTGGTATGCGCGGCGCTCGGGTTCAGGCCGTGGTGGGCGAACTCTCAGGCGAGAAGATCGACATCATTCCTTGGAATTACGACGACGCAACCTTCATCGTGAACGCCCTCCAGCCGGCTGAGGTTTCCAAAGTGGTCCTCGACGAGGATGAGCGGCGCGTTGAAGTTGTTGTAGCTGATGACCAATTCCCGCTTGCGATTGGCCGTCGCGGCCAGAACGTTCGCCTCGCCTCACAGCTGACCGGGTGGCAGATTGACCTGATCACGGAGAGCGCTGACTCCGAGCGCTACCAGAAGGACTTCCAGGAGCGCACTGAGCTCTTCATGAAGGCGCTGGACGCAGACGAGACGCTAGCTCAGCTTCTGGCATCTGAAGGCTTCGAGACGGTTGAAGAAATCGCCTACGTTGCTGCCGAAGACTTCATCCAGATCGAGGGCTTTGACGAGGACGTTGCAGCAGAGCTTCAAGCTCGGGCTCAGGACTACCTGGAACGGCTTGCCGAAGAAAATGATGCGCGGCGCAAAGAACTCGGTGTTGAAGATGCCGTTATGGAGCTCGAGGGCATGTCACCGGCTTTCGCCGTGAAGCTCGGCCAGAACGATGTGAAGACCGTTGAGGATGTTGCGGGGCTCGTGCCCGACGATATCACTGGATGGCGGGAGCCTGGCCCCGACGGCAAGCCTGTCTTCGTGGAAGGCATTCTGAAGAAGGGCGAGATGCGCAAGGATGACGCGCAAATTTTCATCATGAAAACGCGTGTTCAAGTTGGTTGGATCGAGCAAGAGGCGCTCGATGCGCTTCAGGCTGAAATGGCCGCAGAACAGCTTGGCGAAGAGATGGATCTCACCGAAGAAGAGCGCGCATTGCTGGCTCTGGGAGAGCTGGGATCCGGCGACAATGCAGAAGCCATAGAAGAGCTTGAGTTCGATCTTGAAGCGCTGGCAGCGGAGGGCGGCGATGAAGCCGCACCGCAAGAATGACGCGCGCAAAGAGCGCGTAACGGTGCCGGCGGATTCGGGCCAAGGTCCGATCCGCCAATGCACCGTCACCAAAGAACGGCTGCCGCAGTCTGAATTGGTCCGCTTTGTTGCAGGACCAGACGGGACTGTTGTGCCGGACGTTACGGGCAAGCTTCCGGGGCGGGGCGTGTGGGTATCAGCGGCGCGTGAGACCGTCGACCAAGCCGTCAAGTCGAAAGCGTTCAACAGAGGCCTGAAAAAAAGCGTAGTCGCCACAATCGACCTTGCAGACACGGTCGAGGCGCTATTGCTTGGCCGTTGCCAAGGCCTTCTGGGAATGGCGCGCAAGTCCGGCTCAGTTACGATCGGGTTTGATCAGGTTAGGGCCCGACTGCGTGGGCACCAACCGGGCTGGATCCTAGCGGCAAGCGACAGCGCCGAGGATGGCCGTAACAAAGTGCATTTTCTGGCAGAAGCCCTATATGGGAAAGTTGAGACCGCTGGCGCGTTAAACGCCAGTGAATTGGGCATGGCCTTTGGCCGCCCCGATGTGGTACATGCCGTGATCGACAAAGGGCCACTGGCGAAACGTTGGGCAACAGCGTACCGCAGGCTGGCTGGATTCAGGCTCACGCCTGAGTCCGACTGGTTCTCTGGCAAGGATCGGTAAATAATAATCGCTCGCAGCGTGCGAGCGACATCAGAGTTTGATACTGGGAACGTATGAGCGACACGAAAGACATCAGCGGATCGACCGGCGGACGCAAACCGCTCTCTACAAAGGGCGGCACCGTCAAGCAGAGCTTCAGCCATGGCCGGTCGAAGCAAGTCGTCGTTGAAAAGAAGAAACGGCGTGTAGCCGGAGCCGCAGCAGGGGGGAACGCATCCTCTAAACCTGCTGCTGGTGGCGAGGTCGATAAGCTCGCGGAAATGGCAAAGAAGCTGGGCATTACCAAAGCCGAGTTGCTTGCCCGGCAGAAAGTTCTTCAGCAGCGCAAAGCGCAGGAAGCGGCGCGCAACGAGGAAGCCAAGAAAACCAAGGATGCTCAGGCTCGCCTCCGTGATGTCCAGGAACGCAAGGTTCAGGAAGCCAAGGAGCGCGAAGAAGCAGAATCGCGCAGAAAGGCTGAGGAAGAAGCCCGGATCGCTGCGGAAAAAGCCGCAGAGGAGGCTGCCTCCAAGAAATCATCGTCAAAACGTTCCAGTCCGGCAGAAGCACCAGCTGCTCCAGCTGATCCAAGTGCCCTTGAATCCATGGGCGGACGTGTCAAGAAAGCCAAGTCCCGTGAAGATCGCGACCGGGGTGGGGACACATCTTCCAAGCCACGCGGCGAAGATCGGCGGCGCCGCGGCAAGCTCACAATCGCTGCAGCACTGGGCGACGATGGCGATCGCCAGCGCTCTCTAGCATCGGTGCGCCGCGCCCGCGAGCGGGAGCGGGAACGCCGGGCATCGGGTGGGCCAGAACAGCGAGAGAAAGTTTCGGTTGAGGTCACACTTCCAGAGACCATCACGCTGCAAGAACTTGCGGGGCGAATGAAGGAACGAGTTGCTGACGTTGTGAAGTTCATGATTCAGCAAGGCGAAATGATGCGCGGCAACGATATCGTCGATGCCGATACCGCTGAGCTCATCGCCGAGGAATTCGGTCACACCGTGAACCGCGTTTCGGAATCAGACGTGGAGATTGGTCTTGAGGGGGACGAGGACGATCCCAAGGATCTCAAAGCCCGGGCACCGATCGTTACGGTCATGGGCCATGTTGATCACGGCAAGACATCGCTTTTGGATTCTCTGCGCGCCACGGACGTCGTCGCAGGAGAAGCTGGCGGAATCACCCAGCACATCGGCGCTTACCAGGTGAAATTGAAGTCGGGCCAGAAGATTACG
>JBCBWQ010000329.1:0-2208 GCA_039817025.1 Pseudomonadota bacterium | reverse complement strand
GCTTACTCCGTCGCACTCACGCAGGTAACGGCTGCAGGACGGACAAGCATCGGACCACCGATTGGCGCTTCCAGACGGCATCAAGATACGCGCTTGCGGCTTCAGCAGCGCTTTCGAGATCTGGCGTCGCCCGCGTCCGTCCGATGCTTGTCCGTCCTGCAGCCGTTACCTGCGTGAGTGCGACGGAGTAAGCGCCTTCCGATCCACGCAACTCCGCAATCACTGCGCGCTGGGATGCCGTTGCATTGGTTTCGGACAACAACTCGCCCCAGTCCGAATTCGCGGAGTACCCGCCCAGTCGGGCTGTCGCGAGAGGGGCCAATGCGCCGTCGATGGCATCAGGCCAGGCGTTCGCCCAGGCGGCATCAAGGTCCTCAGGTGCAACGGGGACCAAAAGCGCAAGCGGCGCTTGCCGATCAACATACGGTACGTCCAGAGATTGCAGGTATGAACGCACCATTCGCGGGTTGAGAACCGCAGACAGAGTACCACGATAGCGCCCACCGCCGCGCGTTTCTTCTTGGACATCGACTGCCGCCACAAAGCTGTCCGCCAGCGACATGTCGACCGGCACACCGCCCACTTCGGCGCGATCTTCGGCAAGCGTAATCTTCTGGATCATCCGCCGCGCCCCAATGAGCCGTGCCTCAGCAAACGCCCGCTGCTGCGCTTCAATCACTGACTCTGCAGTTTGATCCACAGGAATGTCGCTGATCGTATAAACGGCCCGTGTATCGGCACTCGCCAGTCCCACACAGGCAAAGCTCATCAAAATCGAAGAAATGAAGGCGCGAATCATCGATGTCGTCTCCTAGGCTGAGCAAGTCTTAGCAGCGCTTCCCACCGGCCGGAACCGGCATCCCTGCGGAATTCAGCGGCAGACGTCGAAGCAGTGGCGGTCACCAAATCCGTGTGATAACGCCCCGCCCATGACGAGCAGCAAAAAAACGCCCCTTACGTACAAGGATGCAGGTGTCGATATTGAGGCAGGCGACCGCCTGGTGGACGCCATCAAGCCGTTGGCCTCCGCAACGCGCCGCCCCGGCGTGATGAGTGGTTTGGGCGGTTTTGGAGCCCTTTTTGATCTGAAAGCGGAAGGGTGGCGTGACCCGGTGCTTGTTTCTGGAACAGACGGCGTCGGAACGAAACTGATGCTCGCTTTTGAAACAGGCATTCACAATACGGTCGGGATCGATCTGGTCGCCATGTGCGCGAACGACGTGCTTGCCCAGGGCGCTGAACCACTTTTCTTCCTGGATTATTTTGCCACCGGGCACTTGGACCCCGGCGTTGCCGAGTCCGTGATCGCCGGCATTGCAGAAGGCTGCCAGCGTTCAGGGTGCGCCCTGATCGGTGGTGAAACCGCAGAAATGCCAGGCATGTATCCTCCTGGCCACTACGACCTTGCCGGTTTCGTCGTCGGGGCCGTCGAACGCGACGCAATGCTCCCAAATCATGGGGCGATGACTGCTGGCGATATCCTGATCGCCTTGCCATCCTCAGGGCCGCACTCAAACGGATATTCGCTTATTCGGCGGATTGTTGAGCGCAGCGGACTTGGGTTTGACGATCCCGCTCCCTTCACGAACAGTCCACTGGGTGAGGCGCTCCTCACACCAACACGGCTCTACGCTGATCAGGTCCTCCCACTCATTCGCTCGCAATCCTTGACCGGCCTCGCCCACATTACAGGCGGCGGACTGACTGAAAACACGCCCCGCATGTGTCCTGACACGCTTGTGCCGCGAATCGACCGAACCGCATGGACCCCTCCCGCAGTCTTTGATTGGATCGCTTCAGAAGGCGGCGTGGCTGCGAATGAAATGCACAAGACGTTCAACATGGGCGTCGGTATGGTGCTCGCTGTCCGGACGTCAGACGCAGAGTCGGTCCTGCTTGCTTTGCAGGAGCATGGTGAGGACGCCTTTGTTATCGGCGACATCGTTTCGGCATGACGCGTACGCGGCTCGGTATCCTCATTTCAGGAGCCGGAACCAATATGGCGGCGATTATCGAGGCGGCTCGGGCGTCAAACTATCCGGCACACCCCGTCCTGGTTGTCTCAAACCGACCCGATGCGGCTGGACTGCAATGGGCAAAAGACGTCGGCGTTGAAACCGCAATCGTCGATCACAAGTCCTACGGCGGTGACCGCGAGGCCTTCGAGCGGTGTATCGATGCAGAGCTGAGAGCCGCTGGCGTGGAGCT
>JBCBWQ010000328.1:0-2220 GCA_039817025.1 Pseudomonadota bacterium | reverse complement strand
CGCTGCTGCATGACGATGTGGTTGACGAAAGCGCGCTGCGCCGTGGCAAGCCCGCCGCCAAGACGGTGTGGGGCAATTCCGCATCAATCCTTGTTGGCGATTTCCTGTTCGCGAGGGCCTTCACGCTGATGGTTGAAACCGGCAGCCTCGATATTCTGGGCATCCTGTCCCATGCGTCCACGGTCATTGCGGAAGGCGAAGTCCGTCAGCTCGCGGCGCAGGGCCGGCAGGACCTGCCGACGGAAGAGTATCTGGCGATCATAGAAGCGAAGACGGCGGCACTGTTCGAGGCCTCCGCGCGCGCCGGCGCGCTCTCGGCGGGGAGCGAAGATGCCGCGCCCGCCCTCGCTGCCTACGGCAAGAATCTCGGCCTCGCCTTCCAGATTATCGACGACGCGCTGGATTATGGCGGCACCACCACCGTAATTGGTAAATCGGTCGGCGACGATTTCCGCGAGGGCAAAGTGACCTTACCGGTCGTGATCGCGCGGCGCCGAGGCGATGAAGAGGACCTGGCCTTCTGGGACCGCGCGCTCGACCCTGCAAAGCAGACCGATAACGACCTCGCCCATGCAATCCATCTGATCCGCTCAACTGGCGCAGCGGAGGCCACGATTGCGGAAGCCGAAGCTTATGCGGGCCTGGCAAAGGCGGCCCTCAAGACCTTGACTCAAAGCGCCTACACAGACGCACTAGTTGATCTTGCAGATTTCTGCGTGGCGCGAGCACACTAAAGCCGGTCAGGCCCCATCGGGAAAATAGAGGCGGCGCTGGCGAACCCAGAGCCAGACGCCAACGGCCAAGAGCGCAATAAACACCCAGAAACTCCATAGCGGGCCAGCCAGCGCAGCAATCAGTCCAGCAACGGCACACACGCTCGCAAGCCGTGCCCAAAGCCCGGCGACCATGGCATGGGGCCAATCATCGCGCAGGAATAGCTGGTAGGCGTGGTCCCTGTGCGCCTCCATCAGCTCTTCACCCTGCCGGAACCGCCAGACTAGCGTCATAAACACGTCGACCAGGATCGGCAGAGCGAGCGTCGCCGGAAACCAGACCGATACGCGCGTTGCGCCCGACGAATAAATGGCGACGCACAGGCAAGAGAGGCCCGCGAACGCTGCGCCGAGCCCCAATGCGCCCGCATCTCCCATGAACAGGCGACCTGACGCATTCCAGGCAAGGAACCCAACCAGAGCCCCCGCGAGCGCTGTCGCAGCCAGCGCTGTGGGGAGCGGCGTCGTCCAGAGCGCGTCGTAAAAGTCTGGCACAGCGAGTACAGGGTATAGAGCCAGGGCTGCAAAGGCCGGCAACAGCGCGCTGGCGACGAATCCATTCGCTCCGTCCATGAAATTCACTGCATTGGTCATCACAAAAATGAACAGTGCAGCCCCTGCCACCGACAGAACTGTAGGCAGCATCACCGCGTGCCCCGTCGGCCCGTGCAGCGGTATGTCGGGAAGACTGAACGCCGCGCCGAACAGAGACAGCCCGGCCAGCGCTGCGAGGCGCGGAATGACGGGCAGGTCCGCAACATCGTCGATCAGACCCAGCACGACCGCCCCAGCAATCATAATCAGCATTGGCAGCATTGCCCCGCCTGCTGGGAGCTCGAACAGACTGGCATCGGCCGCAGCAAGCATCAGGACGCCGGCAAGTGCAGCAATGAGAAATCCAACACCGCCGGCTGTCGGGGTCGCCTGGGCCTGGGTCTTGCGTCCGCCATCCGGCACGTCGCGAGGGCCGTATCGCTCCATCACGCCGCAGAGTGCGAGACTCAAAATCGCTGCCGGCGCAGCAAAAACGAACAAGATAGCGATCGCGAGAATCAGGGTCATGCGCCGGTTCCGAGCTTGGTCGCCCGCACCCACCATGACGGACGCGTCTGTTCAAGCGCCAAGGCGGCCGCTTGCGCATTTTCTCCGGATTCAAAAAGTGCAAAGCAGGTTGCGCCCGAGCCGGACATCCGTACGAGTCGGGCACCATCCAGCTCTTGGAGCGCGTCAAGCGTTTCACCAATCTCGGGCACAAGCGCGGTCGCCGGGGCTTCCAGATCGTTTCGTGTTTCCGCACCCAACCAATTCATAAGATCGGATGCGTGCAGCCCGATTGGCGGATCAATCTCGACCAGCGGTCCCAAACCGACATGCTCGTCGTAAAGGCGAAAGACCGGACCTGTCGGGCATGGCGCGCCGCAATTGACCAGCACCGCATTGAGCGCGG
>JBCBWQ010000327.1:0-2224 GCA_039817025.1 Pseudomonadota bacterium | reverse complement strand
TCAAGGCGTCGTCTCTGAACTATCATGACTTCGTCGTGGTTATGGGCGGGATTCCGACCGATGACGGGCGGATTCCGATGTCCGATGGGGCCGGCGAGGTCGTTTCGGTGGGAGAGGGGGCAACGCGGTTCAAACCGGGCGATCAGGTGCTCAGCCTGTTTTTCCCCAACTGGCAAACCGGGCCAATTGGTATGGCGGGGTTTGCGTCGGTGCCGGGCGACGGCGCTGATGGCTATGGGGCCGAACTGGTGGCTATGCCTGAGACTGCCTTCACCCGCATGCCTGAGGGATATTCCTACACCGAGGCGGCCACCTTGCCTTGCGCGGCACTGACGGCGTGGCGCGGCATGTTCGTCGAAAACACTGTAAAGCCCGGCGACTGGGTCCTTACTCAAGGAACTGGCGGGGTCTCAATCTTTGCCTTGCAATTCGCCAAGGCAGCTGGAGCCCGGGTCATTGCGACATCATCATCTGACGAAAAACTTGAACGCCTGAAGGCGCTGGGTGCAGACCATCTGATCAACTACAAGACAACGCCGGAGTGGGGCAAAGCCGCGATGGAGTTGACCGGTGGGCGCGGTGTCGATGAAGTGGTCGAGATTGGCGGTCCAGGCACGATGGCCCAGTCCATAGCAGCCTGCCGCGTTGGTGGGCACATTTCCCTGATCGGCGTTCTGACGGGCGTTTCCGGCGAGGTGCCAACGGCGGCATTCTTCTCCAAGAACCTCACCATGTCGGGAATCACAGTTGGCTCCGCTGCGCACCAGGAAGACATGATCGCTGCCCTCGAAGCCTCGAACATCAAGCCCGTTCTCGACAAGGATTTCCCGCTCGATCAGATCGCCTCGGCCTTTGCGCACCAAGCCAGCCAACAGCACTTCGGCAAGATCACTTTGTCGATCTAGGACCGAGCGGTCATGCCACCATCGATGACGATTTCCTGGCCGGTGATGTAGCTGGAGGCGTCGGAGGCGAGGAATACGATCGCGTCCCCGATCTCTTCTGGCTGCCCGGCTCGGGTCATGGGGGCCGCCCCCATGGCGATGGCGTCAACGTCCATGGTATTTGCGCCGGACTGGGCCGTGAGTTCCGCGGCCTGTTCGGCGTCCATGACTTCGGCCATGCGGGTGATGTTCTTTGTCCAGATCGGCGTATCAATGATACCGGGGTGAATCGAGTTGACGCGGATCTTGTACCCCAATTGCGCGCACTCAACGGCCGAGGCTTTGGTGAAGAGCCGGACTGCGCCTTTGGACGTGCAATAGGCGGATGCCCCCGCAGCGCCGCGCAGGCCTGCAACAGAAGAAATGTTTATGATGGAGGCGGTCTCCAGGCCCTTCATGCGTCGCATGGCAGCGCGCGTTCCCAGGAAGACGCTGTCCACATTGATCGCCATCTGTTTGCGCCAATCCTCCAGCGCGTAGTCTTCAATACCGCCTGCGAGCGCAACGCCGGCATTGTTCACAAGAATTGAGATGGGGCCCAGGGCGGCTTTTGCTTCATCAAATACGCTGTCCCACCGCGCTTCGTCGGTCACATCCTGCAGCGCCGTCTCCAGCCTGCCCCCCCAATTTGTCGCCATCGCCTTCGTTTGGGCGAGGCCGTCTGGGTCAATATCCGTCGCGAACACATCTGCTCCGGCTTCACACAGCCGCCGCGCTGCAGCGCGGCCTATGCCGCTGCCTGCCCCCGTGACGAGCGCAGCGCGCCCTGAAAGGTCTGCCATTCTTATCCTCCCGCGTGTCGCGTTTTGTTTTATTAAGCACCTCAGGCACGCATGACACCAGCGTCCCTTGACGTTCCGGTCTATTTCCGGCTTAACCCGCCGCTTCAGGACGGATCGGTGCGGAGCCGCCGTTGAGATCGTGGGCGCGATGAAGCCGCCCACCGGCCCGCGTCAATAATGAGGTATACCATGTCGCGTCGTCACTCGACGAAGTACAAGATCGACCGCAGGGTCGGCGAAAATATCTGGGGCCGGCCAAAGTCTCCGGTCAACAAACGCCCAACCAAGCCTGGACAACACGGCCAGGGTCGTCGTCAGAAAGTCTCTGACTACGGCATGCAGCTCATGGCCAAGCAGAAGCTGAAGTTCCACTACGGCGATATTACGGAAAAGCAGTTCCGCCGGACCTATGATGAAGCCAACCGGATGAAGGGCAACACGGCCGAGAACCTGATTGGCCTTCTGGAAAGCCGGCTCGATGCCTTCGTATACCGCTCC
>JBCBWQ010000326.1:0-2230 GCA_039817025.1 Pseudomonadota bacterium | reverse complement strand
CAGCCGCGCCTGGCCCTACCATGGCCAAGGCGCGTTCCCATCTGAATGGGATGAATCATGATCGCGAGTTCGGTACACTCGCTGCCACGACGCTCTCGGAGCCTTTTGCCATGCCAGACACAGCCCGCATCACCAGTAACCCCGTCGTCGAAATCCCGGCACCTGCCGGTGCTGTTAAATTCGGCCCGGAATTGCCCGTCGCGTTTTTTCTCGGGCCCTGCGCGCTGGAAAGCCGCGACCACGCGCTGAAGATGTCGGCGTCGATCAAGGCGATCGCCGAAAAGATTGGCGCGCCGGTGGTCTACAAATCCTCTTTCGACAAGGCGAACCGCACCTCGATCAGCTCCAGGCGCGGCCTGGGCCTAGACGGCTCACTTGAAATCTTTGCCGAGGTCAAGCGCGAAACCGGTTTGCCCATTGTGACCGATGTCCACACAGCTGAGCAATGTGCCATCGTTGCTGAGGTCGTTGATGTGCTGCAGATTCCAGCCTTTCTCTGCCGCCAGACTGACCTCCTCGTTGCCGCCGCTGAAACCGGCAAGGTCGTCAAGGTGAAGAAGGGCCAGTTTCTTGCGCCATGGGATATGGCCAACGTGGTCGATAAACTCGTCGCTGCGGGGGCGCGTGACGTGCTCGTCACAGAGCGCGGTGCAAGCTTTGGCTACAATACGCTCGTGACGGACTTCCGCGGCCTGCCAACCATGGCGGCGACTGGCGCACCCGTTGTCTTTGACGCGACCCATTCGGTCCAGCAGCCGGGCGGGCAGGGCGGCACCTCAGGCGGCCAGCGCCAGTTCGTGCCGACGCTTGCCCGCGCTGCGGCAGCGGTCGGTGTATCCGGCGTCTTCATGGAAACCCATGACGATCCTGCCAATGCGTTCTCCGATGGCCCGAACCAGGTCCCGCTGGACCGGCTCGAAGCGCTGATGGCCGACATCATGGCCATCGATGCGCTGGTTAAATCCCGGGATCTCGTCGAGCTTTCGTAATGGCCGACGCGCCCCGCCTTGCAGACGATGTCGCCGTAGGGCGGCGCGTGCTTGAGACAGAAGCAGAGGGCCTGCGCTTGCTCAGCGACAGCCTCGATGCGCGCTTTGCAGAAGCGGTCGAGACCCTCGCGGCCGCCAAGGGGCGCATCATCTGCGCGGGGATCGGCAAGTCCGGCCATATTGCCCGCAAGATGGCCGCAACCTTTGCCTCGACAGGCGCCCCGGCGCAATTCGTCCACTCCAACGAAGCCAGCCATGGCGATCTCGGCATGATCTCCCGCGACGATGTCGTCGTCATGCTCTCTAAATCCGGGGCGAGCGCAGAATTGGCAGACGTCATCGCCTACACACGCCGGTTCAGCGTGCCGCTCATCGCCATCACAGCAGGCACTCAAAGTGCGCTTGGCAAGGCTGCCGACATCCTGCTGCAGCTTCCAGACGCTGCAGAAGCGTGCGGTCAGACCAAGGCACCGACCACATCCACCACCATGACGATGGCCCTCGGGGACGCCCTGGCCGTTGCCCTTATCGAGCGCCGCGGCTTCAAGGCGGATGACTTCAAGGTCTACCATCCGGGCGGAAAGCTCGGCGCGATGCTCAAACGTGCCCGCGACGTCATGCAGACCGGCGATGCCCTGCCGCTGGTGGAAACGGGCGCAAACCTGGCTGAGGCCCTAGCCGAAATCTCCGCAAAGGGCCTCGGCTGTGTCGGCATCGTCAAGAATGAACGCCTCGTCGGCATGGTCACCGATGGCGATTTGCGCCGCCTCCTTGCAACGGGCCGCTCCGCTGAAACCATCAATGACGCCATGACCGCTGATCCATTCACGGCAAACGAAGATGACCTCGCCGCCAGCGTCCTTGCCACGTTGAATACGCGCAAGTTCACGCAGGTCTTCGTGACCGATGACGCGGTCCGCCCCGTCGGTGTCATCCACCTCCATGATCTCCTCAAAGCCGGCCTCGCTTGAGCGCCATGAAGACACTCATCGTCATTCCCGCGCGCTACGGCTCAACGCGCCTGCCGGGCAAGCCGCTCGCCATGATCGCTGGCCGCACCATGCTCTCGCGGGTCATCCACGTCGCGCAGGCTGCGGGGCATGCGGCGGGTGCGGATGTCGTCGTCGCGACGGACGATGACCGCATCAAGACCCACGCGGAAGAGCAGGGCACCGCCGCCGTCATGACCGACGCTGCGCTCCCCTCATGCAAAGCGGCGCGGGCGCGATCTGTGCCTGAGG
>JBCBWQ010000325.1:0-2240 GCA_039817025.1 Pseudomonadota bacterium | reverse complement strand
AACGCCTCGATTTGTAGCCACCCGACTCTGACAAAGCAGTTGGACCTGTCAGATCGGACAAGCCAGACTAAAATTTGGCTTCCTTCTTAGAGGGCCTACGAATAACTTCATCTCAGTACGCGCGCGACCAATGGATCGAAACAGCATGTCAGCTAAATCATTGCTCTTTTTTCTACTGACCGCGATGGTTTGGGTAGCCGCCGCACAGGCCGACGTCCTGTTCCGAGGGAATGACGGCGATCCAGAGACTTTGGACCACCATGGCACGTCGACGATTTCGGAGTCGCGGTTGATGGATGATCTCTATTCCGGGCTGGTGGATTTTGGACCGAGTGGAAACGTTGTTCCGGGGACGGCAGAGCGATGGGACGTGTCTGACGACGGACAGGTTTACACATTTCATCTTCGCGAGGATGCGCGTTGGTCGAATGGTGATCCGGTTACGGCGGGCGATTTTGTGTTCGCCCTTCGCCGTCTGATGGACCCCCTTACCGCGGCCAAGTATGCGACAATCCTCTATGTGATAGAGAATGCCGAGCCGGTGAACACGGGCCAGATGGGTGTCGAGGCGCTTGGCGTGCGAGCGATCGACGATGCGACGCTTGAAATAAGGCTCGAACAGGCAACGCCGTATTTCCTGAACCAGCTCACGCACCAGACCGGCAAACCGTTGCACCAGGCCAGCGTCGAAGCGCATGGCGACCAATTCGTAAAGCCCGGTAACATGGTGACAAATGGGGCGTACATGCTGGTTGAGAACCGGCTCAACGATCGCATCGTCATGCGCAAGAATCCGTACTTCTTCGATGCCGACACGGTTTCAATCGAAGAAGTGAGATTCATCCCGTTCGAAGATCGCTCGACCTGCGTGCGAGCCTGGGAAGCAGGCGAAGTCCACATCTGCTCAGACCTGCCGGCGCAGGACCTTGAACGGCTGGAACAGTACGACGAAAGCCTTCGGATCGTGCCATACCTCGGTACTTACTACTATGCGCTCAACACGACAGACAAGTTTCTGAGTGATCCGGATGTTCGGCGCGCGATGAGTATGATGATTGATCGCGAATTCCTCGCCGAGGAGATCTGGCCAGGCATGATCCCTGCGCTCACGCTCGTCCCTCCCGGCATTGATAATTATGCTGGCGGATCTCCGCTGCCTGACTGGGCGTCGATGTCGATGCTCGACCGTGAAGATGAAGCCATCGCGATCATGGCCTCGAAGGGAGTAAGCAAGGATAATCCCGTCACCGTAGAGCTGATGTACAATAGCGGCGAAAACCATAAGAACACAGCGACGGCCATCGCCGACATGTGGTCGGAGCTCGGCATAAACATCACGTACAAAATCCGTGACGCAGCTGCGCATTACGCCTATCTGCGCGACCTGGGGGAGGTTCAGATCGCGCGAGCAGGCTGGATCGGTGATTACTCGGACCCACAGAACTTTCTGTTCTTGCTGGAGTCTTACAACACCGGCTTCAATTATGCCCGGTACGACAATCCCGAATACGATGCGATCATGGCCCGCGCGGCTGACGAACTGGACCTTGAGCGGCGTGCAGAAATCCTGCGTGAGGCTGAAGCGCTAATCCTTCACCACCAGCCTTACCTCAACATCTTCTACTACAGCTCGTTCACCCTGGTCGCGCCAGAACTGCAAAACTACAATAGCAATCTGATGAATAAGAATCCGACTCGGTACCTTTCCTTCCGGCCGGATGCGTAACGTCACTAAGCAGAGGTGAAACCACTCTGATGCTGAGATATGCGCTCCGGCGTCTCTTGACAATCATCCCGACCTTGTTCGCGGTGATTACCCTCACCTTCTTTCTTATGAGAGTGGCACCTGGCGGGCCATTTGATGAGGAGCGGCCGCTAGCACCCTCTGTGCTGGAAAATATCCGGGCAAGCTACGGCCTCGATAAGCCACTTGTGGAGCAATATTTCTCTTACATCGGCAACCTATTACAAGGTGATCTCGGGCCGAGCTTCGTCTATCGCGACAAACGGGTGCAAGACGTGCTTGCGGAAGGCCTGCCTATCTCCATCACGCTCGGCGGAACTGCTTTGATCCTAGCGCTGATCATCGGCGTCCTGTTGGGGAGCGTCGCTGCGCTGAACCAGAACAAGCGCACAGACGTTGCGATTGTCACTTTTGCAACGTTCGGCATCACGACGCCAAATTATGTTGTCGCGCCGATTCTAACGCTGGTCTTTGCCCTGACGTTCAGCCTTTTGCC
>JBCBWQ010000324.1:0-2252 GCA_039817025.1 Pseudomonadota bacterium | reverse complement strand
CTGTCGACGTGATTTCGCCCAGCGAACTCACCAACCAGGCCGACAATGACATCCAGAACATCCTGCGGACTTCAGTTCCATCGTTCAATGTCAACACCCAGCCTATTTCCGATGCTGCGACGCTGGTCCGTCCGGCAAACCTGCGCGGCCTCAGCCCGGACAACACGCTTGTCCTGGTCAATGGCAAGCGCCTCCACCGCGCGGCAGTCATTGCCTTTCTCGGCGGCGGGATCTCCGACGGTGCCCAGGGCCCCGACATTTCGACGATTCCGGCGATCGGCCTGAAGCAAGTGGAAGTCCTGCGTGACGGTGCGTCTTCCCAATACGGATCTGACGCCATTGCCGGCGTGATCAACTTCATTCTCAAGGACGATGCCGAAGGCGGCGCGGTCGAAGTAAAATATGGCGAGACCTATGAAAGCGACGGCGAGAACTATCAGATCGCTGCCAACATCGGCTTGCCACTCGGCGAACAGGGCTTCTTGAACCTGTCTGGTGAGTACCAGGAAACCGAAGCCACCTCTCGGTCTGTCCAGCGAGACGATGCAGCTGGACTGATCGCTGCTGGTAACACTGCGGTTGCCAATCCAGCCCAAATCTGGGGTCAGCCTGAAGTTCGCGGCGACTTCAAGCTGTTCGCCAATTCCGCCTTTGAACTGAACGAGAACCACGAACTTTACGCATTCGGCTCCTATGCCGAGCGCGAGACAGAGGGCGGCTTCTTCTTCCGTAATCCAACCAATCGCGGCGGCGTTTACGCTGGCCCGACCGTTGATCCGGCGACGGGCGCATTGCTCGATGCGGCCGATGGCGGTGTTGCATCGGTTCTTGTGGGCGACCTGTCCATCGAAGATACGGGCGATTGCCCGGCCGGTATTCCGCTGACGGGAACCGATGGCGTTATCCCCGACGCAGCAATCCTGGCTCAGGTTGTGGCTGATGCGAACTGCTTCTCGTTCGTGGAGCAGTTCCCGGGCGGATTCACGCCGTCCTTCGGCGGTGAGCTTGAGGACATGTCGATTGCACTCGGCATCCGTGGTGAGTTCGCGATCGGCAATGGCCTGACCTATGATGCGAGCTACAAGTTCGGTGAGAACGACATCTCGTTTTTCATCAACAACACGATCAATGCTTCGCTTGGCCCGAACACACCGACGTCCTTTAATCCCGGTGGCTACACGCAGACTGAAAACCTGTTCAACCTGGACTTTGGTTACGCGCTGCCGGTCGAGGGCATGGCGTCTGACCTGAACGTCGCCTTCGGTTACGAGTATCGCGAAGAGGAATTCGAAGTCACAGCAGGCGATCCGGCATCCTTCCAGATTGGCCCGCTTGCCACGCCAGGCGGCGCGTATCCGCTGGGCCAAGGCTTCTCGTCTTCGTCCAACGGCTTTGGCGGGTTCACCCCGGCCTCTGCGGGCAAGAACAGCCAGTCGAACAACTCCTTCTACATTGATCTTGAAGGCGATGTGACTGAGGCGCTGACGCTTCAAGCGGCTGTTCGCTATGAGGACTATGACGTCTTCGGTGAGACCACGAACTACAAGATCGGCGGTCTCTGGCGTGTGAACGACAATTTCCGCCTGCGTTCGACCTTCTCTACGGGCTTCCATGCGCCAACGGTGGGGCAGGCCAATGTGGTCAATATCTCCACCGTGTTTGTTGGCACGGTCCTGTCGGATGAGGGCACATTCCCGCTGAACTCTGCCGCGGGTCAGACCGTTGCGGACTTCATCGAAAGCCAGGGCAATCCGCGCCCGACGCTGACACCGGAAGAGTCGGAGAACTTCACCATTGGTGCTGCATTCGATGTGGCCGATTTCACAGTCACGGTGGACTACTTCAACATTGCGCTGGATGACCGGATCTCGCGATCGTCATCGCAACCGTTCGCGCCGGCCCTTGAGTTCCTGGCTGAGCAGAATGGCGTTGTGCTTCAGGACGGTCTGTCAACGTCGCAGATCATCAATGCGCTCGACAATGCGGGTGTGATCAACTCGGCTGATTTTGCAGGCGCTGAAGATCTCACGGCATTTGCCTTCTTCAACAATGCCTTCGACACCGAGACCCAGGGCCTCGACATTGTGGCAACCGGTCCGCTGGAGTTCGGCCAGACCGGTGACACGGATCTGGCGATCGCGATCAACTATACCGACACGTCGGTGGAGCGGGTCGACAACACGATCTCTGCGGGCCGTGTGCGTCAGCTCGAAGACAACCTTCCGGACTGGCGCGGCAGCGCATCGGTCACG
>JBCBWQ010000323.1:0-2264 GCA_039817025.1 Pseudomonadota bacterium | reverse complement strand
TGGCACGCCATTGGCGGCTTTTTTGATCATGGCGTATCCGGCGCACAGCATTCTACAACTCAAATGGAAAAGACTTTGGCCGATTATCCTCCCGACTTGATGATCCGATTTCCCGACGCTCCCAAGCCGGTGCTTGACCTTGCCGCGACGATCCTTTCCGGGGAAGCCCCATCTTTGGAGGCTATCCAGACGTTAACGCCCGAACTTCTGAACAGAACCTACGTGACCCCGTCCGTAGGAAACCTTCCTTGGATGCAACATTCGCTGCTGAGAGAGGCCGTGCAGCAGGCCAACGCACCTGCGGCTCGTGCGCTGATCACCGCGGGCGCGGACCCGTTTTTTAACCGGGGAGAGATGCCCTTTCTGGCAGCCCGCACGGCCAGCGGGGGGCGGGACAGGGCCTTTCCGGATTATTCGGACGCCAACGCAATGATCGAGATGTGGTTCGAGGCTGGCGGCGACCCCAACGCGACGTGGGAAGGTGCGGGGGGCAGTCTGCTTCTGTTGGAGTTGTCACAAGCGAATCTGGAGGGCGTGCTGCTGGTGTTGGAGCGTGGAGCAGACCCCTGGCGACGCGTGCCGATAGGACGCGCATTCGGAGACACGCCGCGCATGACCTCGATGCCGTTTCTTCTGCGCACTGCCAATGCGAACCCTTTTTCGAGCGAGATTGCCTTTCGGGTTGCCCTTGCAGGTTACTATCGCGGCGGCTCTGTCGATGATCTGAGCGAGCTCGACGCGCTTTACGAGATGGCGGCAGAGCAGTATCTGGGAAGCACCGGTGACGAGAACCTTCATCTCGTCTGGCAGATGCAAAAAGCAATCACCGAAATCTACAGAAGTCTAGAGCGGGACGTGCCAAGTAGGGTCGCAGCACTTCTGGCAATGCAGATACCGGCGGATGTTGGCGGCTTTTGGCTGGCTCCTGGCGAAGTCCGTTCTCCCGATGAATCCGATCAGGTCGTGACCAACGACACCCAACTCGGAAATGAGCTTTGGAATGGGCGGTAATACAACGTCTGTCGCCGGAAATGCAATTTCGGATCTTTGTGTCCGATATGCCGGTCTGCTCAACATCGATGTCTACGAGAACGAAAAGAAGAGTCTCCCCAACGAGTTACATCCGGCCTTTGATATCAACAAGAAACACTGGGACGTCATCTGGGAAGACCGAAGACCCGACGGTTTCCTGGCGCGGATCTATGCACCGAAGGAAGCTGCGGAAAGCGCTCCCACAGAAACCTGCCCCCCTGTCCTGATTTTTCGCGGGAGCGACAGCGATCCCGAGGATTTCGCCGAGCTTGCGGGTGGGCTCCGGATCGACTGGAATATCACCGGAGAGACAGGGCTGGGGTCGATTAACTATAGTGGCACAGTGGACCGCTCTGCCTCTGCAGCCCCGAACCTCAATGGCTTGACGATGGCCGAAATCCGATCGCGGGGTCTTTTTGAAGAAACCCTCTTCGTGCGGTCGCCGGGCCGCACGACACAGCGCGTCGGGGGATGGGATTGGTCGAGCACGATGCTTACCCTGACATGGGCGGTCGATGCGTCGCTGTTTTACGGGCATAATGGGGATTGGAGTGTCAACTTCGCTCAGGGTCTGGGCAAGGAAATCCCACCGCAATACGAGAACGCAATCGCGGCGGGGCGCTTTGCGGCGGACCTCGCGATGTCCGACTACGGGGGACGCCTTATCATCACAGGCCACTCGCTGGGCGGCGGACTGGCCTCGGCCGCAGGGATCGCGGCGCGGATCAAGCATGCAAATCTGACGATCAAGTCCACGACCTACAACGCGGCAGGGCTTCACGCGAATACCGCCCGGCTTGCGGGCGGAACGCTTGCAACAGGCGCGGCGGTCCCAACGCGCGCCGTGCATGTGAAAGACGAAATCCTGAATTCCATGCAGGCTCAAAGTCGTTTGGTGCCCCTGCTGGCTGATTTGCTCAACTGGGGTGCAAAGACAATGCCGCCTGCTATCGCTAATCCCTCTCCCTCGCCGGGGGTTTCCCCCGGTCCTCTCGCAATATCGGGCGTTGAGGCGGCTCCCAAATGGCAGGCACTTCCTATCCTCTTTACCCTGAACAACCAGACCGTAGGCCCGCCTCTCGGCCCACTGGGTCATATCCTTGGGATCGCAAGTACTTCGCGCACAGTTCATGCCTTTCTTGACGAGACAGTCGAATACCTTTTTGATCGGCTGAGCGAGGGTGAGTTCCTAGAGTATGGGGAACTCACTAGCCTTGGTACACGGGTATTCC
>JBCBWQ010000322.1:0-2277 GCA_039817025.1 Pseudomonadota bacterium | reverse complement strand
CTTCAGGGAGTTTTCCGTGTACGGAATCGTACTGCAGGAGATGGGCATTGGTGTCGACGGGGCCGAGGTCGTTGATCGAGACAACTTCGATGTCGGTGCGGTCATGCTCGATGATGGAGCGAAGTACGAGGCGGCCAATGCGGCCAAATCCATTGATCGAAACACGAACGGCCATGGAAAAGCGCCCTCCTTAGGCGACAGATGAGTTTGTTTGTGGGCGGTTTAGACCCGCCTTGGCGAGGCGTCCAGCAATCCCCGGGCCAAATTGCCGGTGACCGCGCTGTCAGTCGGCGGAAGACACGACCTTGACCGCGTTTGCGGCCTTTTTGGCGCGCGCGAGGGCTTCTTCAACGTTTGGGCCGGAGGCAATTGCAACCCCCATGCGGCGTTTCTCGAAGCTGACCGGCTTGCCAAACAGGCGCATGTGTACGCCCTCGACACTAAGCGCTTCGCGCAGCCCGTAATACGCCACGTCCTCAGACTCGATCCCGCCATAGATGACGGCGCTCGCGCCGGGGGTTTGGGCCTTTGTGTCTACCGGTAGCCCAAGGATTGCGCGGGCGTGGAGGGCAAACTCGCTCTGCGCTTGCGTGGCGAGGGTGACAAGGCCTGTATCGTGCGGGCGAGGGGAGACCTCAGAGAACCAGACCTCATCCCCGTTGATGAAGAGTTCGACCCCAAACAGGCCATGGCCGCCCAGCGCCTCGGTCACTTTCAGGGCGATATCTTTTGCCGTGTCGAGTGCTGCGGGCGACATGGGCTGGGGCTGCCAACTCTCCACATAGTCGCCAGACTCCTGTCGATGGCCAACGGGATCGCAGAAGTCGGTTCCGCCCACATGGCGGACGGTGAGCAGCGTGATTTCGAACTCGAAGTCCACGACTCCTTCGACGATGACGCGGGTTTCTGCCCGCCGGCCCGCAGCAAGGGCATGGGCCCATGCGGCATCGATACCCTCCGGGGTATCGACCTTGGACTGGCCCTTGCCGGACGAAGACATCACCGGCTTCACAAACACCGGATAGCCAATGCGGCTGGCTTCTGCGCGGAGCGTTTCGGCATCTTCGGCAAAGGCATAGGGGCTGGTTTTCAGTCCAAGCTCTTCAGCGGCGAGACGGCGGATGCCTGCCCGGTCCATTGTCAGGCGCGTTGCGCGGGCGGTCGGAATGATCCTTGCTGCGCCTTCTGCTTCGATCCGAAGGAGTTCGTCCGTGGCGATGGCTTCGATCTCGGGCACGACAAGGTCGGGTTGCTCCAGCTCAATCAGGCCGCGAAGTGCGCCTGCATCGGTCATGTCGATGACGTGCGAGCGGTGGGCGACATGCATGGCGGGGGCGTTGGGGTAGCGATCAACGGCAATCGTTTCGACGCCAAGGCGCTGCAGCTCAATCACGACTTCCTTGCCGAGTTCACCGGCACCCAGCAGCATGACGCGCGTTGCCGAGGCGGTGAACGGTGTCCCAATTCTTGTCATGGAGCGTCTCCAGCAGCAGGACGAGCCTGCACGAATGTATTGATGGTAAGCCTGGCTGTCTCTGGGTCGGGCGCAAGGCTCTGTTTGATCGGAATATCGCCTGAATGGAGGCACATGCTGCGATAAATGGCCATACGATTTGGACGGGCCTCGATCTGGCCGATGCGCTCGAATTGATCTGTGGAGCCGGCCATGTAGCGGGCCGGCGGCAGGCCGCTCTTGCCGGCCTCATCCTTGATTGCCGCGCTATAGGCGCTGGTGCGGTCCTCGCTGATCGCTTCATAACCCGTTTCGCGGTGGCGGTAGAAGCTTGTTCCACCTGAGTCTTCACCGCAGCAATAATGGAGAAGAGCAAGGCGATTTCTGTCTGATGTATCGAAGTGTGGCAGGCGTTGGATGGGCGTCAGATCGCCCGGCTGTGTGGTCACAATAGACGCTGAACACTCAACGATCTCGATGGCGGGGGCATCGAATACATTTGAGAGGATGTCACGCAGGAGCGCGGCGCGGCTATTGAGATAGTCAGGCCGCATGGGCGCACGCAGGCCCGGATAGTGGGGACCGGCATAGCCGTAGGGGATTGTGCGTAGCGCGGCGACGATGCGGTCAAACTCCGGGCTGTAATCATCGATCACAACCACCGAATGCTGTTCGGTGCCGAAGCGAAGAACCGAGTAGGACGGGTCTGACAAAACGGGGTTTTCCTAGGTCGGATCGAGGTGCCAGCCACCCTTTTTCATCAGGGCGCGGCCAATCAAGTAGACGAACAATCCTACGGGGCCGAATACGAAAGCGAGGAGCAT
>JBCBWQ010000321.1:0-2278 GCA_039817025.1 Pseudomonadota bacterium | reverse complement strand
AGCGGCATGGTTCAGCGTGAAAACGGACTGGTAGGGCGAAAAGTTGCCATGGGTGCAAGCGGGCTGGCTTTGCTCTGGGCCTGCGCCGCGCTCCCCGCCATAGGCATGGCCAGCCGGTCGGACTGCCCACCGGTGACTTCGGCCGAAGCTTGGGTCAACAAGATGCCAACCGTTGGCGACAGCGCGCGCCGCAACATGCTCATCGTGTCGCTTAAACTGGAATCCGAAACCGCCTACCGGCTTGCTCCGGCTGACACTGATGGCGGCGACGCGCTGATCCTCGATCTGGCTTCGACAGAAGACGGCGTACCCGGTGTTGCAGGCTACCGCGAGCCACCCCGCGAGCCTGCACGCAAGCAGGTCCGCATTCAATGCGAGGGCAAAGTCGTCGGCGAAATTACCGAAATCAAAGCCGTCTACTAATCTGCTCTGCGGCCTGTCGTACAGCTCTGTCTAGGCCGCCAGCGCATCCCGCAGGGCTTGTAGATAGTCGGACTCTTCCAGCGCGAGCGCATGCTTTCCGTCACCCTCAGGGTGCTTGAGCAAGTCTTCCCGCGCTGCCTGCAAGTCTTTGTCGACCGACTCCAACGTCACATCGGAGAGATCAACAGCCTCTTCAGCAAGGACGGTCAGTCCCGCAGGTGTGACGTCTGCAAACCCGCCGCGCACGAAGATGCGCATGTCATCGGACCCGCCGCGTTTCACGGTGACAACACCATTTTTCAGGGTGGTCATGAACGGTGCGTGGTTCACGAGTACGCCGAATTGACCTTCCGATCCCGGCGCAATGACCTGCTCGACCTCGCCCGAGAATAGTTCCCGGGCAGGTGAGACGAGGGAGAATTGAAGTTTGTCGGCCATGGGCTCTTACGCTGCGTCCGCCAACATTTTCTCGGCTTTGGCGACCGCCTCCTCGATCGAGCCGACCATGTAGAAGGCCTGTTCTGGAAGGTGGTCGTATTCGCCGGCGATGAGGCCCTTGAAACCTTTGATCGTATCCTCGAGCTTGACCTGAACACCCGGCGACCCGGTGAAAACTTCAGCAACGTCGAACGGCTGTGACAGGAAACGCTCCACTTTCCGGGCGCGGGCGACGGCCAGCTTGTCGTCTTCGGAAAGCTCATCCATTCCGAGAATGGCGATGATGTCCTGAAGTTCCTTGTAGCGTTGCAGGATTTCCTGCACGCCGCGCGCCGTGTCGTAGTGGTCTTGGCCAACGACCAGCGGATCAAGGATCCGCGACGTGGAGTCGAGCGGGTCCACAGCCGGGTAGATGCCTTTTTCGGCGATGGACCGGTTCAGCACAGTAGTGGCATCGAGGTGGGCAAATGAGGTCGCTGGGGCGGGGTCGGTCAGGTCGTCGGCTGGCACGTAGACGGCCTGGACTGAGGTAATCGAGCCCTTGTTCGTTGAGGTGATGCGCTCCTGCAGGCCGCCCATGTCGGTCGCAAGCGTCGGCTGGTAGCCAACAGCGGACGGAATACGGCCGAGCAGGGCAGACACTTCGGCACCGGCCTGCGTGAATCGGAAGATATTATCGACGAAGAAGAGCACGTCCTTGCCTTCTTCATCGCGGAAGTATTCGGCCTGTGCGAGGCCTGTCAGAGCGACGCGCGCGCGCGCACCCGGCGGCTCGTTCATCTGGCCGTAGACGAGAGTTGCCCGGCTTTCGCCGTCCAAATCGATCACTTTGGCATCTTGCATCTCATAGTAGAGATCGTTGCCTTCGCGGGTGCGCTCACCGACGCCAGCGAAAACCGAGTACCCGCCGAACAGCTTCGCAATGTTGTTGATCAGCTCTTGGATGAGAACCGTTTTGCCAACGCCGGCACCGCCAAACAAGCCGATCTTGCCACCTTTTGCGTAAGGGCAGAGCAAGTCGATGACCTTGATCCCCGTGACGAGCACTTCAGCTTCTGTCGCTTGGTCAACGAATGCGGGCGCTTCGGCGTGGATCGGACGACGCTGCTTGGCTTCGACCGGGCCGCGCTCGTCGATCGGCTCGCCGACGACGTTCATGATCCGGCCAAGCGTTTCGGGGCCAACGGGCACAGTGATTGGCTCGCCGGTGTCAGCCACGTGCTGGCCACGGACGAGGCCTTCGGTGGAGTCCATGGCGATGGTGCGGACCGTATTCTCGCCGAGGTGCTGGGCAACCTCCAGAACAAGGCGCGAGCCGTTATTGTCGGTCTCAAGCGCGTTCAAGATATCCGGCAGCTTGCCGTCGAACTCAACGTCGACGACGGCACCGATGACCTGGGCGACTTGGCCCTTGGCG
>JBCBWQ010000320.1:0-2283 GCA_039817025.1 Pseudomonadota bacterium | reverse complement strand
CTCGCCGGCGGCATTCTCCAGCATAGCGGACAGGATCTGAGTATTTACATAGCGGGGGAGCAGCGCCTCAAGAATTTCTGGCTCTGACGGCTCATAGCTGTACATAGCGCCATCGAGATCGATCGTATCAGCGTCTTCAGGCGCGACGGCGGGAATGATCTGACTTGCCCGCGGTTGCTGGCTGAGCACATTGCGAAATTCGGAGTAAATCAGCGTGGCGACGTCAAATTCACCGGCTTCGAAGCGGCGCACAAGATCCTGTCCAAGCCCGATGGCATAGGCCGTGAACTTATCCTTGGCGTCGGACAAGTCGACATGCTCGATGAACAGATCGCCATATTCTCGTCCCAGAATGTCGCGGCCCTTTTTGCCCACCGTAATGATTTTCACCGTTTTGCCTTCGGCGCGCAGTTCATCGATCCTGGTACGGGCCTGCTTGACGATATTGGCGTTGAAGGCGCCGCACAATCCGCGCTCGGCCGTCATCACAACCAGAAGGTGAACCTGGTCTTTGCCCGAACCAGACAGCAGCTTCGGCCCGCCTGAGCCTTCGCCCATGGACGCGGTGAGGTTCGCGACGACGTTTGCAAGGCGCCACGCATACGGCTTTGAAGCTTCGGCAGCCTCTTGCGCACGGCGCAGTTTGGCCGCGGCCACCATTTGCTTGGCCTTTGTGATCTTCTGCGTGGATTTCACGCTTCCGATCCGGTTTTTCAGGTCCTTGAGGCTGGGCATCGCGTCCTGTCCGTTCCGGCCGCAGCCTTAGGCGAAGTTCTTGGTGAAAGCGTCGAGCGTGTCCTTGATGCCTTTTTCGACATCATCGGTGAGCGCGGCTTCCTCGCGGATTTTCGTCAGCAGGTCCTTCTTGGCCCCGCGCAGGTGAGCAAGCAGCTCAGCTTCGTAACGGGTTACATCCTCAAGCGCGACGTCATCAATATAGCCGCGCGTGCCGGCATAGATGACCACGACCTGCTCTTCCATCAGCAGCGGTTCGTATTGTGGCTGCTTGAGAAGCTCGGTTAGGCGTGCACCGCGATTGAGCAATTTCTGCGTTGCGGGATCGAGGTCTGACCCGAACTTAGCAAATGCTGCCATCTCCCGGTATTGGGCCAGTTCGCCCTTCATGGAGCCGGCAACTTTCTTCATGGCCTTGGTCTGCGCAGCAGAACCAACGCGGGAAACTGAAAGGCCAACGTTCACCGCCGGGCGGATACCCTGGTAGAAAAGGTCCGTCTCCAGAAAAATCTGGCCGTCCGTGATCGAGATCACATTGGTCGGAATATAGGCCGATACGTCATTGGCCTGGGTTTCAATGATCGGCAGCGCCGTCAGAGACCCTGCACCATTGTCTTCATTGAGCTTCGCAGCGCGCTCAAGGAGACGAGAGTGAAGATAAAACACGTCACCGGGATAGGCTTCGCGGCCCGGCGGACGGCGCAGCAGGAGCGACATCTGTCGATAGGCAACGGCCTGCTTTGACAAGTCATCGTAAATGATGAGCGCGTGCATGCCATTATCGCGGAAATACTCGCCAATCGTACAGCCCGTATAAGGGGCAAGATATTGCAGCGGGGCCGGCTCGGATGCGGTGGCGGTGACGATCACGGTGTAATCGAGCGCGCCGCGCTCTTCGAGCACTTTCACCACCTGCGCAACGGTCGAGCGCTTCTGGCCAACGGCAACATAGACGCAGAACAGTTTTTCGGAGTCGGACTTGGCCGCCTCGTTTGTCGCTTTTTGGTTCAGGATCGCGTCGATGCAGATGGCGGTCTTGCCGGTCTGGCGATCGCCGATCACAAGTTCGCGCTGGCCGCGGCCGACGGGGATCATGCCATCGATGGCCTTAATGCCCGTCATCATCGGCTCGTGCACGGACTTGCGGGGAATGATGCCTGGCGCCTTCACGTCCACGCGGTTGCGCGACGCAACGTCTTGCAGCGGGCCCTTACCGTCGATCGGCTCGCCGAGGGCGTCGACCACGCGGCCAAGCAGGCCCTTGCCCACGGGTGCGGCCACGATCTCCTCGGTGCGGCGCACAGTGTCGCCTTCCTTGATGCCCCGGTCGTCGCCGAAGATCACGACGCCGACATTGTCGTTTTCAAGGTTCAGCGCCATGCCTTTCACGCCACCGTCGAATTCGACCATCTCGCCCGCCTGGACGCTGTCGAGACCGTAGATGCGCGCGATACCATCGCCAACGGAGAGCACTTGGCCGTATGAACACCGCCATGAAGGGAGCGTGAGCTCGATGGACATCAGCCCGTCTGAAATTTCCGGCATCTT
>JBCBWQ010000031.1:0-18068 GCA_039817025.1 Pseudomonadota bacterium | reverse complement strand
TCCCCGGCGTGAAAGAAGGATTGGACTCCCTGATCGCGGATGCTGAACAAGCCATCTGGGATGCCGCTCGCACGTCAGGCAGCAAGCTTCGGGTATCGGCATTCATCGATACGTATCCATCGAGCCAGTATTTGCCTGCGGCGCGCGCATTGCTGGACCGGCTCAACGCCGGTCTCCCTGTCGACGCCGCCGTCGCGCAAGACTCAGCAAGCATGCGCCAATTCGGATTGACCGTCGCGCAAGACTTCGCGGGCGACGCCTGGACCGTTCGTGACATCGCCTCCGGCTCGCTGTTCGAAGGCAAGTTCATGGTCGGCGATGAGCTGTTCAAGATCGATGGGGAAAACGTTCGAGATGTCGATAATCCCGACACTCGGATCCGGGACACGCTGCACGACGAAGGACGGATCAGCGTGATCGTTCTCAGACGTGGACGCCCGTACACCGTGAACATTCGATAGAATTTTCAACCAAAGGGACAGACATGAGAAACGTGTTGATTTGCGCTGCCGCGATGTTGGCCGTGACGGGATGTGAGACCGGCATCGACGTGCCGGTCAGCATTCCGGCGCAGTATCAAGGCGCTGCGCAGCTTCGCAACATCGCCGTCATTGACTTCCAGGGTCGCGATGGCGGGGCCTTCGCCGGCGCTTTGGAAGCGGAATTGTCGAACGCTGCGTTCAACGGCGCATCCTATTTCAATGTGCTAAACCGGCAGACCCTACAAACGCGCAGCGGCGTTGGCGGCAGCTCGGACGCCGCTGTGGCCGCGGCGATCGATTATGGCGCGCAGCTGGGGGTCGACGCGGTGTATTTCGGCGAAGTATCGGGATTTGATGTCGAACAATCGAGCGAACGGGTCGAGAAATCGAAATGCGTTGAATATGATGGTATTTTCGACTGCGAGAAGCGCGAAAAATACACCACGACCTGCTATACATTGGCGGCTTTTTATACGGTGGTGCCGAAAGTCGCCGACGTTAGAAGCGGACAGGTCGTATATTCCGACACTGTTACCGGAAGCAGCGACGCCTATTTCTGCGACGAGGACACCAGTAAGGTGTCCAGTGATCAGCTGCTGACCGAGGCGCGCAGTGATACGCTTTCGCAAATTCGAAACGCCGTCGCGCCGAGAAACGCGCGCGCTAAAGTCGATCTTGCCGAAGCAGCTTCACTACCAGACAGGTCGGACCAAGCCGAGTTCGACGGCGCTGTTGCCTTTGCAAAAGAAGGTCGTCTGGATCGCGCTTGCGGCACTTGGGAAGTGTTGCTGGATCGCTACCCAACAACATTCGAACTACTTTACAATACGGCTGTGTGCGCAGAAGTCAGCGGCGACTTTTCCCGCGCCTTCGACATTTACTCGCAGATTGACGCTGGGCTTGTCAGCCCAAACACCAAAGTGTCGGACGCTTTAAGTCGGGTTCAGTCCCAGTTGAGGGCACAGCGTCTCACCCCGAACTAACGGCGCCACACCCCAGCTGAACACTTTAGTCATCGCCCAGCGGATGATAGACCTTACTCCAGCCGGGCTTAGCGGCTGCACGATAATCAACGCGGCCTGCGCGCAGACAAGGGATGAGCCGCGGCGGCCTGTTCAGTGCAGAGCTATCACAGATCTGGAGTTCCCCCGGTTTCGTGGACGGTTAGGGGCAAGTGGATTCCAGTGTCTCCAGTGGGCTCCTTTCATAGTTGATGGGTGAGAGATAACCGAGGGCGGAGTGCCTGCGGCCGGGATTGTACCAGCCCTCGATAAACTCGAAGACGGCCATCTTGGCCTTGGCATTGGTCTGGAACCTTCGCCGATCAAGCAACTCGCATTCGAGCGTGGCGAAGAAGCTCTCGCACATCGCGTTGTCATAGGCGTCGCCGACTGAGCCCATGGAGAGGCGAACGCCGTTCGGTCCGCCCTCGTGCCGTTGGCAGGCGGCCCTCACCCTTGCATCTCAGGCCAAAGGCGATCGACGTGTACTGCGAGCCTTGATCAGAGTGATGGATGACATTTTCGGGCTTGCGCTGTGTGAGCGCCATGTTGAAGGCGTCGACGACGAGCCCGGCCTTGAGATCATGACCCATCGACCAGCCGACGATCCTCCGAGAGAAGGCGTCCAGAACCACAGCGAGATAAAGGAAGCCGGCACAGGTCGGGAAGCCGGCACAGGTCGGTACGTAAGTGATGTCGTTCGCGCCGCGCTTGAACCAATGGCGCGCAGGCGCTCACCCCAGAGCAGGTTCTGCTCATCGGCGTAGAAGTTACGGTCCACCAGATCGGCAGCCGGTCTGGACCGCTTGTCTTTGATTGTGGTGCGCACGAACCGGCGGCGACTAACGCCCTTCAACCCGGCGGCTTTCATAAGACGTTCGACCGGCTTTCGGCTCACTGACGTGCCCTCATCCGCCAATTCAGCGTGGATGCACGGCGCACCATAACTCTCTCGAGAACGCTTGTGGATCGCCTGGATCCGGTTGGTAAGCGTCGCATCTGCGCGCGCCCGAGCGCTGGGCGCGCGAGAGATCCAGCCACAAAAGCGGCTGCGCGAGACGCCCAAGACCCGAGCCATGGTCTTCATTGGATAAAGGGCCTGGTTCGCGGTCATGAACCGAAAGACCTCGGCGGTGAGGGCCTGCCCGCCACAGGTTCGAAAGCGAGTCCGAACGCCTCGCCCTGAGCAAACCAGGCCGCAGCCTTTGAGAGGATATCGCGCTCTTGGCGCAGCTGGCGGTTTTCTCGTCGCAATCGACTGAGCTCTTCACGCTCCGCGCTGGTCAAGCCGTCGTCTCGCTCGCCGCTATCAAGCCCGGCCGGCTTGATCCAGCCATGGATCGTGGCCGCACAAGGTTCAAACTCTCAGGCCAGGCTCTCGATGCTGCGCCCGGCCTTGGCCAATGCGATGATGTGCTCCCTGTATTCCGCAGGGTACGGGGTCTTCGTTCTCGGCATGAAAACATCTTGTTCGACAGATCAAAATCTGTCCATCGAACCGGGGAACTCCACTTCAGCCGTGATCCTTCGCAAAGTACGCCGTCGCCTTTTTTAGAATGTAACGCTCCTCGGTTACCCGGCGACGCTCTGCCTTCAGGCGCTTAATCTCTGAGGCGTCAGACGCGCTTGTGCCTGGCGCATCGCAAAACTGCTTCACCCAATCATACAATGAAGTGCTGCTCACCCCGATCCGCTTGGCCACCGATGTGACGCTGCGCCCCCCATCCGTAACCTGGGCCACAGCCTCGCGCTTGAACTCTTCAGTATATCTGATCCGTCCCAACATGGGCGTACAACTCCTTGCTCCCAGTTTTACCCTGCAAGGCGTCTAACCTTCTAGGGGCACATAAGGGACATGGATCCGAGGCTAAGTGCCCTGCCCGACCGCCTCAAGCCCGATTAACCTGACAGCCCCCCTTGATGCCTTGAATAATAGCGTATATTTCTTTCAATAATATATCGGTAGCGGAACAACTTATGACCGCGACTTCTCAGTTCACTCGCGTGTTGACCGCTCTTCATATCCAGGCCTTGTTAGACCGTGTTGGCCGGGATGCGCTAATGGATCGAATGATCGATGCGGTCTTCCATGCATTCCACGGTTTCGATGCCGAGGCATACACAATACCGCCGCGATCGGGCTTCGTCTATGACGAACCGTCTTATGGATTGGTTGAGTGGATGCCGCTGATGCGAGCCGGCGCGGGGGTCACCATGAAGTCCGTGGCTTACCATCCAACCAACCCAAGTTCAGCCGGGCTGCCGACGATCCTTTCGACCATTGGCCGGTGGACGACGTCGACGGGTCATCTCGAGGCACTATGTGATGCGGTCGTTTTAACCAGCCTTCGCACAGGCGCAGCGTCCGCTGTCGCGAGCCGGGCGCTCGCTCAGCCGAACGCCCGTGTACTCGGGCTTTTAGGGACAGGCGCGCAGGCGGTGAGCCAAGCTCACGCGATTTGCCGGATCTTCGATATTCACGAGATCGCCATCCACGATATCGAGGCAACCCATGCGGCCAGTTTTCCCGGCCGCGTTAGCGGCCTGTTGCGCGGCAATCCGGCAATCAACCAGCGTCCGCTCGACGATATCCTCGCCAGGGCGGACATCCTGTGCACGGCCACGTCGAATGCGCCAGGTGGCGGGCCGCTGTTCGGCGGCGATAAGCCCCATCGGCAGAGCCTGCATATCAACGCTGTGGGATCGGATTTTCCGGGAAAGATCGAACTCCCGGTACAACTTTTGGCACGCGCTGTTGTCGTGCCAGACTTTCTCGACCAGGCCCACTCAGAGGGAGAGTGCCAACAACTGGAGGCCGAACAGATCGGACCCGATCTGGCCACGGTACTCCAGTCTCCGAACGCGTTTGGAGGGGTCAGGGACGCGCTGACAGTGTTTGACTCTACCGGATTCGCCCTTGAAGACGACGCGGCGCTTTCGGTGCTCCTCGACCTCGCGGAACGTCACGGTATCGGTCAACACCTCGCCCTTGAGGCGAGCGGCGGCGATCCCCTCAACCCATATGACGTCGGTACGTATCCTGCAGTGTCTAAGTCCTATAATGAAACGACCTAACGATAAGCCAGGCGTGCGGGGCCTCCGGCCCGCACAGCGCCTCGCACGTAGACGCCGACTCCAGCGGCAGAAGGGGCGCGCGTGTTAGAAAAGCAGGTCCTGAACAGTGTTGGCTGGTCGACCGCCGGGGTCTGGCTGCGCGCGCTTTTGTCGATCGTGTCTCTGGTCATCCTGGCGCGCCTGCTCGAACCGGCGGACTATGGCGCGTTCGCCTTGGCCTATCTTGTCGTCGGCGCGGCGGCCCTGCTCGCTGGCGGCCCGCTTGCCGAAGCGATCATACAGAAAGACGCGCGCGACGGCGAGTTCGAACAGGCGACCTTTTGGCTTACGGTCAGCGTCGGCTTGACGTCCTGGGTCGTCGCCGCGCTGACGGCTCCGGTCTGGGCGTCGGTACTTCGCGCACCGGCCCTGACCCAGCTTATCCCGGTTTTCGGCGCTCTTTCCGTCGCCGTGGCTTTGTCCGCCTTGCCCGCCGCTGTGGTCATGCGAGACTTGCGCTACGATCTCCTGAACACAATCGAAATCGTGGCAACGGCCATCGCGGCGTGCGTCGGCATATCGAGCGCCGCCCTTGGCGCTGGCGCGTGGAGCCTCGTGGCGATGGAAATGACCTATGCTTGCGGCAGAGGCCTCGGCCTCTGGCGAACGAGCGGCTTTTCGACAGGTTTAGCCCCCCTGTTTGCGCGATGGCCCGATGTCTGGCGTGCGAACTGGGGATCGGCCGGCGCATGGGGGCTACGCTACGCCGTGACCCAGCTTCCTCGAGCAATCATCGGTGGCATGCTAGGCGCTACAGTCCTGGGGCTTTTCGTATTCGCCAATCGCTTTTTCGAACGCGTCGCCGGACTCTTGCTCCAACCGATCGGCTCGGTCGCCTTGAGCGCCGTATCCCGCGCACAGAATGACCGCGCGACGCTGCACCGATTGCTCGAAAACGGACTGCGATTATCGAGCATGGTTTGTGCTCCGGCCTTTCTTGGACTGGCGGCCATTGCGCCGCTTCTGATCCCGGCGGCGTTCGGCGATCGGTGGACGACTGCCGTCCTACCCACTCAGTTGTTACTGCTCATCGGCCTGAGGGCCGCAATCGGGGCCTTCAACATCTCGATCCTGCGCGGGGTCGGACAGCAGGCTGCCCCCGTCGGCTTGCTCGCCTTTGAACTCATCGGGCTCGCGCTCATTTTGCCGTTCGCCGCGCCCCATGGACTGGTGGCGGCGTGCTTTGGGATCCTGAGCGTGGAGTTCGCCGCTGCGCCCCTCGCTGCTGCGCTCGTTTCGCGGGCCACAGGGTTTTCCATCAAGGCGCAAATTCTAGCGGCGGGCCCGGGTCTTCTAGCGGCGATGTCCATGGCGCTGATCGTTGTCGGCCTAAGGCGCGGCATCGAAGATGCGGTGAACCCATGGGTGGCCGTTTTGGCCTGCGTCATCAGCGGCGCAGCGCTCTATGGCGCGTTGATCTGGACAAGCACGCCGTCCGCCACAGCAACCGTTTTGCGCTATGCCAAGTCCATTCGTTCGGGAGCCGCGAATGACTAAACAGGGCCGCTCACGTGTTGTTGATCTGTGCCTACGGTGGCAGGCATTTTGCAGAAAAGTGCACATCGCGACTATGCGTTGGGAGACAGGTTGATGTTTCGAGTATTCTGGTTGATCGCTGCTGTTCTTGTTCTAGTCGGCCAAGCGCAGGCGCACCGGCTCAACGAAAGCTATGTCTATTTCAACGTGACAGACGACGGTCTGTCAGGCCGGATCGAAGCGACCTTCACCGATATCAACAAGGTGGTCGACCTGGATCGGGATGGCGACGGAGCAGTGACCGACGCCGAATTCGAGGCCAAGATCCCCGAGGTCCAAGCGTATTTCGCCGAACGGCTGGCCTTCTCATCCAACGGAACTTCGCTGATACCCGTTTTCACGGATGTGCGCTATCTGGAGATCGACGTCGACACGTTCGCGCTGATGGCGTTCGACCTGCCTGAACTCACCGCGACGCCAGACGCCATCGACATGGAGTACAGATTCCTGTTCGACACTGTGGAGACCACCCATCGCGGCTTTGCGATCATTGAAAGCAACACCCGGACAGGAGTGGAGAACAATGAGGCGCAATTCTCCTTGATCTTTGGACCCGGCGAGGAGCGTCAGTCGTTAAGCCTGATCGGTCGCCCATGGCCTGAAATTTTCGTCGAGTTTATCGAGCACGGGATCTGGCACATCCTGATCGGCTACGACCACATCCTCTTCATCGTCACGCTATTATTGGCATCGGTTCTCGTGCTTCGAAACAATACGGAGTGGGTGCCAACGGAGACTTTCGGCGCGGCATTCTGGACCGTCGCGAAGATCGTCACCCTGTTTACCGTCGCGCATACGATCACCCTCAGCTTGGCCGCTCTTGGCATTATCCAGCTTCCAATCGTCCTGGTCGAAGCCGTGATCGCATTGTCGATCGCCATTGTGGCTTTGGACAACATCTTTCCCCTGTTCCATCGGCGGGCCTGGCTGGTGGTGTTCCTGTTCGGCCTATTTCACGGCTTGGGGTTTGCGAACGTTCTCGCTCCACTCGGGGTCGACCAAAACGCAAAGACCGTGGCCCTCGTCGGCTTCAATCTCGGCGTTGAGATCGGGCAATTGGCTATCGTCGCCGTCGTCTTCCCAGTGCTTTTCCTTCTGCGCCGCTGGTCGCTGTATGTGCCGCTCGTTCTGAAGGTCGGGTCCGCAGGGCTGATCGCGATTGCGCTGTTCTGGTTTATCGAGCGCACCTTCGACATCCTCGGCAATGTCACCGCCGCGATTTTCGGCGGTGGCTAGACGGTGCGCGGCATGCGGCGAACCACGCTCTTCGATGCAGTGGACGACTGGGCCGGCCGCGCACCGGTTGCTGAAGCCTTCCGCTGCGCCGGCCGTTCGCTTACCTATCGCGACTTAGCCGAACGCTCGAACCAACTCGCCCATTGGCTGATAAACGCCGGTGTCCGCCCCGGCGACCGGGTTGGGATATTCCTCCACAAGTCCCTGGAAACAGCGATCGCGGTCTTTGGCATCTTGAAGGCCGGGGCCGCGTTCGCGCCTCTCGACCCCGGCGCCCCTGTTCAGCGCCTCAGGGCGATCGTCGACGATTGCACGCTGAAGGCACTGATCACCCACGGTGTATGCGCGGAAACCGCGCTCGAGATCTGCCGCGAGCCGACATCGGTCGTGGCGGTGCTGGGCACCGGCGACTTCGAATGGGACGCCTTCGCTGGCTTGCCGAACACACCACCGACCCGCCGACCGGATTCGAGCGATCGCGCATACATCATCTTCACATCCGGTTCGACCGGCGCGCCGAAGGGCATTGAGCATACCCATACCAGCGGTCTCGCCTATGCGGAAATGGCGACCTCGCTGTATAGCTTGGGCTCACAGGATCGGCTCGCCAACCACTCGCCGCTACATTTCGACATGTCGACTTTTGACTACTTCAGCGCGCCCATCGCAGGCGCCTGTACGGTGATCATTCCCGAACCCTACGCGAAACTGCCTGCCAGCTTGTCAAAGCTCACACAGGACGAAGGCATTACCATCTGGTACTCGACGCCGTTCGCCCTTGTGCAACTGGTCGAGCACGGCGCTCTGGACGCGCGCGATATCAGCCGCCTGCGATGGGTCATTTTCGGCGGCGAACCCATGTCGCCGAAGCACCTCGAAGCGCTTCGCTGTCACGCGCCTGAAGTCCAATTCAGCAATTCTTACGGCCCTGCCGAAGTCAACCAAACCACAGTGTACCATCTGCCGTCTGGTCGCGTGGAAGCCGGGCCGATCCCGCTCGGCAAGGTCACCCCGCACGCTGAAGCGCGCATCGTCGATGGCGAGGGCCGGCCGGCGACTGAAGGCGAACTGATGATTTCGACCCCCGCTATGATGGCTGGATACTGGAACCGCGAGGATCTCACCGAAGCCGCCATCGAAATCGATAAGTCCGGTGACCGATGGTACCGAACGGGCGATATTGTGCGCTGGGGGCCGGATGGGCTGATGCAATTTGTTGGTCGCAAGGACAGGCAGGTGAAAGTTCGGGGCCACAGGGTCGAATTGGATGAGGTGGAACACGCCCTCAAGGCTCATCCCGCCGTGGCGGAATGTGGCGCGGTCGTGATAGGCGAGCCGGCAAGGATACTCGCCGCTGTCAGCCTTCGGCCTGGACACGTTATCGGCCAAGACGCGCTCAAGTCCTCGGCCAAGGAGAGCCTTCCCGCCTATGCCGTACCCGAGCGGGTCGAAATCGTGTCCGAATTCCCAAGAACGACATCGGGAAAGATCGACCGCCGCGTTCTGCGGGAACAGCTAGAAAAGGAGCCTACCCATGAAGGATGAAGTCCGCGCGTTCGTCCTGAACGACCTACTGAGCGGGAAGCTGGTCGCTGACGACGAAAACCTGCTCCTCAGCGGTCTCGTCGACAGCCTCGGGGTAATGCGTCTTGTCGCCCACCTGGAGAAACGCCACCAGGTTACGATCCCACCGGAGGATGTGGTGATCGAGCATTTCGAAAGCATCGACGCCATCGCCGCCTATTTGGCGCGGGGTGCCGCTTGATGTCAGGGCGTCAAACCCTCATCGACACAACGGTCGGCAGCCTGCCGGTTACACTTAGCCAGTCTTTGATTTGGACCGGCCAAAGCCTTAACCCTGAAAGCCCGCTCTATAATATGGGCTGGCGTTTCGACATCATGCGTCCGATCGAGCCGAGCGTTTTCGTCCGGGCGTTCAGGACGGTCGTTTGCGCCAGCGACGCCATGCGCACTGTATTCACAGACCAATCAGGTACAGCCGGGGTCCGGATCCTCGACGCTCCGCCGCGGCAATTGGATGTGATTGACCTCTCCTCAGACCCCAACCCCGATCGCGCCATCGAAGCTTTGATTGACGCGCGGATGACCCAACGCTTCGATCTT
The DNA here is from genome assembly GCA_039817025.1 of Pseudomonadota bacterium. Classification (GTDB taxonomy): domain Bacteria; phylum Pseudomonadota; class Alphaproteobacteria; order Caulobacterales; family Hyphomonadaceae; genus JANQQC01. The sequence goes on along the minus strand of JBCBWQ010000031.1, from coordinate 8,575 downwards.
GGTGCTGCGACCTATGACAGCGCGCTTATCAAATGCTCAGAAGGTCACTGGGTCTGGTTCCTCAACCAGCATCATATTTCGTCTGACGCGGCCGCGTCTGCGCTCATTTTCAACGCTGTTTCGGACGCCTATTCTGCGCTTGAGCGCGGCGAGCCCAATTCACTGAACCTTCCGTCCTTCGCTGAACATGCGAAGAGGGAGACTGTGGCCGGCGACTCTGGCGAGTTGGAGACGGAACGAGCATATTGGACTGAAGTCGCTGCAAATGCTCCGCCGCTGGCGACGCCCTATGGCGGACATGGTCTTCCCCGCTTGAGTGCCTCGACGCGGGTTTCCCTGGAGCTAGACCAGACATGGACTGAACGGCTCGACGCCCTCATTGCGCAGCCGCCCTACCGCGCCCTAAGTTCAGATCTTGCTCGTTTCGCCATCCTCGCGACGGCCTACGCCGCGTTCAGGGCTCGCGTGACCGGCGAGACCGATATTGTGCTTGGTGTGCCCGCCCATAACCGAACCTCCCTCGACGATCGCCGCACGATAGGCCTGTTTATTGAGATGCTGCCCCTCGCGGTCCAGGTGAAGAGCGAGGATACGTTTCAGAGCCTTCACGCCCGCACCATGGCAGCGACGCAGGATTGGCTTCGACACGCTAGGCCCGGCTCAAGTTCTGCCGCGGCCGCGTCATCCTTCAGCGCTGTCTTAAACTATATCCCTGCCCGGTTCGGCGATTTCGCCGGTGCCCCCGTCAGGGTCGATTGGCGCCATCCCGGAGCCCATGACGCTGCCCAGGACATGCGCCTGCATCTGTTCGACTTCGAAGGCACGGGCGCGCTCAAGGCCGAACTCGATCTCAATCGGGACGTCTTCCGCGACCAGACCGACGCCGCCAAACATCTCCGGGCCATGCTCGGGGCGATGCTTGATGATCCGTCCGAGCCGGTCTTTTTCGTACCGCTGTGCCAAGCGAGCGAACTTGCGCAGATCAGCGCTTGGGAAACCGGCCGTGAAACGCCTGAACCACTCACCGTCACAGCAGCGTTCGCCAGCCAGGCCGCGGCGACGCCGGACGCTGTAGCGGTCCGTTGCGCGGACGAACGCATCCTTTACGAGGACCTCGACAGGGCCGCGAGCGAGTTCGCCGGCGCGCTCGCCGATCACGGCGTAAAACCCGGCGAACGGGTGTTGGTGACGATGCGCCGCAGCGCGGACCTTTTCCCCGTCCTGCTCGGCGTTTTGCGCGCCGGAGCTGTGTTTGTCCCGGTCCCAGCAGACGTGCCGCCCGGCCGGCTTGATCAGATTGCAGCGCTTTCCGAACCCGCGCTGATTGTTGTGGATGACTCAACCCGGGTGGCGGCGCAGCGCCTTGATTGCGCGCGGCTGGAGGCTGGCGCAAGAGGACAACCGCTCTCCCGCGACGCGCCGGGCGCAGACGATCCCGCCTACATGATTTTCACGTCCGGATCGACCGGAGTGCCAAAGGGTGTGCTGGTGGAGCATGGGCAGTTTGCGCGCTACATCGATTGGGCTCGCCGAAGTTATACGACACTAGGCAAAACCGATTTCGCCGTTCATTCGTCGATTGGTTTCGACCTGACCATTACGTCCCTCTTTGCGCCGCTGGTTAGCGGCGGCGCGGCCATTGTTTACCCGGAGACGAGCGCAATCCGCGACCTGGCCGTGCTTGACGCCATCCACAGCGACGAAGCCCACGTGGTGAAACTCACCCCGTCGCATCTCGCCATGGTGTGCGAGAGCGCGGTGCCAGTTTCGACAATTGAAACGTTGATTGTCGGCGGGGAGGCCCTGCCCGCCGGGCTCGCCGCACGCGCGCTTGAAACTCTCTCGCCGACACTGCGCATCTTCAACGAGTACGGGCCCACCGAGGCGGTTGTCGGCTGCATGATCCATCGCTTCGACCCAGAGACTGACCGCGGCGGCGATGTGCCGATCGGACGTCCGGCCGACGATACGGTCATTCGGGTGACTGACGCCGGCGGCCACCGCGTTCCGGCGGACGTTGCTGGCGAAATCCTGATTGGCGGCACCCGACTGGCCCGGGGGTATTTCGGTCGTGACGATCTGACCGAGGAGCGTTTCTTTCCCGATCCGGACGAGCCTAACAGACGCCTCTACCGCACCGGAGACCTGGCGCGGTGGGATGAGACTGGACGCCTTCACTATCTCGGGCGAGCGGACGATCAGATCAAGATTGGCGGCGTGCGCATCGAGCCAGGCGAGATCGAAACCGCGCTCCAGCAGGTCGACGGCATCGACCGCGCTGTCGTCGGCGCCGTTGCACCCGAACGTCCACCTCCGCCCGCCAATCCCGACCGGTGCACGCGATGCGGCTTGGGCGAGGACTATCCCGGGATCAGTCTCGATGCAGACCGCGTTTGCCAGCTCTGCCGCGGTTTCGAGACCTATCGTGACAAAGCCCAAGCGTACTTCGATACGCCGGACGCGCTTTTCGACAAAATAGAGGCGGCCGCCGGCCGGGCCAGTGGCGACTTCGACGTGGCGATGCTGGTCTCGGGCGGCAAAGACAGCACCTATGCCCTCTACCGCCTGCATGAGCTGACACCGCGTATCCTGGCGCTGACGCTCGACAATGGATTCCTCTCGGACGGAGCGATGGAGAACATTCGCCGGATATGCGCCGACCTCGGCGTCGAGCACCGCTTTATGCGCACCAACTCGATGAACAAGATATTCGTCGATAGCCTCAAACGCCACTCCAACGTCTGCAATGGATGCTTCAAGACGATTTACACGCTCGCCTTGGAGACGGCCGTCGCCGAAGGCATCCCGGCCATCGTCACAGGTCTGTCGCGGGGGCAGTTCTTCGAAACACGGCTGACACCGGAACTGTTCGAGGGGGAAGGATGTTCAGCTGCCGAAATCGACAAGACAGTCAATGACGCGCGGCGCGCTTACCATCAGACCCCTGACGCCGTGACCCAGCTCATCGATGCGCCCAGCGTCCAGTCCGGTGAGGCGCTCGACCAGGTCGAGTTCATCGACATCTATCGCTACCTCGATGTCTCGCTTGAGACGCTCTACGATTTTCTTCGCCAGCAGGCCCCATGGATTCGACCCGCGGACACCGGGCGCTCGACCAACTGCCTGATCAATGATGTGGGGATCTACCTCCACAAACGGCGGGAAGGATTTCACAATTACGCACTGCCCTATAGCTGGGACGTGCGGATGGGTCACAAGACCCGGGACGAGGCTTTGGCCGAGTTGAATGATGATATCGAACCGCGCCGCGTCGAGGATATTCTGGAGACCATAGGTTTTGATGAACCCCTGTCTGGCGGCCCGTTGGCACCACGCCTCACAGCTTGGGTGACGGGCGAGCCGGGTTTGGATTCGGATGCCGTCCGAGAGGTTCTCGCCGCGAGATTGCCTGCGGCGCTGGTGCCAAAAGAGATTCTGGTGCTTGAGTCCATTCCGCTCACGCCGAACGGGAAGGTCGACATGGCCGCTCTGCCGAAGCCGGCCGCACGTATTGAGGGCCTGCGCACCGCCTATGTTCCGCCGGCGGACCAAATTGAATTACGATTATCAGCGATCTGGACGGAGGTCCTGGGGGGCGGCCGTATTGGAGCCGAGGATAATTTCTACGATCTCGGCGGCGATTCCATTGCAGCCATCCAAATTGCCGCCCAAGCCCAGGCCGCAGGCATCGCCATCCGCGCCACCGATGTCTTCGAGCATCAGACGATCCGTCTTCTGGCCCGGGCAACGAAAGCGGCGGATGCGCCCGAACCCGTGACCGAGGAGCCACTCCTGTCGCTCAGCAATACCGACCTGGCTGCGCTGGCCCGCGCGCTGCGTTCAAGCTGAGGCGGGACCGCCGATATGACCGCCGCCCTTGAGAACCTCGAGGATGTTTACCCGCTCAGTCCGGTCCAGGCGGGCATGCTCTTCCATTGCATCTCTGGAGACGCGGCCCCCAGCGCTTACATCGGCCAAACCGTGATCACGCTCGACGGGGCCATGAATGAGATCCGATTTGAGCGGGCGTGGCGCGATACTGTCGCCGCCCATGACGCGCTCCGCGCTTCGTTTGTTTGGGAGGAACTGGACGCGCCGGTTCAGGCGATCCGCGCAGAAGTGGACCTACCATGGCGGGTCGTTGCGGGAGATGCGACCACTATTGGCGAAATATGCGCCGCAGAGCGAGACGCGCCCTTCTCGCTGACAGACGCGCCACTGATGCGGTTCCTGCTCGTGCGAGAGCACGAGACGCGGCACCATCTGATCTGGACGTGCCATCACCTGATAAGCGATGGGTGGAGCCACCGCGTTCTGTTGGATGAAGCGCTATCGCGGTACGACGCGATGGGCCAAGGTGCCGCGCCGCTTCGTCCTCCGACAGCTCGTTATCGAGACTATTTGGCGTGGCTCCAATCGCGAAACCGGACTGCGGACGAGGCCTATTGGCGCGGCGCGCTTAAGCATGTTGAGGGCCCCACGTCCCTGCGCCTTCAAGGTTCGAGCGGCCAGCCGAAGCGCCCGTCACGCGCGCGAGCCGAAGCGTATCTTCCCGCGAGCGTGGCAGGCAGCCTTTCTGACCTCGCCGCGCACAACCGCACCACACTGAGCTCGGTTCTAATGGCGGGCTGGGGCGTGCTTCTGCGCAAACTTAGTGGCGACGACACGGTGACTTTCGGCGTCACACGCACCGTTCGTCCGGCGGACATTCCGGGCATCGACCGCACGGCCGGTGTCTTCATCAACACCCAACCTCTGAGCCTTCGGATCGCGCCGGACGAGGCCGTCGGTGCGCTCGTTTCACGGCTCCATGCACAGGAAACGCGATCGCGCGCCCATGACCATGTTGGCCTTGCCGACATTCAGGCTTGGAGTCCGCTCGGACCCGGAGCCTCTTTGTTCGACACGCTGTTCGTGGTTGAGGGTACCCCGACCGGACCGAAAACGATCGCCGACTTGGCGATCGCGAACATCCATGACCGCGATGAGAGTGAGTATCCCTTCGTTATCCTCGTTCGTCCAAAGGGCCGAGGCGCGGCCATTGGGCTTGAGGCCGTTTTCGATCCCGCCATTTACGACGACGCGGCGGTGGCGGACCTCCTGTCCTGGTATGTTGACATGCTATCGCAGTTTCCCCTGGCCGCCGATCGTCCTGTCTCACGCCTCAAAATCCCCGCCGGCGAGCTTCGACACTCGTCCGGCGACTCGCTTGAAACCGAGCCTTTCCAACCCGTGTTCAAGGATGTGGATCGGCACGCATCCGCAACGCCGGACACGGTCGCCCTTCGCTTTGGGGAGACGTCGATCACTTACGGCGCGCTTGCCGCTGAGAGCGACGCCCTCGCAGCGCGGTTAACCGAAACGGGTTTGGGTCGTGGAGACGTCGTCGCAATCGCCCTCCCTCGCTCCGCTGATGCGGTGGTCGCCATGCTCGGCATTCAAAAAGCGGGCGCTGCATATCTGCCTTTGGATCTCAACTATCCAGAGGCGCGCCTCGATCAAATCGTCGAGACGGCGTCACCACGCGCAGTCGTCAGCCGGACCGGCGTTCCTTTGCCCAAAGCGATCACCGCGCCGATTATCCACATCGACGAGCTCTCTGACGCAGACGCACCGCTCCGTAATGTCGCCCCGGAGGATCCGGCCTACGTCATCTTCACGTCAGGCTCGTCCGGCCAGCCGAAGGGCGTCCTTGTCTCGCATGGCAATCTCCAGGCCTCGACGCTTGCCCGAACAGCCTACTACCGAGAGCGTCCCGAGAGTTTCCTCGTGCTGTCATCCTTCGCCTTCGACAGTTCCGTCGCCGGGATTTGGTGGACACTGAGTACGGGGGGGACGGTGGTGATCTCGCCCCTGCACCTCGAACAGGACGCCGAGGCGTTTGCATTGATGGTCAGTCGAAATCGCATCACCCATACGCTCTGTCTGCCAGCTCTTTGGCGCGAACTCGTGAGGGCCGCGCCAACGAAAAGACTGAACGGCGTTCAAACCGTGATTGTGGCGGGAGAAGCGCTTCTGCGCGACACCGTGGAGGTTCATCATGAGCGCCTGCCAGGCACGCGGCTGGTCAACGAGTACGGACCGACCGAGGCGACCGTTTGGTGCGCCGCGTGCGACGTGCCACCAGACGCCGGCGATACGGCACCCGTTGCCATCGGCTGCCCTATTCCGGGGGTGACGCTGCATATCTTCGATCCCGATGGCATGCCGCTGCCGCCGCGCGCTGCGGGTGAACTTTTTGTCGGCGGACCCGGGGTCGCCATCGGGTATCTCGGTGACAAGACGGCCACCGACGCGGCCTTCAGATCAGACCCCGTAAGCGGCTCCACAGACGCGCGCATCTATCGGACAGGCGATATCGGCCGCAGACGCACCGACGGGATGATCGAGTTTCTCGGCCGCGTGGACTCCCAGATCAAGATCCGCGGCCACCGGATCGAATTGGCGGAAGTGGATGCCGCCCTTTCAGAACTCGCCGGCATGCGCCAGGGCGCTGTGGCCGTAATCGGCAAGCCTGGGCGATTACGCCTTGTTGGGTTCGTGGTCTGTGACGGAGATCCTCCGCCGCGGTCTGACCTGACCGCCCGTCTGCCAGATGCGATGGTACCCGACCGGCTCGTTCAACTTGATCAGCTTCCTGTCTTGCCCAATGGCAAACTCAACCGCAGCAAACTCACATCCCTTGCCGGCGAGGATCGCCGCTCGTCCGCAGGACGGTCTCCGGAAACGAAATTCGAGAAGGCGTTGGCGGTGATTTGGTCCGACGCGCTTGGCTTAGAGCAGGTTTCCGCAGACGACAATTTCTTCGATCTGGGCGGCGACTCGCTCCTGAGCATCCGCGTGGTGGCCAAGGCCCGGAAGACCGGCATTGAGCTCGTCCCCCACGATCTGTTCGACTTTCCAACTCTTGCCGACCTCGCCGCGCATGTGGGCCCCGACGCCGACCAGCAATCCGCGCCCCTGACCGACGGTGACGTCGCTCTCGCCAACGCCGGCGGCGGGGCTGCGCCATTTTTCATGGTGCATGGCCGAAAGCGGCTTTTCGTGAGCCTTTCGAACGCTTTGGCACCTCACCGGCCACTCGCATTCTTGTCCGGACATTGGGATCGCGCCGACATCGCTCCAGGTCGGACCATTGAAGGCCTGGCGACCAGCGCTCTAGCCAAGTTGAAAGCCGTTCAGCCGAAAGGCCCCTATCGTGTGGGCGGATACTCCGTCGGCGGAATGATCGCGCTCGAGCTTGCCCTGCGCTTGCAGGCCGACGGCGAGAAAGTTGACCTTCTCTTCCTGCTCGATCCGCCGACATCGACACGACATCCCCGCCTGCACTCGTCCGTCGCCAGCGGCGACGCTGGGGGCGATCCGTACCACACCGATGGCGGTGATACGCTGGCGCTTACATTCGGGGCCAAGCTCGCCAAACATGCCCGCCGTCTGCGGACGGTCGGATTGGGCGATCTTCCCGGCTACCTAGCGGACCGACTTCGGCGCGTTGCGGAGTTATACGTGGCCAGTCCGGGGCGAGCCGCCCTGGTGCGCGGCATTCAGCTTATCGGTGGAACGGTTCCGTCGGCAATGCGCCATCAGTACGTGATGAATGTCTACAACGCCGCTTATGGACGATATATGCCACGCGCCTATACCGGCCGGACCCTAATCGTGACAACTCGGGCCAACGCGCCCATCGGAGGAGCGCCGCGCTGGTGGACCGAAACATTCCCCGATGCCGAGACCGAGACGCTTGACGTGAGACATGTCGATTTACAGCTTGACCCGGACGTTCTTGCAGCGTGGTCCGAACGGGTAGTGCAAACGCTCAATGCGCTCGATGAGGGCTAGACAACAGCGTCTTAATCTCTCGTTCTGCGACGCGTTCAGTTTCGTAGGACCGTCCACTGTCTCGCATGCGATTAAGGGCGGTCGCCATATCGGCGTCAACCATGACTTGCTCAAGCCGGGCGACGATGGTTTCCGGGTCATCATTTGCCCGATCGCCAATACCGCCCAGACGGTGCCACGCCACGCGGGCGGTGTTGCCGGGCATGTCTGTTATTTCTCCGGAATAGACGATCATGGGGGTTAGCGTATCGATGCACTCGTCGATCGTGTTGATACCGCCATGGATGACCGCGGCATCACACCGTTCCAACACCGACCATTGGGGTGCCCAGTCTACCAGATGGATATTCGCCGGCGGGGTCGCGACACCAACACTCGAACCGCCCCGCGTCATGATAAGTCGCCAATCGGGCCGGCTCTCGAATGCTTTGAACAAGCGAGACAGAAATTGCGCATCCGCCGTAAAGAAAGATCCAAACCCACCGTAGATCACCGGCCCAGGCGCTGTTTCGATGAAAGCCGATAGTCGCAGGTCCAATGTCCCACCGCGCTCGATCATCGGTCCGATGTATCGGCTTTGCGATCCGCCTGCGCCTGGGAAGTCGAGTTCTTCCGCATGGAGGCAGAACTCCGGAACGTTTCGATATGTGAAAGGATAAAGCCACGTGCTCGTGTCGAAGGTTTGCGTCGTGACCCGGTTTTCCCGCCGAGCGAGGCCGAGAAGAGACGAGCGCCA
>JBCBWQ010000319.1:0-2343 GCA_039817025.1 Pseudomonadota bacterium | reverse complement strand
GGCCCCTACGAATTTACCCACCAAGGGGCAGAATGGCTCGACGATGCCCCGCCCGCCGGCGCTGTATGGGGCACAGCGCGGGAGCGCGCAGAGCTTGAGCGCATGTTCGATCTTGGGGTCGATTTTCGTGACCGCACCGGCTTGCCGATCTTCCTCGGCGAATTCGGGGTCGTTGAAACCGCAGACCTGCGCGAACGCGCCGAGTGGACATCCGCCGTCCGCGAAGCCGCTGAAGCCCGCGACTTCGCATGGTGCCATTGGGATTACGCCGCCGCATTCCCGCTCTACGATATTGAGGCGGAGCAATGGATCCAGCCCATGCTCGACGCGCTCCTGCCGGCCACGTCCCCCTAGCGCGTCAATCGTTCGACGAGCGCCCCTGTCTCGGGATCTTCGGCCGCGGCCTCGCCCTTCAGAGCCGCTTTCACGCGGCCAGCCATGGTCTTTCCACGCTCAACGCCCCATTGGTCGAAGGGATTAACGCCCCAGAGCGTGCCGGCGAGGTAGGTCCTGTGCTCAAACAACGCCACCAGCGCGCCAAAGGCCGCCGCATCGAAGTTCAGCGTTGTCAGGACCGTTGAGGGGCGCCCGCCCGCATGGACCTTCTGCGCCGCCACAGCATCGGTAAGCTCGGGCTCCTCAGCATTGATCTCAGCGAGCGAGCGGCCATTGGCCAGCACTTCCGCTTGCGCCAGCGCGTGGGCGGTCAGCGCGGTTTTGCCCGCCGGGTCTCCGCCAGGCTCCAGCGCGAGGATGAACTCTGTCGGAACGGCCTGTGCACCCTGGTGAAGCCATTGGTGATAGGAGTGCTGGCCAATCGAGCCTTCGCCGCCCCACAGCGCGGGCGCAGTTGAGCCTTCAATGGCGGTGCCATCCGGCCCGACCGTCTTGCCGTTCGATTCCATTTCGAGCTGCTGAAGATAGGTCGGCAGCATCCGCAGGCGCCGTGCATAGGCAAGCTGCACCCGCATGGGCGCGCCGCGTACCGTCGCATTCCAATAGTCCAGAAGCGCCAGACGCATCGCAGCATTCTCCGTTATCGATGCTGACTTCACATGCGCATCCATGTCCGCCGCCCCGCGCAGGAAGTCCCGGGACAGGTCTGGACCCAGCGAGATGAAGCAGGCGAGTGACCCAGCGGACCAGATCGAAAACCGCCCGCCCACGGCCAGTGGCATGTCAAACAAGTGCCCATCCTGGCCGTCGAGCCACGCGGTGGCCTTCGCTGGATTTGCCGTCACCAGCGCCAGATGTGCCGGCCAATCCGCGCCGAGGGACGCTTTCAGCCAGTCCCGCGCCCGGGACAGATTGTACAGCGTCTCTTCTGTTCCGAAGGATTTCGAGACGCCAATAACGAGCGTCTGTTCGGGATCGAGCCCGTCAAGCGCCAGATCAAGGTCGAGCGGGTCGAGATTTGCGCAGAAGCGCAGCTCGATGGAGCGGTCCCGTTCCTTGAAGAACGCATCGGCGAACAGGCGGGGTCCGAAGTCCGATCCGCCAATGCCGATATGGACGATGGACCTGAACGCCTTGCCGGTAGATCCGGTCACGCGCCCCGCACGCACATCGCCAGCAAAGGCAAGGGGTTTATCCATGCTTCGGCGCGCGGTTTCTGCTTCGCCCTCAAGCGGGGCCTGCGCCCGCAGCGCCCAATGCAGGGCGGGGCGGTTCTCTGACGGATTGACGATCTCACCGGAGAACAAGGCATTGACAGCCGCCGCCAGGCCTGCGGCTTCGCCATGGGCAATTAGGGCGGCCTCCGCCTCGGAATCGAGCCGTTGGCGAGCCATGTCGATGCGCCAACCAGCAGCTTTCAGCGGCGGTTGACCCGCCCGCTGTGCAGCAAGGTCAGCGAGTGAAACGGCATCGAGCCGGGCGGCATGGGCAGTCAAGGATTGGGTCATGTCGGGGTCCCCTGTGGATCGCGGTCTTCCTGCCGCGCGCCGCCGCTTGAGACAAGCCCGGCAGCAGGGTGCTTGAAAGCATGCGCGCGCGTGTGTATGTCGCGCGATCAGCGGGAATCGAGTGGCCCGTGACACAACCCCGTCCGGCGGGCCGGACAAAGACGTTTTGAAGGAGGCCCCCATGGGCAAGGAGAAGTTTGAGCGTAACAAGCCGCACGTGAACATTGGCACGATCGGCCACGTTGACCACGGCAAGACGACGCTGACGGCGGCGATCACGATGGTGCTGGCCGAGGCTGGCGGCGGCGAGAAGCGCTCGTACGAGGACATCGACTCTGCGCCGGAAGAAAAAGCGCGCGGCATCACGATCAACACCGCCCACGTGGAATACGAGACCGACAACCGTCACTACGCCCACGTCGACTGCCCCGGACACGCT
>JBCBWQ010000318.1:0-2353 GCA_039817025.1 Pseudomonadota bacterium | reverse complement strand
AGATCTCCAGATTCAAGAGTGAGCGTGGTCACGCCTGTCACGGACTCGATGGTCCCATTTGCGCGGGTGACGTGCTGGGTGCCGGCGTGTCCAGATGCGCCGCCGTGGAGACCGAACGGTGGGTTTGCACGCGATGACGACACCAGCGTTGCCGTCATGTCCGTCAGGGCCCGGATGGAGCGGATCGCGCCGTCTCCGCCCACGCGTTTGCCTTTGCCGCCAGAACCAACACGGATTGCGAACTGTTCGAGGCGAACCGGATAGTTCAGCTCAAGGATCTCAGGGTCTGTGATCCGCGTGTTGGTCATGTGGGTGTGAACGGCGCTGGCACCGTCGAAATCAGGCCCGGCGCCAGCACCGCCGCAAATGGTTTCATAATATTGCACCTCGGCATTGCCGAAGAGCAGATTGTTCATCGTGCCCTGCGCTGCAGCACACGCGCCGAGCGCTCCAAAAATGGCATTGCAGGCCACCTGGCTGACTTCGGTGTTGCCAGCAACAACGGCTGCCCCTGGCGTTGGTGACAGGAATGTGCCGTCCGGGATGATGATGGTTATGGGACGCAGACAGCCTTCGTTGAGGGGTAATGGGTCGGTCAGCAAGCAGCGGAAAGCGTAAAGCACAGCGGAGCGCGCGACGGCGGGCGGCGCATTGAAATTGCCGGGGCGTTGCGGACCAGTGCCGGTGAAGTCGACCGTGGCCTTCCGTGCGTCATGGTCGACCCGGACGGAGACTTTCAGGGGTGTGCCGTCATCGAGCAAGACCTTCATCTCCCCATCGCCGAGCCGCGCGATCGCGCGGCGAAAACATTCCTCAGCAATGTCGAGAATGTGCGCTGCGTAGGCGGACACGGTTTCCCACCCGTAGCGCGCAACGAGATCGGAAAGGTCTTCAGCACCCGCACGGTTGGCGGCGATCTGCGCCCGCAGGTCCGAGATGTTCGTGTCGGGATTTCTCGCTGGATAAGGCGCTGCGGCGAGGACGTTTCGAACGGCCTCTTCCCTGAACCCGTTTCCATCGGCGACGAGGAGATCATCAATCACAACGCCCTCCTCCTCCAGTGTCTTTGCATCCGGCGGCGTCGAGCCCGGTGTCAAACCGCCCACATCCGCATGGTGACCGCGATTGGCGACGAAGAAGCGAAGACGCCGACCGCCGGGATCGAACACAGGTGCGATGACTGTGACGTCCGGCAGGTGTGAGCCGCCATTATAGGGATTGTTGAGCGCGATCATGTCGCCCGGCTTCAGCGTATCGCCGCGGCTGCGCAGGACTGCACGAACACTCTCCCCCATGGCACCAAGATGCACAGGCATATGCGGCGCATTTGCCAGGAGTTGTCCGTCAGCATCGAACAAGCCGCACGAGAAATCCAGCCGCTCACGGATGTTCACGCTCACCGCGGTATCTCGAAGCACAGCGCCCATACGCTCGGCAACGGCCATGAACATGTTGCTGAACAGTTCTAATGTGACGGGGTCAGCGGCGCGCGCCGCGTCGATCTCGGCAGCATCGTCAGGTTCGTTGCGGGTGAGGATAAGATCGCCAAACTCGCGCACGGTTGCTGTCCATCCTGCTTCCACGACGGTGGTTGCGGTATCGTCTGAGATTAGAGCCGGGCCGCCAATCACCTGCCCCGCGCCGAGAGCGCTTCTGCGGTAGAGCGGTGCGTCTTTGACAGCATCCCCGCTCCACATCCGTACGTGTTCCAAGGGTGCCCCGAATCGATCGTGCACGCCCGGAAGGGACACGTCTGACGGGGTGTCGCGGCGGACTTCTGATTCCACACTCTCGATGATCAGGTCGCGTGAACGGGCGGAGAAGCCGTAGCGCGCCGTATGGAGCCGATCACACGCGCTGCGCATCTCGTCTGGATCGGAGAGCTCGGTCTGGAACCGTGTGTCGGAGCCCGCATAGCGCGACCAAACGCTTTGGCGGGTTGTCAGCCCTTGCCGGCCAAGTCGACCGACCTGCTCTGTGTAAAGTGCTTCAAGTCTCGCCCGCGCGGCGGCGACGCCGTCATCATCCAGCGGCGCTTCAAGCGAAGCACGGCGAATATCGGTCTCATCGGCCAGGCCAATTCCAAAGGCCGACAAGACGCCCGCAAACGGATGCACGATAACCGTGCGAATGCCGAGCGCGTCAGCGACCCTGCATGCGTGCTGTCCACCCGCACCACCGAAGCATTGCATGGCAAAGTCGCGCGGGTCACGGCCGCGTTCCAGCGTCACTTTGCGGATCGCGCGGGCCATGGCGGCGACGGCTACGCGCAGGCCCCCCGCTGCGACGTCTTCATACGCTGGACGCTTGCCGGTTTCGGTCTCCATCTCATCGGCCAAGGCAGCGAACCGCG
>JBCBWQ010000317.1:0-2355 GCA_039817025.1 Pseudomonadota bacterium | reverse complement strand
GACGAGGCCGGCCGCAAACGCCCACGTTCCGAGCAATGCCGCAAAGACGAGGGAGACTGCAGACCAGAACACAGCAAGGTATAGCCCCCAATGCCCGGGAATACGGCCAGATGGGATCGGCCTGTGCGGTTCGTTAATGGCGTCGACATCCCGATCGAACCAGTCATTGACGGCCTGACTTGCTGCACAAACGAGCGGTCCGGCGAGCACGACGCCGCCGAGTATGTACGGCCATCGCTCAAGCACCGGAAGCCCGGTTGAAACCACGCCGCAGACGAACGCCCACATCGCTGCAAACCAGGTGACGGGCTTGAACAGCTCAAGCACAGCCGAAGGCGTTGGCCAGGCGCGTTGCGCGAGCGGAGCATCAACTTGGAGCACTCGAAAATTGTAAAATTGACGTGCCCGAGTGTCAATTTCTATTTACGCTCAAATGAGGCTGACGAGCGAACCTAAGTGTCGTTGCTATTCAGGCCGGAGCGTTTCAGCTTCGAATAAAGGCCCTGTCGGCTTAGTCCGAGCATTTCTGCGGCGGAGGCACGATTGTTGGCGGTAATTTCAAGCGCCGCCTCGATGCAGAGCTTCTCGATCAAGAGCGTTGATTCGCGGACGATATCCTTCAACGGAACCCGGCCGACGAGTTCAGTGAATTGGCCTGCATGACTTGGTAGCTGCTGGCTGAGATCCGGTCCGGTGGACAGTCTGCGCGCAATGCTGCGGACCGACAGCCCGAACACATCCTTATCGGCGACCGTCATCGCAACAGCTGACACTTCAACAGGCTCTTCCGAGCCAAAGCGGTCGCGCATCACGGTCGCAAAGTTCCGTAAAACGCCATTCTTCTTCAGCGTCGAGAAGAGCACGTTAAGGTCCGTACCAGACCGGCCTAGGAATTCGCCAACATCTGCCCCAACGCCCGCCGAACGCCCGGCGACCTTCATCAGGTCGCGAAAGGCAGAATTCATGGATATCAGGCGCTGATCCGCATCGACGACTGCGAAACCGTCCGGCAGTTCCTCAAGCAACTCAGAAAATCCCGTGCCGCCGGCCAGTCCATCAGCCCGTGCTGGATCAGACACCAGCTTGACCATGAGCCGCGCGGCCCGCTCTTCTCGAAATGCCGTAGCTTCCAGATCGACAGTCTCGCCCGTTGCAAGCTGGATACGGTTCGCCCGACCGCTGCCCGTGGCATTCACTTCGCCGGTCAGGGCGGCAAGCGCAGACTCTGAATGCACCAGATCGCCGATGGCCTTGCCTTCGAGGGCGCGCGGCGACGAAGACAGAAGGCGGGCCGCGCCGGGATTCGCGCTCTTAATCACCATCGTCGCCAAATCCAGAATCAGAAGCGGGTCCGATGACGCGTCAAACACCATCCTGTAGCGCGCTTCCATGTAGCGCAGCCGAGCATAGTCCCGTTCAAGATCCTGGTGCGCCTCAACCAGCCTTTGTTGTAGAATGGACATTGCGCGCAAATCACGCCCAAGCACGACGAACCGATTCTCCGGCCCGATCCTGACCGCTATGTATTTGACAGGAACATCAAGCGCGCTGTCAGAGGGATGATTGACCTGCCGCCAGCGCCTGGGCGCGCTGTCACTATTCAGCATTTCCTCGATTTTGGGTCTGCTCTCCACTGTGACCGTATCAATCCAGCGCATACCGCGCCAACGGTCAGCAAACCCCTCACCGGCAAGCCCTGAATCAGAAATGGCGATATCCTTGACCTCGCCATTCTCAACGATCAGCGCCAGATCCGCTGCAGACGAAACCAAAACGCCAATCATGTCCCCTTCAACGTCGCCCAGATAGGTCGATGGCGAGTTGAACGCGACTGAGAGGTCTTTCAGGGGACCGGCATCCGTTCGCGGCGTCTTGGCATCCATTTGACTTTCCCTACGCTGAAACGCCGCAGCGCTTATCAGTCAGCCGCTTGGTTTGCCAACAGCTGACGTGCCAATTGGACACCTGACGTAACGTCGCCGGCATAAATGTCGGCTCCAACCCGTGTTGCAATGCCTTCAAGTTCATCAAACCCGCGACCACCAACCAAAACGCCGACATCCTGATTGAGCGACGCAGCCTTCAACGCTGCAATCTCGGCGCCGAGCTGATTCTCGCTAATTGTCGTACTTGCCGAGAATCCAATCACGTCGAACGCATCCTGGCGGACGATATCTTCCAGGACCGGCAATGTTGCCGCTGGTTCTAGCCAAACCTGCCAACCATCCCGCCGGAAGAATTCCGCAACAACCAACAATCCGAAGAGATGCTGGTCACCGCCAACCGCGGACAGGAGAATTGTTGGCGATCTGGACGCTGGAGCCGGCGCGTAAAACCCATGGCTGCTCAGAATGC
>JBCBWQ010000316.1:0-2357 GCA_039817025.1 Pseudomonadota bacterium | reverse complement strand
GCTGTTGATTGGGTGAAGTCACTCAATGTGGATACGGTGATAACCGGATTTCCGCCAACAGGCTGGGTCAAACCGAGCCTTTTTTACCTCAAGCAATCTCGGCAGCGCGGGCCAAACGACGGGCTTTTCGCTCACCGGCGACGCTGTCCACGGTAAACACGATGAGCGCGGTCCAGATGAATGCGTAAGCGATAAGGTGCGTTGTGCTGAACGGTTCGCGAAACACGAACACGGCGAGCAAGAACTGAAGCGTTGGTGCCGAGTACTGCATCATGCCTATCGTCGAGAGCTTCAGGCGCTTGGCAGCGATCGCAAAGAAAATGAGCGGGAAGGCAGAGATCGGACCCGACAAGAGAATGAGAGGGATATCCCATCCACCCTCGCCCATGATCCGGCCGTCCGGCTGCTGGACGAACCAGCCGAGCCAGATCGCTGCGAGTGGCGCAAGCATGGCAGCCTCGACGATCAGTCCGGCGCGGCCATCGACCTGTACCTTTTTTCGGATGATCGAATAAGCGGCGAATGAAAAGCACAGCAACAATGCGATCCAGGGCGGGCGACCATAGGCGACAGTGATGACCGCGACACCGATTGCCGCGAGCGCGAAGGCGACCCACTGGCCCGCGCGCAGGCGTTCAGAAAAGAAGACGGCACCGATGGCGACATTCACGAGCGGGTTCATGTAGTAACCCAGGCTGGCTTCCATCACCCGGTCTTCGCTGACCGACCAGATATAGGTCAGCCAGTTAACCCCGATCAACGCTGCCGAAATACCGAGCCAGCCAAGACGGGCGGGCGTTATCGCGGCCCGCAAATCGGACCAGTTCCGCGCAATCGCAATCAGGATGAAGCCGGTTGGCAGTGACCAGATAATCCTGTGCGCCAGCATCTCCTCCGGCGCGAGATGGCCGAGGACCTTAAAGTAGAGCGGCAGCAGCCCCCAGATCGAATAGGCACCGGCCGCAGCGAGAAATCCAAGTCGGACCGATGCGTTCATGACCGGGCTTTAGGATGGGCGGTTTGCTCTGGCCACCCGGAAATGATCAATGCACAGAAATCGCAGACGCTGTCTCGGGCTTGAGCACGCCGCGATTGATCAGCTCTTCGGCGATCTGCACGGCGTTCAGCGCTGCACCCTTGCGCAGATTGTCCGACACAACCCAGAAGGCGAGACCGTTCTCAATGGTCGGGTCCCGGCGCACGCGGGAGACGTAAGTCGCCCACTCACCGACGCATTCCACTGGCGTCATGTAGAGCTCTTCTGATGGATCATCGATGAGCATGAGGCCCGGGCTCTCGCGCAGGAGTTTACGGGCTGAGCCTGGCGTAATCGGATCGTGGAACTCCACATGGACGGCTTCCGAGTGACCGACAAAGACCGGAACACGAACACAGGTCGCAGACACCTTGATGTCTGGATCGAGCATTTTGTGCGTCTCATCGACTATTTTCTGTTCTTCGGTCGTGTAGCCAGTGTCGAGGAAGTTGCCGCCATGTGGAATGACATTGAACGCGATCTGCTTGGGATAGGTTTTCGGCTCGACAGGATCATTCACGTAAATCGCCCGGGTCTGGTTCCAGAGCTCGTCCATCGCTTCTTTGCCGGTTCCAGACACGGACTGATAGGTGTCCACGATCACGCGTTTGATCCGGGCAGCATCGTGTAGCGGTTTCAGCGCTACAAGGAGCTGTGCAGTGGAGCAGTTCGGATTCGCGATGATGTTCTTCTTGCTATAGTCCATGATCGCATCGGCATTCACTTCCGGAATGATCAGCGGCACATCCGGGTCCATCCGCCAGGCGGAGGAGTTGTCGATGACAATGGCTCCGGCAGCTGCGATCTTAGGGGTCCATTCCTTTGATACAGACCCGCCTGCAGACATCAGCACAATGTCGACCTTGGAGAAATCAAAGTCCTCCAGAGACTGGCACTTCAGCGTCTTGTCACCATAGCTCAACTCGCGGCCTTTCGATCGGCGCGATGCGACGGCGTGGACTTCGTCTGCCGGGAATAAGCGCTCGTCCAAAATGGCCAGGAGTTCCTGTCCGACATTGCCGGTTGCGCCGACGATTGCAATGCGCGTCGCCATGGTGACCTCCTGATATGTGGAGCGCTCGTTTAGTGCGTCGGGAGAGGGATTGCAAATGCCTGTTGCGAAATCAGCACTCAGGCCCCAGACTTTTGTCGAACTCGTAATGAAACGCTTCGGACCTGCCTTTTGATTGAAGACATCATCACCCGCTATGTCGCCAACTATAATGCGCGCGATGTCGATGCGATGCTGGACTGTGTCGCCGAAGACGTCGTGTTCGAGAACATCTCAAATACTGGACAGTCCATGCGGCTCGAAGGCAAA
>JBCBWQ010000315.1:0-2362 GCA_039817025.1 Pseudomonadota bacterium | reverse complement strand
TCTCTTTACACCGCCGTGGTCTGCCACCATCCCTTCGTTTCACCGCCCGGTACCCCGCTCAAAACGAAAACGAAGCGCGGAGACGCCGCCGACAAACTGATGCAGCGCGCCCCTGCATCGCTCGTTCTGTCGGGCCACGTTCATGCGCCGACGGTTGAAGAACGCGGAGACCATGCCGGAAGATATCTGGCGATCACAGCTGGTACGCTCTCGACGCGGCTCCGCCAATCACCGCCAAGCTGCAACGTGATAGAACACCGCGAAGGGCGACTGACCATCGACGGCGCATCACTCTCCGGCACTGTGAGTCATCGCCGCCTGGGTACTTTTTCCATTTGAACTGCAACCAGTGACACGACCGGGCGTTGATCTGGTGTGCAACAAAGGAGCACCCAGAATGAAAACGATTTTCGCTTCACTGTTTGCCGTCGGCGCCCTTTCCTTGGCCGCCTGCGACGCCAATGACGGCCCCGCCGAAGAGGTCGCCGAAGACATTGACAACGTGGTCGAGCCCCGCGTCGAGGACGGCTCAGACGCAGTGGATGACGCCGCCGATGCGATCGGCGATGCCGCCGAAGACGCGGCTGACGATGTCGAAGACGCTGCCGATCCCTCCTAAGAACTCTAACGCAAAGGATTACCTATGACTGCCCAAGCCATGACCGTTTCCACACCCGAATTTGGTCGCAAAACTGGCATCAAGCCCGAGGACCGCACGGCAATTGCCAAGGCGCTCGGTACGGTGCTCGCCGATACTTACATGATCTTTATCAAGACCCAGGGCGTTCATTGGAACGTCACCGGTCCAGCCTTCGTCAGCGTCCACGAAATGACGGAGGCGCACTACTCAAACATGTACGAGGCGATCGACGGCATCGCTGAGCGCATCCGCGCCCTCGGTGAAAAAGCGCCCGCCAGCTATACGAAGTATGGCGAACTTTCCTCCATCAAAGACGAAGACGAACCGAAGTCCGTCAAAGATATGCTCTCCATGCTGATCGCTGACCATGAGACGGCCGTGTCGAACATGCGTGTCGCCGTTGAGTGGTGTGAAGAAAAGAACGACTTCGTGACGGCCGACATGATGATTGAGCGGATGGCTTGGCACGAGGAAGCAGTCTGGATGCTGAACGCTCTGAATGCCGAGTAATCCACACGACCAAGACCAAAAAGCGCCCTGGCAGAACCGCCAGGGCGCACTGCTATCTGCAAGGACATCGCCATGAAGCTCTACGCACACTCCACCCTGCTCTACTGGTGGCCGGTTTGGCTGACCAGTCTTGGATTGGGCGTCTGGAGCATGGTTGCTGGCGAGGATGTTCCCCTCGGAGACGGGACGGTCCGTATACTGACCTCTTCCTCTGCCGGGTTTCTCTTCGTCGTTTTACTGCTCTTGATCGCTATCGTCACGACCATCAAAATGAAGGGTCTGCGATCGGTTATCCTGGTGCTGAGCGCCCTTCTACTTGCCATTCTCGCAGCCTGGGCGGGGGTTATCGACGAGATCCTTGGATCGATTGCTGCGATATCAACCCATGTATCCGCTGGCTTCTACTTCACCTTTGGAACAGCGCTGTTTGCGCTGTGGGCGTTGACGGTCTTTGTGTTCGACAGGCTGTCCTATTGGCGCATTTCCGAAGGGCAACTGGTCCATGTTCGCGTCATTGGCGCCGCGGAAAAAGCCTATGACGCGCGCGGTCTGACCGTTGAGCATGAGGCTGACGATCTACTGCGCCATATGATTTTTGGTTTGGGGTCAGGCGACATTGTGCTGCGCACCAGCGGGGCCGAAAACGCAACGGTTGCTCTGCGAAACGTGCTTTTCGTCGATGGTAAAATCAAGGAAATCCAGCGTTTGGTGAGTGTTGAACCTGACCATCTTCGCGAAGATGACGCGTAGCAGGTTACCAAATCGCGCGGTTTTCTTAACCCAGAGCCTGTCGGCCCCTTGGAACTTTTGGTCGGCTAAGACATTTCTTTTTACATGACCAGCACGAATGAAACCGCAAACCTTGCTTCGGACCAGCGCGAGCGCCGCGCAAAGCAAGCTGCGATTGGAAAGCAGTTAAGAGACGCCTACGGCACGCAGTCTTCAAACGAGGTGCCGGCTGACTTCGAGGACCTCCTGAAGCGGATCGATGAGCGGTCTAAGCGTCGCTCAGAAAAGAACCCGTAGCGCGTCTTAAAGCGCTTTTGCGGGTTTTGAGAGCGCGCTCACCTGATCCATCAAATCTTCAAATACGTCTTCACCCTGAAGGGAATCGTCCGAGTTGAAACTAATCTCATTGGACTCTAATATCTCGGTTACGGCCTTGCGCGCCCGGCTCACGCGGATCTTGATTGTCCCGACAGCACATCAACA
>JBCBWQ010000314.1:0-2366 GCA_039817025.1 Pseudomonadota bacterium | reverse complement strand
GAAAAACAGAAAACTTCTCCCCACCTAAACGCTAGGTAATATTGGGAGAAGTTTTCTGTTTTTCAATAATTGTACGTCGAAAAACAGAAAGACCCGCCCCCTTCAAAGCCCCGTTTACGCTAGAGGCGCTAAGGATCACTGAAGGGTGCGGGCCGTTTGTCCGTGCGCTTTTAACGCTCGGAAAAGCTCAATCTAAAGCTGGCCGAGCATATAGTCAGCACTGGAGACCTTGAAGTCACCGCCATCTTCGACGTTCAGCTCCGCGACAACGCCGTCTTTCACGACCATGGAATAGCGCTGCGACCGACCGCCCATGCCGAAGCCCGAGGCATCCATTTCAAGGCCGATGGCCTTGGCAAAAGCGCCATTCCCGTCCGCCAGCATGCGCACGGTGCTGCCCACATCACTGGACTTGCCCCAGGCATCCATAACGAAGACGTCGTTCACTGAGGTGCAGACGATTTCATCAACGCCCTTGCCGGATAGGTCACCAGCCTTCTCAACAAATCCCGGCAGATGCTTCGCGGAGCATGTCGGCGTGAAGGCACCGGGGACTGCAAACAGCGCAACGGTTTTGCCTGCGAAAACGTCCTTGCTGGAAACGGGCGCAGGGCCGTCTGCCGTCATCTCCATGAAGGTTGCTTCGGGTAACGCGTCACCAACTGAAATCGCCATGGGAGTCTCCTGTTCGCTTTGGTTCACTGCGACATAGAGGGGCTGGCGCGCAGGATCAATTGGCTGTCAAGGCTTGAACCGGCGAGGCGCATGGTCTTCGCTCGGAGGCGAAGGGACATCTGCTTGATGCAAACCGACCTGACAGGCCAACTCCTCATCGCCATGCCGAGCATTGGCGACGACCGATTTTCAAGGTCGGTTATTCTCGTCTGCGCCCATGCGGAGGAGTATGCGATGGGCCTTGTGCTGAATAAACCTATGGACCGTCTGACCCTTCCCAGCCTTTTGACGCAGCTCGATGTCGAGGCCCCGGCACGGCTGGCTGGGCAGATCGTACTGGATGGCGGCCCTGTCGGCCCGGATCGCGGTTTCGTGCTACACAGCGAGGACTTCTGCTGCACCGACGCAACCATGGATGTGGCCGAAGGTGTATGCATGACGGCCACACGGGAAGCGCTTCACGCAATCGCCTCGGAGTCTCCCCCCGACCGCGCAGTCATGGCCCTCGGCTACTCCGGATGGGGGCCTGGTCAGCTTGAGTTCGAGTTGTCGGAGAACGCCTGGCTAATTGGCCCACCGGACCATCAGATCCTGTTCGGTGACGACCACGCCGAGAAATGGTCCCGCGCCCTTGAGCTTATTGGCGTTGAGTCCGGTCGACTTCAGTCAGGCTCCGGCCGGGCCTGATCCAACAGGAACATCATCGCCGCAGTCACATTTAGGGGATGCGCGAAGGCAAAGCCCTGCGCATAATCAAATCCAAGCGTCCGCAAATGTGCCGCATCGGACTTTGATTCCACGCCCTCAGCCGTTGCCGTCATGTCGAGTCGGCGCGCGAGCAACGTGATCGCTTGCAGGATCGTGGCTCCTCGCTCCGTGCCGCCGCGGGCAATCAGGTCCTGGTCCACTTTCAGTCCATCGGCCGGAATGTCAGCCAACCAGGCAAAGGAGGAGTGCCCGGTACCGAAGTCATCGAGTACAACACCAGCACCGGCGGCTTTGATGGCCTTTATGGCGTCGACCGCAGCCCCCGCATCACGAAGAGCCGCCTGCTCCGTGAGCTCGACGCGAAGCGCCCCGGCAGGAAGGCGATGACCCGCCACCAATGCCTCGATCAGGTGGGGCAGGTCATTGCGTGCGAGGTCTCGCCCCGTCAGGTTCACTTGTACAAACAGGGCTTGGCCATGCCCTGTATCTCGCCACAGGGCCAGCGCATCTGCAGCCTGAATGAGCATGTTGGAGGCCAGCGCCTCGTCCTCAAACCGCGCGCTCGGGCCGCCATCTGCGCCAGGCCAGCGGGCGAGCGCCTCAAAGCCGGCGACGCGCCCGTCGTTCAAGGATACAATTGGCTGGAACGCAGCCTTCAGATCTGGCCCCGGACCTGACCGCAAATCACCAGGCACATCGTCAGCGTGCAACTGGCCATGGGCTGTTCCGTCAGCATTGAATCGTCCTGCGAAGCGCGCCCTGCGTCCATTTGATAGTGTGAGCGGGCAGTCTACAACCCCTTCACCAGCTCCGAGCGCTGCGCCCAGTCGTGCGCGGCTGAAGCCTTCAAGCACGGCCTGCACGCCCGAGAGCGACCATGCGCCCTGCAAATCGCTGAAATCCCCGCTGCCAGATGCAATATTGAGCCGGCCCGTCGCAGGGTCCCAATGCCATGCGCGGCCATCATCTGGCTTTGGATTGAT
>JBCBWQ010000313.1:0-2371 GCA_039817025.1 Pseudomonadota bacterium | reverse complement strand
TGGGAGACGCCGCCATGAATCTTGAGTTTTCGCCCGAAGAAATCGCCTTCCGCGACGAAGTCCGCACCTTCATTGAGGAAAACTATCCCAAACACCTGATTGGTATGGGCACCCGCGAAGACCTGTCCCGCGAAGACTTTCTGGCCTGGCACAAGATCCTCGGTGAAAAAGGCTGGGCCGCACCGGCTTGGCCGAAAGAGTATGGCGGCACCGGTTGGACCTCGACGCAGCGTTATATCTGGTCCGAAGAAAATGCCCGCGTCGATGCGGTGATGCCGCTTCCTTTCGGTGTTTCAATGGTTGGGCCCGTGATCTACACATTTGGCTCGCAAGAGCAGAAAGACCGCTACTTGCCGAAAATCCTCTCCGGCGAAGAGTGGTGGTGCCAGGGTTATTCGGAGCCGGGTGCGGGCTCCGACCTTGCCAGCCTGAAAACAACTGCCGTGCGAGATGGTGATCACTACGTCATCAACGGCCAGAAGACCTGGACGACCCTCGCCCAGCACGCCGATTGGGGCTTCTTCCTCTGCCGCACCGATCCGGATGCGGCCAAACCACAGGAAGGCATTTCCTTCATCCTCGTTGACATGAACACGCCCGGCATCGAAGTGCGCCCGATCATCACCATTGACGGCGGCCATGAGGTCAACGAGACCTGGCTCACCGATGTCCGCGTGCCGGTTGAGAACCTGGTCGGCGTTGAGAACCAGGGCTGGACCTACGCCAAGTTCCTGCTCGCCCATGAGCGTTCCGGCATCGCCGGCGTTGCTCGCTCCAAGCGCGGCGTCGAGAAGCTGCGCTCCATCGCTTCCACTGAGCTGATCGACGGCGAGCCGCTGATCAATGACGGCGATTTTTCGCGTAAGATCAGCCAGCTTGAGATTGACCTCACAGCGCTGGAGTTCACGGAACTGCGCACGCTCGCCGGTGAAGCGGCGGGTAAGGGCCCAGGCCCCGAAAGCTCGATCCTGAAAGTGAAGGGTACTGAGATCCAGCAGCGCCTGACGGAGCTCACGCTCGAAGCGGTTGGTACATACGGCGCGCCTTACTTCCGCGGCTTCCCGCAGGACGGCTCGAACGAATTCAGCATCGGCCCCGACTATGCCCACCACTCTGCGCCGATGTACTTCAACATGCGCAAGACATCGATCTATGGCGGCTCAAACGAGATCCAGCGCAACATCATCACCAAGATGATCCTGGGCCTTTAGGCTGACGGAAATTCAACAGATCAGGGGCGGCAGGCTTTTCCAGCCGCCCTTTTTCGGTCATCAAAGACGCACCGACATTTAGCCCGCCAGAGACGGGCCCCGGAGGAACACAATGGATTTCAATTTCACCGACGAACAGAACATGATCCGCGACAGCCTCGCCCGGCTGATCCGCGAGCAGTACGATTTCGACACACGCCGAGGCGTTGTCGCCTCCGATGCGGGCTGGCGCCCGGAAATGTGGGCCCAGTTCGCAGAGCTCGGCCTGCTCATGGCACCGTTTAGCGAAGAAGACGGCGGCCTCGGCGGCGGGCCAATCGATGCCATGGTCGTAATGGAAGAGTTCGGCAAAGGCATCGTTGTTGAGCCTTACGTGCCGACGGTCGTTTGTGCCGGCGGCTTCCTGAAACATGCTGGCTCTGCAGCACAGAAAGAGGAATATCTATCGGGTCTGATGGGCGGTGAGCATGTCTTCGCGTTTGCCTATGCCGAGCCGCGCGGGCGCTACAACCTCGCTGACCTCGAAACCACCGCCAAGAAAGATGGCGGCGACTATGTGATCAATGGCCACAAGGCGGTTGTCATCGGTGCGCCCTGGGCATCCCATCTCGTTGTAACGGCGCGCACCTCCGGCGACCGGCGCGACGCGGGCGGCGTTTCGGTTTTCATCGTTGCCAAGGATGCAGATGGCGTCACCACCCGTGACTACCCTACCGTAGACGGGCGCCGCGCGTCTGAAGTCTATTTCGAGAATGTGAAGGTTCCGGCCGAAGCTGCTATTGGCGATGTCGACGGCGCGCTGCCGCTGATCGAGCGCGTGATCGACGAAGCCACCGCCGCCACCTGTGCAGAAGCTGTCGGTGTCATGGGCGTGGCCCACAAGATGACCGTCGAATATTCGCGCCAACGCAAGCAGTTCGGCACGCCGATCGGCAAGTTCCAGGTCCTTCAGCATCGAATGGTCGACATGTTCATGGAGCACGAGCAGTCGATCTCCATGACTTACATGGCGACCCTCAAGCTGGACGAGCCTGAAGTGGAGCGTAAGAAAGCGGTCTCTGCCGCCAAGGTTCGCATTGGCCAGGCCGGGCGTTTTGTGGGGCAGGAATCGATCCAGATCCATGGCGGTATGGGCATGACTGAAGAGCTTGCCGTGGGCC
>JBCBWQ010000312.1:0-2390 GCA_039817025.1 Pseudomonadota bacterium | reverse complement strand
ACAGATATCGCAGAAATGGCAGCCTTTCTGGCCTCGGATGCAGGCGAATTTATCACGGGTGGGGAGTTTCTGGTCGATGGAGGCATCACCGTCGGGCCGCCGCATTCCTGGCGCGAAGAGGACGCTGCCTCTAGTCCCATTCTTGATGCGTTGGGCATAACGCCAGAGCAGGCCGAGCAAATGGCACAAGCGCTAAAGGCGAGCACCTGAGCGTTGAATCAACGCTCGTAGGGCGCTTCGATACCGGGTATGGCTTCGATTGCACGCAGGAGTGCCTCCAGGCTTGGTGCATTGGCGACCTCTCGCTCGCGTTCATCAAAGAGGGCATAGCCTGCCCGGGATTTCTTGAGGGGGAAGCGCCGCCAATGGGCCTTGGTGCGGAAAATCCAGATTTCGCGCGTTGTCTCGCCTGCTGCGGCCCAGCCACTCCAGACATGCTCAGGGGGAACGGCGCGCCAAAGGCGGTCGATCTCCTTGATTTCGTCTGCGCTGAACCTGTCCATGACTGAAAGAGACTCGCATTCCGCGGGGCCGCATCGCCCGCTGCCCCATAATGTGGGCGCGACCGGCTTATCCGGCAATGTGCAGGGGGCCTTGTGGATGCTGGCCTCAGGTGCCGCGTTCACCGTGTTCGCGGTGCTCGTAAAGCTCATGTCCGCGGACTATAGCCCGGCCTTCCTGGCGTTCTGGCGCGCATTTATCGCGTTGGTCCTCAGCGTACCCTTCATTACGATTGGGGGATGGAGCGTTGTGCGGGTCACACGGCCTGGCCTGGTCTTTGTGCGCAGTATCTTCGGAACGTTTGGGTTCTTGCTATCGATCTACGCAATTTCTGATGCATACGGCCTGCCCCTGTCGCAGTTCAACGCCATCTCATTTTCGCGATCCCTGTTTGTCACGGTGTTGGCCGCGCTGATCTTGCGGGAATCGGTCGGAAAGCAGCGCTGGGGGGCAGTGATCGTTGGTTTTGGCGGCGTGATTGTGATGGTCCTGGGCGATGCGTTGATGTCCGGCGAGGGTCTCTCCGGCGGATCAATGATCGGAACGCTCCTGGCGCTCGGCTCGTCAGTGTCCCTTGCGGGTGCAATCATCATGGTGAAGTCGCTGGCTGCGACCCACAAGCCGATCACGCTCCTGATCTGGGCAAACATCCTGTCGACGGTTTTCCTGGCCCCATTTGCAGTGCTGCACTGGAGTGCGCCATCGCTGCAGGACTGGAGTGTCATCACAGCCTTGTCCGCCTGCGCGTTTGGAGGACAATTCTGCTACATCAAGGCGATGAGCGTGGGCGACGCATCGTTCTTGTCGCCGATGGACTATCTTCGTCTTCCGATGGCGGCCGGCGCAGATTGGCTGTTGTTTCGCATTCTGCCTGGTCTCTATGTCTGGATCGGTGCTGCGCTAATTGTGGGCTCGACGCTCTTTATTGCCGTGAGGGAGGCGCGAAAGCGGGGTGTCCCCGCAGGCCGCTAGCACTTGCGTGTCCCGTATCCTTTTCAGGTCTTTTACCTTGGCATGGCCGCATTCGCAGGTCATCTACCGCTCCATGATCGAAGATGCCATGCGGGCCTTTCTAGACCGGTTCCGGCCGCCGGAGATGAAGCTTCCGGACTTTTCCGGTCTGGACTGGAAGCAGTCCACCGATCGATTGCGCCAGAGCTTCTATCGGGCGAGCCGCTCCGTTGAGCAGGATGCCCCGCAAATGGCGGAGCTTTCAACGCTCGCCGTCGATGGTGCGGATGGGTCATTGAAAGCGCGCCTCTACACGCCTCTTGGTGCTGGAATCGGACCCGGACCGGGCATCGTCTTTTTCCATGGCGGCGGGTTCATGCTGGGGGATCTTGATAGCCACGACATGATCTGCAAACGGCTGGCAGAGGGATCTCGCTGCCGCGTGCTCTCGATCGACTATCGCCTCGCGCCCGAACATCGCTTTCCCGCCGCCCATGACGATGCGCGTGCCGCGTGGCTTTGGGTCATGAAGCGGGCCGATCTCATAGGCATGGACCCGGACCGAGTGGCCGTATGTGGGGATAGCGCTGGCGGGAACCTGTCTGCGTTTATCGCGCAAGAGATGAACAGGACGGGCGGGCCCGAGCCAGCCTTCCAATTGCTGCTGTATCCGCTTGTTCAGTTTGTCGATATCCGGGCGAAGAAGATGAGCTTTCAGGAAGGCGGCTTCTTCATTTCGCCGAACCTGTTTGACTATTTTCGCAATGGCTACGTGGAAAAGCAGACGGATCGCATGGACAAGCGTGTTTCGCCGCTGTTCGCGCCCGATGAAGAGTTCAAGGGCTTACCGCCCGCACATTTCGTGTTGTGCGGCTGGGATCCGCTCAAGGACGAAGGGCTGGCTTATGCCGACAAGATGGCGCGATGGGGGGTTCCGG
>JBCBWQ010000311.1:0-2410 GCA_039817025.1 Pseudomonadota bacterium | reverse complement strand
CGGCGGTGGAACGCTCAGTATCGGTGTCATCGATACGCAGGATGAAGGTGCCGCCGAGAACGAGCAGGGCATCCGCGATGACCTGACCTGGTTAGGCCTCAGCTGGGGCGATACGTTCAAGCAGTCTGCGCGGTTCGAGAAATACGACGCAGCCAAGGCGACCCTTGTCGAGATGGGGCTGCTTTATCCCTGCTACGAAACCGCAGATGAGCTCGATCGCAAGCGCAAGATCGCGCTGAGCCGGGGGCGTCCGCCGGTCTATGACCGCGCCGCACTGGATCTAACAGAAGACGACCGTGCCGCTTTGGAAGCCGAAGGCCGCAAGCCGCACTGGCGGTTCAAACTGTCGGGCGAGCGCTGCGAATGGACTGATCTCGTGCGCGGGCCGCAGAGCATCGACACGGCCTCAATCTCCGACCCGATTCTGATCCGCGAGGATGGCTCGTACCTTTATACGCTGCCGAGCGTGGTGGACGACATTGAGTATAGCATCACCCACGTCGTGCGCGGCGAGGACCATGTCACCAATTCCGGCGCGCAGATCGAAATTTTCAAAGCGCTGGGCGGGTCAGCACCGGACATGGCGCATACACCTCTGTTGGTCGGCGCGGACGGGCAGGGGCTGTCGAAACGTCTGGGGTCGCTCTCGATCGAGCAGCTTGCGGAGGATGGCCTTGAGCCGATGGCGATTGCGTCGCTGCTCGCGAAAATTGGCACGTCGGACAATGTCGAGGCGCGGGAAAGCCTTGAGCTGCTCGCCGAGGAATTCGATTTTGGAAAAATCGGCCGCGCGCCGGCGCGCTTCGACGAGGCGGAGTTGCGCGGCCTAAATGCGTCGATCCTGCACGAGACGCCATTTGACATGGTCGAGGACAGACTGTCGGCGCTTGATCCGCGCGCAACGGAGACGCCGCTCTTCTGGGAAACAGTGCGGGCAAACTGCGAAGTCTTGTCGGATGTCACCGGTTGGGTGGACATCGTCTATGGCGCTGCCGATCCTGTGATCGAGGCGGAGGATGCAGATTATGTGGCTGAGGCCATCGCGCTGCTGCCCGCAACTGAGTTTGGTGAGGGCGCGTGGCGCGAGTGGACGTCGGCTCTGAAAGAGAAGACTGGCCGTAAAGGTAAGGCGCTGTTCATGCCGCTGCGCAAGGCGATCACAGGGCGCAGCTATGGGCCAGACATGGGCGCAATGCTGCAGCTCATGGGGCGGGAGCGCGTGCTGGCGCGGCTCAGCTAGCTGTCGAGCACAATGCAACGGTCCTGCAGCGCCTGAACCGCGTCCGCTGGCGTATCGGAATGAACGAGCGCGCCGCGGAATTCCTCGGGCGTGAATTTCGCCTCGATAATGTGGTCCATCAGGTCGAAGAGCGGCGTCCAGAACCCGTCCTCGTCGAGGAAGGCCATCGGTTTGGCATGTAGGCCAAGCCGGGCCCAGGAGAGCATTTCGACCGCCTCTTCAAGTGTCCCGATGCCGCCGGGCAGCACAATGAACGCGTCGCTTTCATCGAACATGCGCTGTTTGCGGGTGTGCATGTCGTCGACGATTTCATGGGGCACGTCCTCGAAGATGCGCTCTTTCTGCAAGAGAAAACGCGGCATGATTCCCAAAACGTCGCCGCCGGCCTCGTGAACGGCCCGCGCACAGGCCCCCATGAGGCCGACGCCGCCACCGCCATAAACCA
Organism: Pseudomonadota bacterium; assembly: GCA_039817025.1. Taxonomy (GTDB): domain Bacteria; phylum Pseudomonadota; class Alphaproteobacteria; order Caulobacterales; family Hyphomonadaceae; genus JANQQC01. Next base: position 725 of record JBCBWQ010000311.1, on the reverse strand, counting down.
TGCGAATCTTCTGCTTCGCCAGCAGGCGGCCAAGCTCTGTTGCGAGCATGAGATAGCCGGGGGCCACGTCGTTCGAGGAGCCGCAATAAACGCAGATGGAGGAGACGGTCGACATGACGCGCGCCTTTCTTGATACCGTTTGGACTCCTTAGAAGGCTTGGCCTGCGTACGCCAGACGCAGCCGGAAATTGTGTTATGGCATGGTGTTTAATTACGCTGCGCCCTACATGGGCGAAATGGCTCCACACGGCACACAAGACCCTGATCGCATTGAAAGCGCCGATGGTGGGATCGGCGTCTCGATCCTGCGCATCCTGAAGCTGCTGGCCCGGCCGGAGCTCATGCAATGGCGTCCGGTCATGGCTGTGGCAATTGTTCTGACGCTGATCGCCTCGGTGCTTGAGGTGGTCTCGCCATTGATCATTGGCGACGCGATCAACCGCGTTGCCGATGTGACGGGCGACCAAGGTGCGGCGACGCTGGCAGGGGCTATCCTTTATCTGGCGCTTGGTATCGGCATTCGCTTCGCAGCGGCGGGGTTGCCGCAGATCCGAGACATGCTGTTTGCGCCGGCGAGCCAGCACGCGCAACGGGTCGCCGTGGTCGACGCGTTCGGCCATGCACAGAGCCTGTCGCTGAACTTCCACCAAACGCGGCGCACGGGTGCGCTGAACCGTGTGATTGAGCGGGGGGCAAGCGCGATCGACTATCTGATCCGCTTCCTT
>JBCBWQ010000310.1:0-2424 GCA_039817025.1 Pseudomonadota bacterium | reverse complement strand
AACGAAACAGATGCCATAGAAGGCGTTGGCGACATGACCGTGTTGCCAAATGGTGACGCAATTATAGCCGGTGGTGTCAGACTTCCCAACGCTGGCGATGACGATCTGTTGGCGATGCGGCTTGGGTCGGGCGGAGTGCCGTCTCAAGCGCCTGGGCTGACGCAAGCCGATACAATCAGTTTGACCGTTGACGTGGGGCTAGCCTCTGCGGCACCGATTACCGTCACCGCAACCGACGCGCTACCGGCTCCCGTTGAACCTGTCGGTTTTGATTTCCCGGAGCTGGAAACTGAGCCTGAACGCGAGACTAGGATTGACGAGGGCTCCAGGGAAATCGGGACTGAGGCGGTCGTTGCGGATACGCAGATCTCCGCCGCGCTGAAGACGTATTCGTGCGTCTTCCGGTGCCTCGCTGAGCCTGGCAGTACGATCAAATACCCCGTCACGCTGCCCTATGAGAATGTGCTCGAAACCGACCCAGATGCATTCTCACGCGCAATTGCTCCCGACGGTGACTTTGCCTGTACAACGTCGGGCGGTGTGGCCGAGCCTGGTGCCTTGCCGTCCTGCAGCGCGTCTGCGCCTCAGTAAAATGCGCTCTGGCGTTCTGACACCTTGTCGGCCGCCCGCGCATACAGCAAGTCTACCAATTGAGCAGCGGACTTGCCACGCATGTCGACGGCCGTTGCGAGATTGTTTTCCCGCAGGACTTTCTTGATCTGGGCGATCTTCATAGACGAAAACACGCTCATGAAGCGGGCCTTGTCACCTGCCGCAGCGAGTACGAACGGGTTGGCCACGTCGGCCTTGTCTTCGTCCTCGAATACGACATCAGCGCCCAACGCCTTGACCAGCCGCGAGGCGAGTTTCGGGTTCGACCGGACTTCATTGCGAAGTTCGTCGAAAAACCGGTCCAGATAGGCAACCGGATCTAATCTCTCACTCTTTGCCATTGTTCTCCCGTACGACCAGACATGAACTCCACGAAGCGATCCGACAGTCGCCGAACATCGCCTTGCACGCCGCCATACTTGCCTTTGAATGTGTTGTAGCTATCGGGTGCAGCCCGGTCCATTGCCTTCAAAACGTGAATCGATTCCGGGATCGTTGGTCCGAAATGGCGATCTTTCAGGTAAATATCCCGCAGCTCACTCTGGACCTGTCGTGCATAGCTTGTGTTGCGAAAGCGTGTGACGATGACAAAGTTTCGTTCAGCCAAGTCTGGCGCGATGTTTTCCTTCACCCAGCCGGAAAACTGTTTGGTGCCCCAGGTGGAGACGGCATCGGCGATAGTCGGCATGACATAAACATCGGCAAGCGACAGGCCGGCGCGCGCAAGCGGAGACAAATGCGGCGGGCAGTCGAGCAAGACGATATCGTAAAGCGGGAATACAGGATCGAAACCTGCCCGAAAGTGTTCGTACAGCTTGTCCGACAGTGTCGAGGGTGTGCCCTGATTTGAGTACCAGTCTTCTTCAAGGCTGAGTTCAGACAGACGCAATTGCGGGTGGGATGGCAAAGACGAGATCCATCCGAGGCGCTCATCATTGTCTTCGGCAACGCGCAATTCCTCAAGCGTCACAGCGTTTGGCATGATGAACGGCCCGGCGGCGGCGGGTTCGCCAGCAACGAACTGCGCAAGGAAATGGTGCGCACCTTTGCCCTGTTCAGCGGCGGCCTGGACACCGCGTTCGGTCAGAAACATCTGGCTGGAATTGGCTTGTGCGTCCAGGTCAACGACCAGCACGTTCAGGCCGTAATAGTAAGCCAGACCGTCGGCCATCATGACCGTCGTGGTTGACTTGCCAACGCCGCCCTTCAGGTTCGCGATCGCAATGATTTTGGCGCTCATGGACCTCTCCAGTTGAGCGGTGACTCCGGACACGTGCGGAATTTGGGACGAGTTCTGGCCGGCGGGTTCGCCTACAAGGCGTATTAACCACGCCCTTTAAGCGAGCTCAACTCAAGATCACACAGGTCGCCGCGGCTCACCGAGAATTAACACTTGTCTTCGACATCGCTTGCCACGGCCGGTCTTTCCTGCGCCACAAACCGGTTCGATCCTTGCAAGATGGTCCTTGGATTTAAACGTCGAACCCCGATCAAACCTTTGAGCTGTCCGTCTTCGCCATGCCGTCCCTGACGATCTGTATACCCACCTACAAAAGGAATTTGCAGCTCAAGGCGCTGCTGGCTGAACTACAGGATCAGGCCATACCGTCAGCGGTTGAGGCGTCTATCCTTGTGATCGACAACAATCCTGATGGCCGGGCGCGGCCCATCGCCGAAACGGCAGCGGGTGAGTCGCCCGAAATTCCAATTCGCTATGTTCATGAGACACGACCCGGCGTTGCCCATGTGCGCAACGCCGCGCTCGACCAGTGTGCCGCGCGCGACTTTCTGGTGTTTATCGACGATGATGAA
>JBCBWQ010000030.1:0-18423 GCA_039817025.1 Pseudomonadota bacterium | reverse complement strand
CCGATCCGGGGACCGGCCGCATCATAGAAGCAATGACCGGCCGTCAGGATATGCGTCTGTGATATCGCCGCCGCAGTGCAATGACCGACCACTTCACCGTCAACATCCAGCAGGTCGAGCCGGCCCACAGGGGCCAAATCGATTGCAAACTCCGATGTCGCACTCAGATTAGCGACATAGTTGAAGCGAACCGGTGCATTGTAGTCCGCAGCCATTGCAGCTGTCTCTACACCGGCAAACGATCCCTGCGGGGTCGTCGGATAGACTGCAAGGCCTTCAATATCGCCGTCGATAAGCCGCTCGTAGCCTTCAATAAACGACGCGCTGTCCAGACTTCGGAGGGGCGACATCTTTGCCGGCGCGAAGCCCGGTGCCGATGTTTCGGGCGCCGCTTTCCGGGGCTCGCCAGTACGATCAGTCGAACCAGACAGCTCATTCAAAAAAATGGCGGACAGGCCGCCAACTAAAACAGCGGACAGAATTCCGAATATCCAACGATGTACCAACGCTCGTCCCCAAACACTGCTCGTCCCAGGGTAGATTCAGATCCACTTAAGTAGAAGCCCCTTCCAACTCGATCTTAGTTGTCCTGCCTGAATGCAGCAGCCTGTTTCTGTCCGCGACACAGTCGTGAAAAATCGTCGTGCACCTCAGCCTCGCTCGCAATGCCGTCCAGGCATTTACAGGATCTTCAGGCGAAGCGTTCACGGCCCCCGGGCACCCCGTGTCAGGCCGCGATGATGGTCGAGTAAGAGCCGATAGCCAGTTGACAATCCGATTTGGTCTGGGCTGGCTTTATTGTGGATTTCCCTCAACGGTTGACACTTAAAACACTGTTTTTATTAATATGTTCTGTCGTTTACACCGAGAGGGTCGGCGGTTCGAACCCGTCACCGCCCACCAGTGATCCAAGTTATGCCGCGTCGGCACTCGCAGTATTAAACCGCTTCACCCACTCGGTCAGCTGGCTGGCTGAAAGCGGACGGGAAATCAGGAAGCCTTGGATCGACTCTGCACCGACATCCGTGGCGAGCTTGAGCTGGTCATCGGTTTCGATGCCCTCAGCAACAACAGAAATTCCAAGCATTGCTGCAAGACGCGCGCTCGTTTCGACTGTCGTCTTTGAGAAGTCGTCTTCGCGAGAGTTCTGGATGAAAGACCGGTCAATCTTCAGCTCGCTGAACGGATAAAGCCGCAGCTGCTCGAAACTCGTTGCGCCCGTGCCGAAGTCGTCCATGCTCAATTTGAAGCCAAGAAGACGAAAGCGAGATAACACTTCGAGCACATTGGCTTCATGCTGCACGAGCCGGCTCTCGGTCACCTCTACCGTGAAGCGGCCAGCCTGACGAGTCGTCAGTGACAGCAGGAGAGATGTTCGACGCGGATACAATTGCACAAATGGATAGCCTGGGGGCCAAATCCGGCCGTGACGTCCGCGGGAAGGTCTGGGCGCTGTTTCAGGTCAAGGCGCCTGAAGCGCTAGACGCCTTAAGTGCATTGCTCGTCAGCAACGCAGATCACGGCGATATCGCGAAACAAGCCCATGCGCTGAAGTCCATGGCGCATAGCGCAGGCGCAAAACGCCTTGCTGAGGTGTGTCACGCATTGGAGAGCCGAGTTCAGGCGCAGGTCCCACAGGCGCAAATCGAAAGAATGATTATTGAGATCGGTGCCTGCCTGCTGGAAACTCTCCAAGCGATGAGTGTTCAATACGGCGGTCTTCGCCTCGCCAACTGACATCTGAAATGTACACGCCACTAAGTTGATTGTTTTGTACAATTGAACCACTGTCGACAGCATGCGCGACGACAACGGACGAGCCCTCAAACCAGATGACGCCAGCGAGCGCGTCATTCTTGTCGACGAGGCTGACTGCCCAATCGGTGAAGACGGCAAGCTGGACACCCACCTCAAAGGCCGTTTGCACAGGGCGTTTTCGGTCTTCCTCTTTGATCGACAAGGCAGGACGCTTCTGCAAAAACGCGCCGACGTGAAATATCATTCACGCGGCAAATGGGCGAATGCTTGCTGCGGTCATCCGCGCCCTGGCGAAGACATACTGGACGCCGCGCGTCGCCGGACGTTCGAAGAACTCGGCATTGACGTTGAACTCGGTTACGGGTTTCAGGCGCGCTACCGCGCTGAGCTCGACGGCGGGATGGTCGAAAACGAGCTGGTCCATGTCTTTTCTGGCATGGCGGTATCAACGCTTGACCCGCACCCCGATGAGGTCTCAAACACACACTTCATAAACCTTGACGAATTGCAGGCAGACTTTGCTCGTGATTCTGAACCCTATTCGGCATGGCTTTGCCACTATTTGGACCATCATTTCGCGGACATCGTTGGTTTGAAGATGCGAATGCGCGCCGTGGTTTGACGAAGACAAAATCGCTCTATTATCACATTGGAAGTTACGGAGAGAGACGGAATGACCGCAATGAATTCTAATACCCTTCGCCTGCTGCTCGTTGGCGTATCGGCTGTTGCCCTCGCGGCGTGTGGCGGCTCTGACTCGGGCGACTCGTCGGCCCCGAGCGCATCGGACACGGCCGCTGCCGTTGAGTCGGCCACCGAAGAGACGACGACCGCGGCAGAAGAGGCCGCTGCCGAAGTCGAAACGGCGGCGGCTGAAACGGCTGACGCTGTCGAAGAAGCAACGGCTGACGCCGGCGATGCCGCTGAGGATATGGCCGAAGACGCAGCCGACACGATGGAAGAGGCTGCCGCTGAAGTCGAAGAGACTGTTGAAGCTGCCGTTTCCGGCGGTGACGACCAGGTTTCAGCAGAAGTTGTGGCTGCTTACGCTGCGCTCGAGGGTGACGCAGCACAAGGCCGCCGTGTGTTCACCAAGTGCATGTCCTGCCACGTCGTGCAGGAAGGCCAAAACCGCGTCGGTCCATCCCTTTATGGCATCATTGGCCGTGAAGCCGGCTCGATCGAGGGCTTCCGCTATTCAGACGCCAACGCTAACTCCGGCATTGTCTGGACCGAACCGACCATGTTCGCCTACCTCGAAGCGCCGCAGCGCTTCATCCCGGGCACAATCATGGCCTACCCTGGTCTGCCGAGCCCACAGGAACGCGCTGACGTAATCGCTTACATCAAGGCAGAATCTGAGAAATAGACACCACAAAGTGTCCATTCCACAAGCCGCCGAGTTGCACGCTCGGCGGCTTGTTTGTTTTATGCTTTCAATCTTGAAGCCGTTTCGGAGGTGTTTTGTCCGCTCCAGCCTTTCCCTTTGCCGCAATTGTTGGCCAGGATGACCTGAAACGCGCTTTACTGCTGACGGCGATTGATCCCACCATTGGCGGTGTCCTCGCGTTCGGCGACAGGGGCACGGGTAAGACCACCACTATTCGCGCCCTTGCCGCCCTGCTTCCAAAAATTGATGTGGTCGCCGACTGCGCGTTCCAGTGTCCGCCCGATGCATCGGCAGGACTTTGCGGGCGTTGTGATAACGCTCTGCCGTCGCAAACGGTGAAGCCAGTTCAACGCCAACCCGCTGTCGTCACACTACCGCTCGGCGCGACTGAGGACCGGCTTCTGGGAGCACTCGACCTCGAACGCGCCCTCGTGGATGGGGAGATGCGATTTGAGCCGGGCCTGCTCGCGAAGGCGCACCGCGGCTACCTCTATGTCGACGAAGTCAATCTTCTGGATGACCACCTTGTCGATGTCCTTCTCGACGTCGCAGCGTCCGGTACAAACACAGTCGAACGCGAGGGCCTCAGCATTTCGCACCCTGCCCGTTTCGTCCTCGTCGGCAGCGGCAACCCGGAGGAAGGTGAACTCCGACCGCAGCTCCTCGACCGATTTGGCCTTTCCGTCGATGTTCGCACGCCTGCGGACATCAAGGACCGGGTGGAAATCATTAAACGCCGCGATGCCTACGAGCGCGATCCGGCAACATTTGAACAAACCTGGCGACGCAAAACCTCTGCCCTGCGCCGAAAGGTCGAAGGTGCCCGCGAGCGGCTCGGTGAACTGGACAGCGGTGCCATCCTTGAGGACGCAGCCATGCTTTGCGTCGCTTTAGGATCAGATGGCCTGCGCGGTGAACTCACCCTCATGCGCGCGGCCCGGGCCCTCGCCGCGCTGGAGAGCTCAGACACGGTGTCGAGGGCGCACCTGAAAACAGTTGCCCCCAGCGCATTGAGCCATCGGCTTCGCAAGGATCCTCTGGATGAAACCGACGCCTCGGCAAGAATTGCCCGCGCGCTCGATGAAGTTTTTCCCCGGTGAATGCGCCGTCGCCTGATACCCTCGGCGATGCTGTCGATGAAAGCCTGTCAATCAGCCAAGCCCTATGGTCCCGCGCAGAACGAATCGCGGCGCTGGTCTGTGTTGATCCGGTAGGTCTGGGCGGCATTTGTCTAAAGGCGTGCGCTGGCCCCATCAGGGACGCCTGGCTTGCCGCCTTGAAGTCTCTCGCGCAGGGCGCGCCTGTCATGACTGTGCCGGCAAGCGTCAGCGAAGATCGACTAATCGGCGGCCTCGCGCTCGAAGCCTCGCTTGCATCGGGTACGCTTATGGCAACCAAGGGCCTTCTCGCATCGGCGGATGGTGGGTTTCTCATCATCCGCATGGCCGAACGCCTCGACACATGGGCCGTCGCCGAAATCACATCTGCGATCGATCGAGGCGCAGTGCAGGTCGAACGCACCGGTCTGTCGACACAGCACCCCGCTGAATTTGCCTGCATCGCACTCGACGAGAGCGAACCGGATGAACCCGAAACGGCCTCAGCCCTCACAGACCGCCTCGCTTTCCACATAACGCTTGGCCATGCAGGTCAGTTGGCACCTCCTACCTTTGCCGTGTTTCCCGGAGAAGTCGGCGCCGCGCGCCAAATCCTCCCGACAATCGAGATCGATGATCCGCTGGTCGAAGCGATCGTCTCAGCCTGTGCGTCCTTGGGCATTCAATCCCTTCGAGCGCCGCTCTTTTGTTTGCGCACAGCACGTGCGGCGGCAGCATTGGACGGTGTTGAGACCGTTGAAACAGAGCACATTATTGAAGCGTGTAGCCTCGTTCTTGGCACTGTCCCCACGACCCAGCCGAATAAAGAACACCCCGAAGATCCACCGCCGCCGCCGGAACAATCAACAGAAGACAAATCAACCTCCGACCGGTCCGATCCAGATAGCCTGAGCGACATTATCGTCGACGCCGTTCGCGGCCTCGCACTGCAGGGTCTTCTTGGCCAATCGAAAACGGCGGACCGCGCGAACCACAACGCCAACGCCGGAAAGGCAGGTAATTTACGCCGCGATGCCCGTAAAGGCCGCCGGGATCGGCCACGCCGGGGACGCGCGCAACGGGGGGCAACCATCGATCTTTCCGAAACACTTCGCGCAGCCGCACCCTTTCAGAAGCTGCGGAAGCGCGAATCCGGGCATCGCCTACGCATCAAACCAGAGGACATCCAAACCAAGCGCTACAAACACAACGCACAGTCATCGGTCATCTTCGCCGTTGACGCATCCGGGTCTTCGGCCATGGCGCGCATGTCTGAAGCGAAGGGCGCGGTCGAACAATTGCTCGCCGAGTGCTATGTGCGAAGGGATACCGTCGCACTCGTCGCGTTCAGAGGGACACAAGCGGATATCGTACTGCCCCCCACGCAATCGCTTGTGATGGCCCGACGCAGGCTTGCCGGATTGCCCGGCGGGGGCGGGACACCGCTCGCTGCAGGATTGCGCCTTGCCCACGAACTGGCCGATGCCGAACTCAAACGCGGAAAAACCCCCCATCTCGTTATCCTCTCCGACGGACGCGGCAATGTCGCGCTAGACGGAACGTCTGACCGTGGGACACTCAATGCGGACATAAAACGCGTCAGCCGACGCTTTCTGCTGTCTGGCTTCAACACGCTCTACTTCGACACATCAAAACGCCCGTCCGAGCGAAGCCGTGAACTCGCCAGCGCCCTCGGCGCAGACTACCGGTTCCTGCCCTTCGCCGACGCGGCAGCGATCTCGCGCACCGTCAGGACAAGCATGAATGAGCGCTGACCACCCACCGCGCGCCCGAGCTGGAGAACCAGATTGGATGACGGATGGACGCGATTGGCCGCTCCGTGACGTTTCCCGGTTTGTGAAGTCCGGCGTGCATACCTGGCACGTACAGCGCTTTGGCGTTGGACCCATCCTGCTCCTGCTGCATGGGACCGGCGCATCGACCCATTCCTGGGCAGACGCGGCACAATTGCTTTCGTCTGACTTTGACGTGATCGTCATGGATCTACCGGGGCATGCATTCACACGGACGCGATCCAATTTTACGCCCACATTGCCAGCAATGGCGCAGACAATTTTAGAATTGCTCGATACGCTCGACGCCGCGCCAGACTTTGTGGCCGGCCATTCTGCGGGGTCTGCGATTGCCGTACAGCTTGCATCCAGTCTCGGTCTTCGAGGGATTGCGAGCGTCAATGGCGCATTGAAACCCTTCCCGGGCCTTATGAGCTTCGTTGCGCCGGTTGCCGCAAAGGCGCTGACAGTCGGAGGTCTGGCAGCATTTGCCGCCTCTCGATCGGCGCGCCGTCCTGGCCGGGTAGAACGCCTGCTGTCCGGAACCGGCTCGCTGCCTCCAGACCAAAGTGTGGAAGCGTACAGGACGCTATTTTCCCGACAAACCCACGTTGCCGGCGCGCTGGACATGATGGCCAATTGGGATTTGACCCACATTCCTAAACGTCTACGGGCCTTGGATACCCCGCTCTTGCTGCTTGCTGGAGACCACGACCGCGCTGTACCGCCCAACCATGCAGATCAGGTTGCGGGCATCTGCAAACACGCCTGTGCTCAAAGTCTTCCAGGCCTTGGCCATCTCGCCCATGAGGAAGACCCGGAATTGGTCGCCAGACTGCTCCGCGACACCTTTCTAAGGCAAAGTCAGCCCTAGGTTTGGACAATCCGCGCGAGCGACTTAACTCGTAGCGCACGCGCAAGGCGAGCGAGATGGCGCATGATCGATCTACCCGAAAACCATCCCCAGCGATTCTCGCTGAGCAACGAAGTTCACGCCCGCCCCCCCGAGGCGCTCACCGCACCGCTTTCCATTTCCTGTATTGCGCTGACCAATGACGGTCCGCCCACCGAAGAAGACCGCGCCATCGTTGAAGCGCTCACCCGGCAGTACGGCGCGACACCGCCGGGTACAGGGGCAAAGCACTACAGTGTGGACCTGGGCGCGTTCCGCTTCATCTGGGAGCGCCATACAGAGTTCACGCGATTTACCTTCATCACTCATGATGAGGGGACGCCTTTCGAGACTCCGGCAATTTCCGCCGCTCCCTCGGCGTGGCTGACCAGCCTCCCGGGCTCATTGATCGCCGGCGCGCATGTTTCATTGCTCGATGCGGAAAAGAATATCCTGCCGACGTCAGACACTGCAGAGAAATTCTTCAGCGGCAATGCTCTCATCGGCGCGGATATCGCCGATGGGTCGGCCGTCGCCGTCACAGATTTCCGCTTGCACAAGGACGGCTTCAGCCGGTTCCTGATCCAAAACCGGTCCATGACGCCATGGCACACGGGACGGATCGTTCAACGCCTGCTCGAAATCGAGACCTACCGAATCATGGCCCTGCTCGCCCTGCCGGTCGCGCAAAAGCTTGTTCCGCAACTCACGTCCTGGGAACTTGAGCTGTCACGCATCACAGCAGAAATGACTGAGGACGCGAGTGTCGATGAACCGGTCCTGCTGGAGCGCCTGACCACGCTCCAGGCCGCCATTGAGAAGGGCCACACCGAATCGCAATTCCGTTTCGGTGCGGGCGCTGCCTACTATGCTCTCGTCCAACGCAGGATCGAAGAACTTCGCGAGACGCGCCTACCCGAAATGCAGACGTTCAAGGAATTCACTGAACGCCGCCTTGCCCCCGCCATGGCGACTTGCCGCTCCACTGAAAATCGACAATCGGCACTTTCTGAACGCGTTGATCGCGCAGGCCAGCTCCTATCCACTCGGGTTAATCTTTCACTTGAGCGCCAAAACCAAGCTGTCATGGAGAGCATGAATAAGCGCGCCGAACTCCAACTGCGCCTACAGCAGACCGTCGAGGGGCTCTCCGTTGCTGCGATCACCTACTACGTGGTGGGTGTGATCGGTTACATGTCAAAAGGGGCCGAGGCCTCAGGCATGGCAATCAATTCGGCCATAGCGATGGGCGTAAGCGCACCGCTCGTCCTCGCCATAGCCGCGTTTGGCGTGTGGCAGTCCCGCAAGCATTTAAGCGACGCTGCAGACGATAAAGGCGCAGAAGAACGATAAGTTGGCTTGCGCTAAAGATGTAGACAGCGCTAAATGTAAACTAATGCTGACATCTGTTGACGCCGAACGCCTGTTTCAGGATGGACTCCACAAGCCCCGCGCCCTTGTCATAGGTGCTGGCTTCGGCGGCTTGTCCGGTGCCGTCCGGCTCGCAGTGAAGGGCTACGACGTTACAGTTCTTGAACGCTTACAGGCCCCCGGCGGCCGTGCGTCGGTCTGGAAACAGGATGGCTACACCTTCGATCTTGGCCCGACGGTCATAACGGTACCCCACCTCTTCAAGGATCTCTGGACGCTCGCCGGTCGACGGTTCGAAGACGATATCGATCTTCGCCCCATCGACCCATTTTACCATATCCGCTTCGACGATGGCGAAACCTTCATCTACTCTGGCGATGCAGAGGCCATGGAACGTGAAGTGGAGCGATTCAGCCCAAGCGATGTCGACGGCTACCGACGCTTCATGCGCCACAGCGATGCGCTACGAGAGATCGTCTTCGAGCAACTCGGGCACGTCCCCTTCAGTCATTTCACCGACCTGCTGAAATCTGCCCCGGACCTCATCCGGTTCGGTGGTCACTTGCCGGTCTACACGGTCGCTTCAAAATTTGTAAAAGACCCTCGCATTCGCGCCATATGCAGTTTTCATCCGATGTTTATCGGCGGCAATCCAATGTCGGCGAGTTCTGCCTATGCCATGATCCCCTCGCTGGAACGAAAGTGGGGCGTACACTTTCCGATAGGCGGTACGGGCAAGCTGGTTGAGGGTCTTGTCGACCTGCTACAGGGCCTAGGAGGCCGCGTTCGCTGCGAATGCGATGTGGATGAAATTCTCGTGGAGAACGGCACAGCGCGAGGCGTACGTCTCGCCGATGGCGAGATCATGGAGGCTGACGTGGTCGTCTCAAATGCTGACAGTGCAACCACCTATCACGACCTTCTGCCTTCATCCGTGCCGAGACGTTGGAGCAAGGGGAAAGTCTCCCGCTCCCGATACTCCATGGGCGTCTTTGTATGGTACTTCGGCACAAGCAAACGCTACGAAAATGTCGGCCAACACACGAAGGTCATGGGACAGCGCTATCGCGGACTGCTCAAAGACATTTTCCAACGCAAAGTTCTTGCAGACGATTTCTGTCTTTACCTGCACAGGCCGACTCAAATTGACCCTGGCCTCGCACCAGACGGTTGCGACACGTTCTATGTCCTGTCGCCAACGCCAAACCTGAGTGCGGGAATAGACTGGACAACAACGTCTGAACCGTACCGGCAAAGCATTCAAAAGCGCCTCGAAGAAACACTCATGCCCGATCTTGGTGAGCACATTGTCACCTCACGGATCATGACACCAGATGACTTTGTTGATCGCTACCGTGCCTTCAACGGCGCAGGCTTTGGGCTCGAACCCGTTCTCACTCAAAGCGCCTGGTTCAGGCCCCACAATCTCAGCGAAGGCATCAAAAACCTCTATCTTGTCGGCGCGGGTACGCACCCGGGGGCTGGCGTCCCAAGCGTTTTGTCCTCTGCTCGCGTGCTTGACCAACTCGTTCCTGATGCCGCCGCCCATGTTTGAGACCGACAAAAGAGACGCTGAGCACCTGCGCGACACAATCCGTCACGGGTCCAAGAGCTTCTACATGGCCTCGCGCATGCTGCCGGCAGATGTGCGCGCAGCTGCTTTCGCGCTTTATGCGTTTTGCCGGGATGCAGACGATGCCGTCGACGATGATGTCCGCACACCGAGCATTATCGCGTCATTGAACCGCCGCCTTGATGCAGCCTATACGCGTCGCCCTTGGAACGCGCCCATAGACCGCGCCTTTTCGGAAACCGTCCACGCCTACGCCATACCGCAGGCCTTGCCCGCAGCGTTGATTGAAGGTTTTGCATGGGATCTGGACGGCAGGACCTACCGTTCGCTCGAAGACCTTCACGCTTACGCCGCACGCGTTGCTGGAACGGTTGGGGCCATGATGTGCCTCGTCATGGGCGTGCGCAGCGCCGAGGCGCTTGCACGGGCGACAGATCTCGGCGCAGCCATGCAGTTGACCAACATCGCCCGAGATGTCGGCGACGATGCCCGCATGGGCCGCATATACCTGCCTTTGGAATGGCTTCGAGATAACGGGGTGGATCCTGAGCTGTGGCTGGCAAATCCCACCCCTAACCAAGGCATCAAGCAGACCGTGGCGATGCTGTTGGACGAAGCTGCCAAACTCTATGCGCGAGGCCTGTCTGGCGTATCCCACCTGCCAAGGAATTGCAGAACCGCAATCGCCGCGGCGGGACTCGTCTACTCCGAAATCGGCAATGAGATCCGCTCCGCAAATTTCGATTCGGTCACGCGCCGCGCTGTCGTGTCGAAATCCCGAAAAGCTGCGCTCCTCACACAGGCTGCACTTGGCATATATCCGACTGCGGACGCATTTGGATTGCCCGCGCTGAGAGCCAATCAGTTCCTCATCGATTCCGCAGCAAGACCTGATGCCCAGCCCGAAAAAGAATCCGCCCTGTTGCCACCCGCCGCCATGCTTGACGTCCTCCTGCGCCTTCAGCAACGCCAACGCACGCAAGCCCTGAGCTGATATGGGCAGCTGGCTCTTCGCGATTGAGATCATCGCCTTTTACGGCATCGTCGTCGGCTGGGCGATCTGGGAGTATCGCAAGACCAGCAAAATGGTGGACGATGATCGCGCGAAGAAGAACTCAGACTCAGAGACCTAACGCGCAAATCTCGGCATTCTGAACGGCAACAGTGCCTTCACCCACTCTTGGCGCAGCCGATCTCCGTCAAAGCTTTCATGCATCGCGCGTTGCCGTCGCCCGCCATACTCAGCCTCGATCATAGACCGGCTATAGAACGGCGTGTCCTCCAGAGTCTTGATCACGCGGCTGTCTGTTGACCCGCTGGGCCGGGCGATCCGCCAGATAGATGTGGACGGAAGCGCGCCGGTTTCAGGAGGGTCAGTGTCTTCTACGGTCCCATCGCGATTGAACACAAGCGCCATGCGGCGCGCATCTTCGCCTCTTGGGGATGTGTTGTAGAGAATTGCCGTTCGACCCTCGGCAAGCTCGATTCGGGACCAGTCCCAGATGCTAAAGCCTTCTTCGAGCGGCTCATCGCCGTCATTGGAGTCCAGGTAACCGCGTCCGGACCAGCTTACGTTCGGTTTCTGAAACGCCACCTCCACCTCGACCGATGGCGAAAGCGGACGCCAGCGATGCTTGCCCTGCGAATCAAGTTTGAACGCGCAACCCGTAAACTGAGGGATCGAGACCCTGATCTGACCCTGCATCCGCCGGAAAGTCGGTGCGCTGCGCTCATTGACATCGATAACAAGGGTATCGCGTTCCAACCGGATCATGCTCGGTCCGATTTCGAACCGATCGGGCCATAAAGAAACATCGCCCCGCCCTCGCTCGGTCATGGCCCAGCGGCTATCTCGCGGGCGATAGAGCGCCACATTGAGCGCGCAATGGTTATGCGGATCATGCCGCCCGGACCAGGCGTAGTAGGGTGAAAAAACGCTCCCTACGAATGCGATCAGCGTCAGCCCGTTCGTCCCATCGTCGCTGAAGGCATCAAGGTACCACCAGACATAACCCTGCGGCGAAACGGTTACGTCGAACCGAAGTCTGCCATCGCCGCCCGCGCCGCTGCCAGGCCCGACAAGGCTGCCATCGGTGCGCCCGGCCCCGGATGCACACTGCCCCCGGCCAGATACAATCCGCGGATCTTGCTCCTCACGCCCGGCCTCTGGAACGAGGCCGCCCAACCGTGGCTGGCCATCCCGTAGAGCCCTCCGCCCGTCGCCGGAAACATCGCGTTGAACTGATTTGGTGTCGTGACCTCCGGACTGCCCTGAAACGTCAGATCCACCCCGCAACGCCGAACTTGTCTCAGCATCCTGTCCTGACATTGCTCGATCTCCTTTTCGGAATAGGTGTGTCGGTCGCCATTGGCTGGCGCGTTCGTGAGGCAAAGCACGCGGTGCGGCGCGGAGCGTTCCGTGCCGGGGGCACAATCCTGCGCACAAATATAGACGGTCGGGTCAGCTGGCGGGCGGTCTTGCTCAAACACTGCATCGAACTCGGCTGCGTAGTCTTCGGAGAAGAAGACATTGTGCATGTCGAAGTCCATGCCGCTCGCAGTTGCGAGACCCGACCACGTTATGGCCGACTGGGAGCGCTGTATGCCCTCAGGTAGCGTTGCAGCGCGGCGCGCGTCAGAGCCAAGTGCCCCGGACGCGAGGGCCGCCACATCCCCATTGAACACAATCCGATCTGCAGGCACGCGTTCACCACCAGACAGCCGGACACCGGATACCCGGCCACCCGAAACCTCGACCTCATCGACAGTTTCTTCGAACCGGTAAGCTGCGCCGTTCTTGCGGCCCACCGCTTCCAGCGCTTCAGCAATCGCTTGCATCCCGCCCTTCAACGCCCAGACCCCCGCCTGTTCCACATGCGCGATGAGCATCAGCGTCGCCGGCGCAGAAAATGGCGACGCCCCGCAATAGGTGGCATAGCGCCCAAACAATTGCTGGAGCCTCGGGTCACGAAATGTCTTGCCCAGCGCGCTCCAGAGTGTGGAGAACGGCGACGTCTTCAACAGCGAAAGCGGAGACCGACGCGATAGAAGAGCTGGCATGCTCGGTGACTCAGCCAGGATAAACGGCCCACACAAGGTCTCGAACATCTCCTGGCTCTTCTTCGCAAAGGCGCGGAAATTATTTGCTTCCCTACGTCCGGAAAAAGTGGCGATCGCTTCGGCGGACTCCTCCACACTGGCAAACAAATCGAGCCGGCCTGCATCCGGCCAGGCGTGGCGTGCGAGCACGTCCAACGGCGTCATGTCGACAAAGTCTTCCAACTGCGCACCGGCAGATGCGAACACATCGCGAAACGCCCAATCCATTGTGAACACGGTCGGCCCCGAGTCGATCAAAGCCCGGCCCACACTGACCTGACGCACTTTTCCGCCTGCGGCCTGCCCCTTGTCGATGACCGTCACATCGCATCGGCGCGACAGGACCGCAGCCGCTGCGAGCCCGCCCATACCTGCTCCGATCACAACAATCTTCGGCCGCTCGACCACCTAGCTATCTCCATCTATTGGTGGTCATTGTTGTCTACTTTGATTGACAAAAGCAAACGTCAACGTAACCTCCGCGATAGCTGGAGGACTACCGTGGACGCTGACGCCCTGATAGAATGGTCATTGGAACGCGCTGTTGCCGCGTCTGAAACGCCGCCCGGTCCGCCCACCTTGGCCGCCGCGATTCGCCATGCCGTGTTCCCCGGCGGCGCTCGGGTGCGCCCGAAACTATGCGTTGCGGTCGCCCACGCCTGCGCCCCGGACAAAGACCTGACCACAGCCGCAGCGGCAGGTGCAGCGCTGGAGCTTCTGCATTGCGCCTCTTTGGTCCATGATGACCTGCCCTGCTTTGACGCCGCCGACATGCGCCGCGGAAAAGCCAGCGTTCATGTGGCCTACGGAGAACAACTCGCAGTTCTTACCGGTGACGCTCTGATCGTCATGGCCTTTGAAACCTTGGCCCGCGACTGCGCGAAGCCATGCGAAACCCTCGCAAACCTCGTGATGATTCTCTCACGCTCTGTCGGCGCGCCCGAAGGCATATGCGCCGGCCAGGCTTGGGAAAGCGAGCGCGATATTGACCTGACCGCCTATCATCGCGCAAAAACCGGCGCGCTCTTCATCGGCGCAGCGACAGCCGGGGCAGCAGCGGTCGGCGCAAATACAATGCCATGGCGCGCCGTCGGCGAACGACTTGGCGACGCTTATCAGGTGGCTGACGACATCCGGGATGCCGTCCTCGATAGCGAAGTCCTTGGAAAGCCCTGCGGGCAAGATGAACGCCACAGCCGGCCAAACGCCGTGAAGACGTACGGGCTACGCGGCGCGGTGAACCGCCTGAATGCCCTTGTTGAGGAAGCCGCCAGTTCTGTGCCCATGTGCGATGGAGCAGATTCTTTGCGCGCCCTCGTGCTTGGACAAGCAAAGCGGCTCATGCCGGAAAGCCTGGTAGCGTCGATCGCATGAGCGCGGTCGATCCTGCGCGTCTCGATACCCGGCCCACCTTCGCCCAATCGATGCGGCGTTGGCGGAATGGCTTATTGTCCAGCAAGAAGTTCCAAGCGTTCGCAACGGCTTTCCCGCTAACGCGCCCCCTCGCCCGACGCAACGCGGCCAAGCTGTTCAACCTGTGCACGGGCTTCGTTCACTCGCAGGTCCTCCTCGCCTGCGTTCGACTTGACGTCTTCCAAATCCTTTCAAGCGGCCCCGTCTCCCTACGGGATCTCGCAGCGAGAATAGATCTACCTCTGGATGGTACGGAACGACTTGTTCAGGCCGCTGCGTCAATCGACCTCCTCAGCACGAAAAGCGACACTGTCGACCTTGGTGACCTCGGTGCAGCCCTTCTCGGCAATCCATCCGTTTTCGCGATGATCCGTCACCACGCCGCACTGTATGAGGACTTGCGCGACCCGGTGGCACTCCTGCAAGAGCGCTCACAAGACACCCATATTGCTCGCTACTGGCGATATGAGCGTGGCAAGGCGTCTGAAGAGTCTGCGTCCTCGTATTCAGACCTTATGGCTCAGACACAAGCCTTCATCGCATCCGAGATCCTCCACGCCTACGAGGTCTCTCGGCATTCAACCATCATGGATGTTGGCGGCGGTGCAGGCGCTTTCTTGTGCGAGGCGGCACACCATACGGATGCCAATCTAATCCTGGCTGATCTTCCCCATGTCACGCCCCTCGCCGAAACCCGTTTCAGCGCTGAACACTTGTCCGACCGAGCGACCACCATGGCCTGCAATGCGCTGGAAGACCCGCTGCCGACCGGTGCAGACCTGATCACCCTGATCCGCGTCCTCCATGACCATGACGACAGTGCCGTGCGCACCATGCTCTCCGCCTGCCGGGACGCATTACCCGCCGGAGGAAGGCTCCTCATCGCCGAACCGATGGCCGAGACCAAAGGAGCCGAACCCATGGGCCATGGCTATTTTGGTTTGTACCTTTGGGCCATGGGACAGGGGCGCCCCCGCAGCAAGGGTGAGCTTCAAGCCTTTCTTCGTGAGGCCGGCTTCAGCACGGTGCGTGAACTAAAGTCCCGCCAGCCCCTCCTCGTTCGGATCCTTATCGCAAGCTAAAGGCTGTGACCAAGACCGCGCTCCTCACGCTCGGCCGGCTCCCAAAGGCGCTGGACATTGCCCGTGCCCTGCATGGTGCCGGTTGGCGCGTCATCATCGCAGAGCCATTCCGTACGCATCTTTGCGCGCCATCGAAAATGGTTCACGCCACGTTTCAGGTCCCGTCGCCGGTCTCCGACGAAAACGCCTACCTTGATGCCCTTGAGCAGATCACCCACGAGCAAAACGTATCCCTCGTGGTTCCGGTATCGGAAGAAGCGCTCTTCGCAGCAGGACTCAAAAGCAGGCTACCGAACACTGTCCAATATTTCGGCCCCGGTCGCGAAGCGATCCGCGCGCTCCACAATAAGGAGCGCTTCGTACAAACCGCAAAGACACTTGGCCTGGCCGTCCCGGACACTGCGCGCCTCGGCACAGACGATGCCTTTCGCCTTACGCAGACATCAGACGTTGTTTGCAAACGGATGTTCTCCAGCGCAGGTATCGGCGTCGAATTCATAGATCGTGGTGCGCCGCTACCGAACCCCTCAGACCAGGCAACACTTGTCCAACGCAAGCTTCCCGGCAGAGCACGAAACACGGTTTCGATCGCGCATGAAGGCCGCGTCATCCAGACGGTCGCCTATGAGGGCACGATCATGTCCCATACCGTCAGCGTTGCCTTCCGGCGGATCGATGCGCCGGATCTGAACGATTGGATCGACACCTTCGTCGCGGCACAAAACTATACGGGATTCATCGCTTTCGATTTCATCGACGACGAGGACGGAACCCCGCACGCGATCGAGTGCAACCCACGCGGCAATTCTGGCTTGCACTATCTGGACCCAGCATCGTTTGGCCAAGCGCTGACTGCTCCTGAGGAGTCGCAATCCATTGCGCTTCGACCAGAACTGCTTCTGCAACAGTTCTTCCCCTGCCTGACCGAAACACAGGGCTCCGTCTTCAATCCCATCAAACGAAAAACAAACTGGCACTACCTTCGCCGATCAAAGGACGTGACCTTCTCTGGCCGAGATCCGTGGCCGTTCATCCTGATGACCTGGACATCACGGCCAATCCTCTCGCGCGCCATCTTCAAGGGCGAAAGCTTCGGCGAGGCCGCGGTCGCTGACATTGCCTATACCGGCCCTAACGCGCCTCGACCCGACACATAATCTGTTCGCGGGGCCGCGTCGTAAGCCGCGCCGCGGGCATGACCCCGCCGGGTTCGTCCACAACAAAACGAAACCGCCGCATCAAGCGCGACAAAATCAGCGCCGCCTCTACACCAGCAAATCCAGCCCCGATGCAGACCCGTTGGCCAAGTCCGAACGGAAGATAGGTTCCCTGCTGTATGTCCTGTTCCCGACCTTTTGAGAATCGGTCCGGATCAAACCGGTCCGGCTCAGGCCAGTAGTCTGAATGCCGATGGATTGCCCATGGCGCAATCATGACCATCGCCCCTTTGCGCAAGCTGTATCGCCCGACCTTGCACGGTTCAGCCGCGACGCGCGGCATAAATGTTATTGGCGGATAAAGCCGCAGCACTTCCCTGAATACGTTGCGGGTGTACTGCAACGCTTTCACAGCGCTGAGCGTTAGTGCACCGGCGGCATCGACTTCACTGTACAGGCGTTCTGCCGCGCGATCGTCCTGCGACAGGATAAACAGCGCCCAGGTCAGCGCGCTTGCCGTCGTCTCATGCCCCGCGAGGAAGAACACACCCAACTGGTCAATCAGCTCCTCTCGGCTGAATACATCGCCAGTGTCCGGATCCCGCGCCCCAGCCACCGCCGTTGCAATGTCATCAAGCGCGTCGCCACAAGGGTCCAGATGGCGCAAGAGCAGGTCGCCGATATGCCCGCGAATTCGCCGACACGCTGAGAGCACGTCCTCGCGCTGCGGCGGATCTGTCCAGGCCTTGTCGAAGATCAACCGCTTGATCTCGACATGGGCAACCGCGCGTTCGAATGTTGTGAAGTCCTCAAAAACAGCCCGCGCCACATCTGATTCAAGAGACGTTGAATATACGGTCCGACAGATAATGTCTGCCGTAAGATGGCTCATGGCGAGATCGAGCGAAAACGCATCCCCCGATCTCGCAAGTGCATCAAGCCGCGTTTCATAGTCATCAACGGCCGCTGACATGGACTGAAACGCCTTGTCTATCCGAAGTTGGCTGAATGCTGGATCGATCATCCGCCGCTGGCGTCGCCACGTTTCGCCGGAAGAGACGAACAATGAGTCACCAACAAGCGGCTCCAACGCACCAACCATCAGATCGCTTTTAGGAAAAAGGTCGGATCGCTCAACCATGACATCGCGAACAAGCTCCGGCGCGTTCACAATGAGAATTTGCCGCCTGGAATAGCCGATGAATCTAACCGGCGACGTGTACGCATAGGACGGCAGGAGACTGAGCAGATCGCCCTCTCCCTGGGCAATCGTGCGTGCAAGGGCTGCCACCGCCGGAAGCGCACGGGGGCGGGGCGGAAGAAAAGAATGTCCACTCATATGGACATATTGCGTAGACTACTCATTCGGACGCAACTGTGAAATAGTCATCGGATGACGACAGCGGATTTGTTTCACGCCCTTGTTGCTTGTCACATTGTGACGGGCGCGATCGGCCTTGTTGCATTCTGGGTCCCGGTCCTGAGCAGAAAAGGCGGAACAGCGCACCGATATGGCGGTAATATCTTCACCGCGACGCTCATGCTCACTGGAATTTTCGCCGTAGGCATCAGCCTGTGCACCATAGCCGCTCCCATCGCGACCCATCCTCATCTCATGCATGAAGCAGGCTTCGATGACGCCAACCTCATCCGCGCGATCTTCGGTTGGATGATGCTGTTTTTAGCCATCCTTACAATCAACCTGGTTTGGTATGGCTGGCGCTGCGTCCGCGTGCGACGGCACCGTGACTTAGCGAAAACTCCAGTAATGCTTGGACTTCAGGCCATATTGCTCATC
>JBCBWQ010000309.1:0-2424 GCA_039817025.1 Pseudomonadota bacterium | reverse complement strand
ACGCGCTCTATGCTGATCGGGCGATTGCTCACTTTAGCGTCGGGGACGGCGCAGTCGGCAGTGTTTCTCTTGATGCAGAACCGGGTCGTTCGTTCGCACCGGAGCGCGCCCGACCCGACCCAAACGTTTTTGACGTAGCGGTGCAGCACGTCGCTCATCTGCAGGAGGCAAACAAAGCAGTCCTTCTCGCCGCATGGACCGAGGGCTCTGCAGACCGGTTGCAGGGCGTTCTTGCCGATCATGGTCTGGAAAACACGCCAATCGTCTTCTCGTTAGAAGCGGCACGATCCGCCGGCGTTGCAATCGCTCCGTTATCGCTAGAGACGGGATTTGCCTCTCCGGACCTCGCCATAATCACCGAACCGGATCTGCTTGGCGACCGACTTGCTGCTCCGCGCCGAAAGCGAAAGGCTGCAAACTTCATAACAGACGCCGGCACCCTCGATGCCGGAGACCTCGTGGTCCACGTTGACCACGGCGTCGGGCGCTATGATGGATTGCGAACGCTCGAACTCGCAGGTGCCGCGCACGATTGCCTGGAACTGACATACGATGGCAGGGACAGGATTTTCTTGCCGGTTGAGAATATTGATCTGATCAGTCGCTACGGATCTGAAGATGCTGAAAGCGCCCTGGATCGTTTGGGTGGTGTCGGATGGCAGACACGAAAAGCCAAAGCCAAGAGGCGCATCCTCGAAATGGCCGAGGAACTGCTCTCCATCGCTGCTGCGCGTGCACTCCGCAAAGCAGAACCAGTCGACACAGGGCAAGGGCTTTATGAGGAGTTTGCAGCCCGGTTCCCTTACGAAGAAACAGATGACCAACTCAACGCAATCGAAGACGTGCTTGAGGATCTCTCATCCGGAAAACCGATGGACCGCTTAATCTGCGGCGATGTCGGATTCGGCAAAACAGAGGTCGCTCTGCGGGGTGCGTTCCTCGCGGCTATGGGAGGAATGCAGGTTGCCGTAATCGCGCCGACAACGCTTCTCGCGCGCCAACACTTCAAAACCTTCGAAAGCCGCTTCTCGGGTTGGCCGCTAAACGTTCGCCACCTGTCGAGACTTGTACCCGGCAAGGAAGCGTCCGAAACGCGCGCCGGGCTTGCCAGCGGGACGGTTGACGTTGTCGTGGGCACACATGCGGTCCTCGCCAAGGCGATAGACTTCAAGCGTCTCGGCCTTCTCATTATTGATGAGGAACAGCGCTTTGGCGTGAAACACAAAGAGCGCCTTAAAGAGCTGAAGTCAGACGTTCACGTCCTGACCCTCTCGGCCACGCCAATTCCTCGTACGCTACAAATGGCGCTGACGGGCATCCGTGATCTTTCAATCATCGCAACGCCCCCGGTCGACCGCTTGGCTGTGCGTACTTATGTCAGCGAATTCGATACCGTGATGCTGCGTGAAGCGCTGCTGAAGGAAAAGTATCGCGGCGGGCAGGCCTTCTTTGTAGCCCCCAGAATCAAGGACCTTGACCGACTCGAGCAGTTTCTCCGAGACAACGTGCCCGAGGTAAGTTTCGTCGTGGCGCACGGCCAGATGGGCGCGACTGAACTAGAGGACATCATGTCCGCATTCTACGAGGGCGAATTCGATGTGCTTCTTTCGACGACCATCGTTGAAAGTGGGCTAGACATTCCTCGCGCAAACACCTTGCTGATTTATCGGGCCGATCTGTTCGGCCTTGCACAGTTGTACCAGCTTCGCGGCCGTGTCGGGCGCTCGAAACTTCGCGCATATGCCTATCTGACCACACCCGAAGCGCAGGTCATGACACCAACGGCGGAACGTCGTCTCAGGGTGCTACAATCGCTCGATAGCCTTGGAGCCGGATTCCAACTTGCAAGCCACGATCTCGATATTCGCGGTGGTGGAAACCTCTTGGGAGATCAACAATCGGGACACATTCGTGAAGTCGGCGTGGAACTTTATCAGTCCATGCTGGAGGACGCCGTAAGCGCCCTGAAGGCGGGCACCGCAGATGAGGAATTGATCGACGAGTGGTCTCCCCAAATCAACCTTGGCCTTTCGGTCCTCATCCCCGAAACCTACGTAGACGACCTCACAGAGCGCCTCACCCTTTATCGCCGCCTCGCCGACATAGACAACGATGAAGATCGCGAAGCGTTCGCGGCTGAGCTGATCGACCGCTTCGGGCCGCTACCCGATGAAACGCGGCAACTCTTTGAGGTCACATCTATAAAAGCCAGCTGTAAACGCCTGGGCATCGAGAAGCTTGATGCCGGGCCGAAAGGGGCTGTACTCGCGTTCCGTGACGATACCCCCCTTGATCCCCAGGCGCTGATGACTGTCGTCAGAGCGCGGCCCAGTCAGCTGAAAATCCGACCTGACTCAAAACTTGTTCTCACGCGTGCGGTGGAAAACGCGAGGGCGCGAGTTGAAGGTGTGAAGGGCCTACTGC
>JBCBWQ010000308.1:0-2442 GCA_039817025.1 Pseudomonadota bacterium | reverse complement strand
ACCGATCGCAATGCATATGAATGATGCCAGCCCCATGGCGAGCAGCATGTTGAATGGCGCTTCTTTCACGCGCTTGCCGCTGTCATGGCCGAAAAAGGCGAAGTAAGGGATCTTAATGCCGGAATGCTCGAGCACGCCTGCCGAAGCAAACAGCAACATGCCCCAGATCAGGATATAGCCCTCCTTGGCGACCGCACTCATCGTAAGCGATTTTGCAATGAAGCCGGAAAAGAGGGGGAAGGCGGAAATCGATGCGGCACCGATCAGACAGAACACTGCCGTCAGAGGCATCGACTTATAGAGTCCACCCAGTTCATTGGCCTTGGTGGTACCAACGCGGTACAGCACTGCGCCCATGCTCATGAACAGGAGCCCCTTGTAGATGATGTGCGCAAAAGCATGGGCAGCCGCGCCATTCAGAGCGAGCGGTGTACCAACGCCGATCGCGCACACCATGAACCCAACCTGGTTATTCAGGCTGTAAGCGAGCACTTTGCGCAGGTCGTTTTCGATGACGGCGAAGAAGACCGGAAACACGGTCATGATCGCCCCGATCCAGATCAACGTGCTTTCGCCGGGGAACATCCGCGCCAGCGCGTATACGGCGAGCTTCGTTGTAAACGCGGAGAGAACAACGGCTCCAACGACGGTGGCCTTCGGATAGGAGTCCTGCAGCCAGTTGTGGAGGAGCGGAAATGCCGCTTTGATTCCGAATGCGAAGAAAATGAGAAGCGCGCCCGGATCAGACAGGCTGCTGAATGCGTTCAGTTCGAGATTACCGTTGGCTTTGAAGTAGTAGGCTGCTCCATCGAGTAAAAGAACGCCGGACAGAATTTGAATCGCCAGATAGCGCATCGATGCGGCGTATGCCGCTTTCGTACCCGCCTGCAGAATTAGGAATACCGATGAGACGGCCGTGAGCTCCCAAAAGATGAACAACGTCATCAAGTCGCCGCACAGCGACGCTGCAATTGCGGACCCCGCATAGATCAGAGCCATGCCGTCCTGCACGCGGTTGTCCGTGTGCATCGCGTAAATTGCGTTGAGTAACGCAGCAATGAGGAACGCCAGCGCGAAGATGAAGTTCAACCCGTCCACGCGATAGAGAATAAGGTCTAGGCCCAATGCGCTGGCCGTGGCGAGATTGATCTGTTGCTCAGCGTTGATGAGCATGAAGACGCCGAGGAGCGGTGCAGCGATCGTGAGCGCCTGGCGGACCTGTTTGATGGGCGTGAAGAGCGCAACCACGCCCAGCCCGATCAGCACCATCCCTGGATTGATCAGAAACAGATCCATCAGCTCCCCCCTCCATCGGAAGGTTCGTCTTCTTCGCCATAATAGTTTTCATCACGGCGCAGCAGCGCGCCAAGCGGCCATCCGCTGAGCACAGCGATTGAGAAGGCTGCGAAGCCATAGAACCCGTAGAAACCAAATCGTTCGGCCATATGGACGGAGTCGTGTCGGTTGATCAGGAAATCAGCGCCGATCAGAAGCACGCTCAGACCGGCAAGCCCCCAGAAAAACAGCGCCGGCGTATGTTTCCAGCTGACCCATCCAAACAAGGCGGAGGCCGTTGGACTCAAGCTCTCATCGTATTGCGCGTCTTGATCTTTCGCGTTGGCCATCACCGGACTCCCACAGCTGGCGTGAGGAATTCGCCCAAATACCCGACGGTAAAGAACAAGACGAAGCAGAGCCCAGCGGTGAAGACCGGTGCAGCGACCGTGAAGAACGGCGCACCTTCCGGTCGTTTGAAGGGCGCGGGTTCCGGCGTGCCAGGCGGCGGCATCAGAGCGAGGATCGGAATGGGCAAGAGGTAAGCCACATTTAGAAGCGACGAGATGATAAGGACGGCGACGACATACGATTTGTCAGCATCCGCTGCGCCTTGCATCAGCTCATACTTTGCCCAGTCTCCGGCCAGCGGTGGAATGCCGATGATCGACAACGCGCCAATGAAAAAGGCAATGAAGACGATGGGCATGCGTCGACCGAGCCCGCGCATATCGGAAATGTTCGCAAGCCCCGTCGCGACGTATATCGCACCCGCGCACATGAACAGCGTGATCTTGCCCGAGGCGTGCGCAACGATCTGGATTGCGCCGCCGAGCCAACCAGCAGGATCGGCGAGCATCGCCCCCGTGGTGACGTAAGCAAGCTGGGCAACCGTGGAGTAAGCAAGGCGTGCTTTCAGATTGTCTTTGGTGATCGCGATAAGCGACGCAACAATGATGGTGAAGCAGGCGATCCCAAGGATCCATTCGGTCGCCGGCATAGCGTTGAGGAGGTCCTGGCCAAAGATGTAAATCGCGACCTTGAGGACACTGAACACGCCAGCCTTCACGACGGCGACGGCATGCAACAATGCAGACACGGGCGTTGGCGCCACCATCGCATTCGGTAACCAGAAATGGATCGGCATGAGGGCCGGGCCCTCATGCC
>JBCBWQ010000307.1:0-2466 GCA_039817025.1 Pseudomonadota bacterium | reverse complement strand
TTTCTTGTCTCGCCCGCGGGTGAGAGTTTCGTTCGCGTCAACCGACCCATCAATGCAATCCCTGGCGACAACGGGCTGCCTGAGGGCTGGATCCTGCAAGAACTGACACTGGCCAGTACGTGGACGGCAGACCTTATCGGAGAGGTTCGCGTGCTCCGACTTGCCGATGGAACGTCCTACCAAGGGCCAATCATCGAGATGCCAGTAGATGTTGTGCACGTCCAAACCGACCCTTCGGATTTCGCGGAGAACTGAAATGAGATGCACACGGACCATTTGGATCGGGCTGGCCGTCGTCTACGCCGCTTTGCTTGCTTGGCATCAGCCGCTGCGTGGGCCGCTCAGCGAAGACGAAGTGCGAGCGGCTTTTGGGGCGCAGTACGCGCAAATGCACCTGATCGAAGATGCGCAGGCCCGGGCCTTTCTGGACTTCTTTCTCAACGATGACGGTCGTCCTTTTCACATGGTCAATTTCAACGCCCTTCCCGAGCGGTCACCGGAAGCGGACGAAGCCGCACAAACCTACGGTGCATTCATGGCGCCACGCCTGCTCGCGCGGGCGAGCTACCCAGTCCTGTCGACCGATGTAATTGTCGGGCTCACCAACACGCTCGGCCCTGGTGTCGACAACGCCGAGCGCCTCGTGGTGGTCCGCTACCGCAGCCGACGGGACTTCCTGAACATCATTTCAACCCCTGAATTCCGCGAGGCTGTGCAGCACAAATCCGCATCACTTGATGGCTGGTACTCGGCGCCATCGACCGCCGCTGCAACGGTATCCGTCCCGTTGCTGGCACTAATCGCGCTTCTGGCGATCGGCGGACTTGGCACGCTGGTGGCGAGACGACGGCATCGGATGGTCCCCCGCCAAAGCACAAAGACCCTAACCCACCCATAACCCGATCCACCCCATCGAGACCCGCCACCAAAGGACATCAGAATGACAAGACAGTATCCTGCATTCGTTTCGGTCGTCGCGTTCGCACTCGGCTGCCTGGACCTGCTTCGTGGGGTCAGCCACACGCTCTTGTCGTCCTATGCGGCATCCGATGTCGCTGGACTGGATTTGACCGGACCGACAGGGCTCGACCAACTGGTGCTGATGAACGCGTTCGGTGCCGCGAATTTCCTGAGCGGTGCCGCGTTGATCTATTTGGCTCTCAGGGACCGTCTTGGGGCATTGCTGTTTCTGGCGGTTATCCCCTGCGCCTATCTAATGGCGGGTATCGGCCTTCGCGTGAATGGTGCCGACCTTGCCGGTCAAGGTGTGTTTCCCGGCCAATATATGATGGCAGCATACATAAGCCTCTGCCTCATCACGATTTTTGCGGCGCTTCGCACGATGCGACGTCAAACCCGAGGCGCGCTTCCGTTCTGAGAAGATAGTGACTTCCGCACGCTAGAAGGAAAAATGCGATGACTGATGCACAAGACGAAATCAAGTCGACGCTGGGCCTGAAAAGCGGTCGCACAAAGGTCCGTGTTTGGCCAGTTCTTCTCGTGCTTTTCGCCATTGTGGTTGGCGCGTTCGTCCTCTGGCAGGCACCCGGCTCTGACCAGGACGCACTTGGGTACAGATTTGCGCCTGTCGCGCGGGGCGATTTGACGGTTGCGATCAATGCTACGGGATCGGTGGAACCAACCAGTATGGTCGACATTTCCAGTGAGTTGTCCGGAACCATCGCGGAGGTCTTCGTCGATTTCAACGACGTGGTTTCTGCTGGCGAAGTGCTCGCCCGACTGGACACATCAAAGCTTGAAGCACAGGTCGAAGTTCAGCGTGCCAATCTGCGGTCCGCCGAGGCGCGCCTGGAGCGGGCGCGGGTCAATCTGAATGAGGCGCAGTCCACAGCCGAGCGAACGCGCGCCCTGGGCGACCGTGGGGCGTCGAGCGATCAAAGTGTCATCGCCGCCGAGGCCGCTCTCGCCAGGGCTGTTGCAGAACTCGAGATTGCCGAGGCGGATGTGTCTGTCGCAACCGCCAACTTGCGGCTTGCCGAGACCGACCTCACACACGCCTGCATATGTTCCCCGGTCGATGGCATAGTCCTTAATCGCACGATCAACCCAGGGCAGACGATTTCCGCTGCAATGTCGGCACCCGTGCTCTTCACGATCGCGGAAGACCTCACGGAAATGGAGCTCCAGCTCGCGGTGGACGAAGCCGATATCGCGCGTCTCGTGGCCGGACAACCGGCGAGTTTCGAGGTTGACGCCCATGACGACACACCCTTTCCGGCAACCGTTCGGCACATCCGGTTTGCGCCCGAAACGGTCGATGGCGTTGTCACCTATACGGTCATCCTGGACATCGAAAACGAGGATCTGGCGCTCCGTCCCGGCATGACGGCCGTGGCAGATATCGTCGTGAATGAAGTCACGAATTCACTGCTGGTTCCAAATGCGGCACTTCGCTTCGTGCCGCGGATCGAGCAGGAACCGATGACCGACGATGAGGCCGGGGGC
>JBCBWQ010000306.1:0-2468 GCA_039817025.1 Pseudomonadota bacterium | reverse complement strand
CGTGCAACATCTTCATCCCCGCTCATATTCAGGTTCGTGATCCGATCCGCAAGGTCGAGGCGCGAGAACACATAATCATACATCGTCAGATCCTCGCCGACCTTGAACGCCAGCACATCGCCTGACGTCACATCGGTAAAGTCCGGCGTAAACCCGTCCACCGTAGACGACGACAGGATCGATGGAATGGGCTCATCAAGGAAGACAGCCCAACGCCCTGCTGCGCCGCGCCCGTCTGTATTGGTGATGTTACCATTATCCGGCAACTGCGCGTCGATCACGATGATTGGCTGTTCGCTCCACGACTGGACGCTGAAGGCGCTGACCGATTCCTCAGTGATGCTCTGCCCGAACAGCGTCGAGACTGAATTGTCGAGGAAGTTCGAGGCTTCCTGAATCCGCGGCGCGGTAAATGTCGTCACAAGGACAGAGGCCGGCGCAATCGCCGTCGCCGCAGACGTCAAAGCTGCGAGGACATTGGAGGACGCCACCCGTTCGCGCTGGTCGGACAGTTGCATGCGGAACTTGGCTTCAATTGTCGTATTCGCGCCCACCTTGAAATAAGGCGTTGCGTACAGCGCGATGCTTTCATTGGTCGACCAGCTCTCGCCTTCCTGCCGGTTGGATGAGAATGAGGCTGAGAACAGCGCTTCAGTTGCCTTGATGTCCGGCTGGGCAATGTCAAATTCTGCAACAAGCGTGCGCGTGACGGACTTGGCTCCCATGAACCGTGAGACCCATCCACGGGACT
Organism: Pseudomonadota bacterium; assembly: GCA_039817025.1. Classification (GTDB taxonomy): domain Bacteria; phylum Pseudomonadota; class Alphaproteobacteria; order Caulobacterales; family Hyphomonadaceae; genus JANQQC01. Next base: position 1,717 of record JBCBWQ010000306.1, on the reverse strand, counting down.
CGTCCTTGTAGTTACGCGTCTCGAGGGTCTGCTTGCGCGTGCCATCAATCAGGCCCTGGGTGTCATAGGCATTCGGGGCGAGCGTGACGATCTGGATCCGCGTGTAGCGATCCTGGAGCGCAGACCCGAACTCGGCATAGACCGCAGCCTCGTTGAGGGCCACGTCGATATAGGGAAGATAGTCCTTTGCCTTCTGGATATTTGCCGTCGGGACGGTCCGAACGGTCCGTGTCACAGGCACCGGCGCACCGTCGACAACGGGTGGTGGCGACGGATCGGCCTCACCGCTCTGCGGCGCAGTCGCACAAGCCGCCAACATCGCCGCCGAAAGGGCTGTCAAAGCATGCGTTTTCATCTGTTCCCTCCGAAGCTCCCCAGCTTCTTAATCATTGGTAAGGCATGAAACCGCATTTGGCGAGCCAGATGAATACAGCGCAACAGGAAACGGGTTTTGACGAGACCACTTGCCCTTGGCATAACGCAGCCCTGTTGCTTTGCACAAAAGGGGTTTCCCCTACGTCATCGGCACACCATATGCATAAGTGAACCCATTGGTTCTGTGAAAGTTTTTACGGGAGGGCGCAGCCCATGCTGCTCAACATGCTCAAGGCGAAACTGCATTCTGGCGCGGTGACCCAGTGCGACCTGCACTATGAGGGCTCGGTGTCGATTGACCAGGATCTGCTCGACGCTTCCGGCATCCTTCCAAACGAGCGCGTGGACATCTGGAACGTCACCAACGGCTCACGAATCCAGACATACGCCATCGAAGCGCCTCGCGGTTCACGCACGATTGGCGTAAACGGCGCTGCAGCCCGACACTTTGCCGTCGGGGATCGGGTCATCATCGCAACCTTTGCGCATATCGAGGCTGAAAAGGCCCGCCAGCATGCCCCATCCGTCGTGCTTCTGGACGAAAACAACGACATCAAGACGCCAAGCGCCGCCTACTAGGCGAAACCGCAAGAAAAATTAGTCTGCCGGGTCGCCTGCTGGGGGCGGGGCTGCCTGCTTGCGTCCAAGGCTGAAGAAAGAGCGTCCTTCGGGCTTTTGCGTGCCAGCGGTCAGGTCCTGTGGTCCCTCAACGTCGTCGATCGCCTGCACGGCTTCGGCCGTTTCAACGACCTCTTGCTCCACAGGCTGCGAACGCTTCCAAAACGGCGCATTCGTGTCGGCCTTGCGATCATACTGCATGGCCCAGTACTCGCTAGCCGTATGGGTCAGAGGCTTCGGTGTCAGCATCATGCCATAGCTGCGTAGGCGTTCGACCACTTCATCGCGCAGGTGCATCCCCGGGAAGGCCGCGGCGGGGAAACCATGGCCCTTCATCCAGTCGCGCACATCCCAGCTGCGCGTCGTTCGCGCCTGATTCGGCCGCGCGCCATCATGCTCTTCCCACATGTAGAGCGTCGTGATGCCGTCAATCGCGGCTTGAATAGCGTTCGCCAGCGCCTGCGAATGATCCTGTCCTTGTCCCAGCGCCGCTCTCAGTTCCAATTTTCTTGAAGCAAGCTCCTGATAAGTCGCGCCAATAACGGCCAGCGCATTGCGGTCGGTCTTGATGAGCGCGGCGTTCACGCCATCCACGGTCGTGCAGGGCGGCACCAGCCGGTACGAAGTGACGCTGACCAACCTGTCGACCCTGATCGACGCAACCGGCGCGACGGTCAGCGCGACATTGCCCACCGACATGGTGGTCGCCCCTGCGCCGAACACC
>JBCBWQ010000305.1:0-2470 GCA_039817025.1 Pseudomonadota bacterium | reverse complement strand
TCTCAAGAGTGACGGCCCTGCGCCACTGGAACCGGGCTTCAAGCGTGCGACCGACCCGCCAATAGGCGTCGCCAAGATGGTCGTTGAGCTCTGACGAACCTGGCTCCATTTCGACAGCACGTTCGAGATAGAGCACCGCTTCGCTATAGCGGCCAAGTTTGAAGTAGGCCCAGCCAAGACTGTCTACGATGGCGCCACTATCCGGCCGCCGGTCTACGGCGCGGCGCAGGAGGGCAAGCGCCTCGTCCAGCTTCTCGCCTCGCTCAACGAGGCCATAGCCGAGATAATTCAAGACGCCGGGCGAGTCAGGCTCAATGGCTAGGGATGCGCGCAGGTCTTCTTCTGCGCCCTGCCAATTGCCGGTCCGCTCGCGCGCCGCGCCGCGGGCAAACAGGATGCGCCAATCCAGTCGGCCGGTGGCTGCGTCGGCCCGGATCACTTCATCGAAAACCGCCTCAGCCTCGCCATGGCGGCCCACTGAGCGCATGAGGTCACCGAGCTGGACCTTGAGGTTGCGATCCTGCGTAGACTCCAGCGCGCGCGCAGCAGTCGCGAGCGCCTCTTCGTTTCGGCCTTCGCGGCGCAGCGCCCAGGCGAGTTGGCCCTGCGCGGTTGCAAAGAAAGGCGAGGTCTCGGGCACTGCATCCAGAAGATCAATGGCCTCGACACGGCGATTGGCATCATCGAGCGTATCCGCCCAAAGGGTGCGCGCAACGTGAAGCTCGGGATCGAGCGCCAGCGCCAGCGCGAAGTACGCCCCCGCAATGTCATCGCCCGTCTGCGCTGCGAGTGCAGCAGCCGGGGCATAAATCGACAGCGCTGCACCTGACCGCACGCTGGGCCGCGTCGGCACGACCACGTCACCGGCTTCAATGCGCTGGATCAAGCGGGCAACGGCAGGGTTGAAGCCGACCTCTTTGTTGAATTCGGTCAGCACGGCCACCGCCTCGGATGTCCGCCCGGCCGCAGCAAGCAATTCACCATACGCCTCCGCTGCAACGGCGAGGCGCGCGCCCTCCGTCCAGACGCTTTCAAACGCCTCCATCGCCCCGGCATCGTCTTCAGCGGCAAGGCGGAGAAAACCGACCATGTTCAGCGTGACGCCATCGAGCAGGGCATCGCCTGCCCGCGCTTCCATCAGCTTTGCTTCGGCGGCCTGCAAGCCGAGCGTGTCCAACAGCGCCCAGGCGGCAGTATGATCAGCGACCATGTGATTGAAGGGGGCGTGCTGCACGTCTTCGAGAATCGTCGCCGCTCGCGCATAGCGCTGTCGCCGCATCGCATCGACGCCGCGCACGAGATCGATAAGCGAAGCCGGTGTTCCATCAACGGCCTGCAGATCCTCAGATATCTCCGCGGCGGACTGGAAATCCCCCGCCATGAGAGCGGTGAACACGGCTCTCTCCGCAAGGTCTCGGTCTTGTGGGCTTGCGCGCAGCGCCTTGGCATAGTTTTCAGCCGCGCGCGCAGGGTCATTTGAGAGCGATGCAAACCGGCCAACGAGGAAATGACTGTATCCGCGCGCCGCATCACTGCGGGCATATCGGTCTGCGCTTTGGTCATAGCTCAGCCTGTTCGACGGCGCGGTCGAGCAGGCATAAACCGCCGCAAATGCAGCGCCGGCGAGAAGAAGATTTCGGGCAATCATCAACTCTGTTGTTCCAGTAAGCGCACGGGCCTGCAAGTCCGTCGCTGCTTAGATGTCCCGCTGCTCTGCCGTGACGTCTTCATTCGATACGCGCGGCAACGGTTTTTTCTCCGGCGCCGGCTCGAGCAGGCCTTCTGCGAGCTTTTTTTCGATGATCTCAGCTTTGTGTGCTGGTGGATAGTTATCAAGCGCAACGCTCCAGGCCGTCCGTGCGCGCGCCTCATCGCCCAGCCGCCAGTAGACGTCTCCGAGATGGTCTTCGATTTCCCAATGCGTATTCGGTTCCAGCTCGGCGCGAGATTGCTCAATCAGTCGACGTGCACCCTGGAAATCGCCAAACAGGTAGCGCGCCCAGCCGAGACTGTCTGCGATGTAGGGGTCGCGGTCTGCCAGAGCATAGGCGCGAACAAGGGTCTTGTAGCCTTCCTCGATGCGGTCGGTGCGCGTGATCAGGTAATAGCCCAACGTATTGAGCATGTAGGGGTCGTTCGGGCGTGAGAGCCGCTCTGTCCGGATCAGCCGCAGCCCTTCTTCAACGTCTCCGGCGGCACCCAAAACATCAGCAAGCGCCATGCGCCGGTCATGGGTGTCATCGAGGTCTCTGGCCGTGCGGGCAAAATCAACCGCTTCATCGGCGCGTCCAAAGTACTGCAGCGTCGCAGCGGTCAGCGCATTGGCGACAGCGCGCTCACTATCATTGATCGATGCCTGGCGTGCGTCTTCGGCAACCGACACCGCGCGGCGCTCCTCGCCAAGCAAGGTGTAAATGCGCAGCATGCCTGAAAGGGTTTCAAGCCGCTCATCACTCGTCGTCAGCGCACT
>JBCBWQ010000304.1:0-2510 GCA_039817025.1 Pseudomonadota bacterium | reverse complement strand
CATCTGAAGCGGCGATTTCATTCCTTCAATGGATCAGCTCAGGACAGCGTGAGGCGCTGATCGCGCTCGCCGTTGCATTCGGCTCTGCTGCACTCTTTTACGGCGCGCGCATCGGGCTAATGATGTTCCTTCCGAAGCTGCCACGACGTGATCACTACTCTCTTAGCGCAATAGTCCGCCGCATGGTCGGGCGTATTCGCAGTTACTTTATCTTTGCTGCATCCTTGTTAATTGCCGGCCAATTCGTCGGATTTCCTAGCTCCGTTGATGCCGGCATACAGATCGTCTTCGTCTTGGCGAGCGTCCTGCAGGTGGCCGAACTCCTTCAAGAGTTCATTGTTTCTTTCATCAAGCGCGGTGCGGTTCGAAACTCCGGTGACGCAGTCGCTCTCGCATCGGCTGTAAACGTGCTGAAGTGGCTCGCGAATGTCTCAATCTGGTCGGTTGCGCTCCTACTGATCCTGGACAACATCGGCGCGGATGTCACAGCGCTCCTTGCGGGTCTGGGTATAGGTGGTGTCGCCATCGGTTTGGCGGCACAGGGCATATTCAAAGATCTCTTTTCTGCCCTGTCGATCATATTTGATCGTCCATTCCAGCGTGGTGACGTGATCAGATACGGCGAAACCTGGGGCACAATCGAAGATATCGGTCTGAAAACAACCCGGATCCGGTCAAAGACCGGCGAGCAAATCATAATATCGAACACCAACTTATTGGACTTGGAAATCCATAATCTGGCGCGGATGCCGAAGCGAAGAATCGAGGTGGGGTTCGGAATAATCTATGGCACACATCCAGATCAGGCCGACAGTGTTGTTGGTATGGTGTCGAAACTCGTCAATGAGATGGACGGGATCGACTTGGAATGCTGCAATTTCGCTGGCTTTGGCGCGAGCAGCCTAGACTTCGAATTGGTCTTCTACTCGCTCAATCCGGATTACATACGGTCTAGAGCTGCGACCTCGAAACTTCTTCTCGCTGTGTTCCGCAAGTTTCACGAAGAAGGCATCGACTTCGCGTTCCCCACCCAGACAATCCACCTCGCCTCGCTCCCAGCCGACACGACCGAAGAAATAGCCGGCGCTGTCGAGCGGTCCTTAAAAAACGTCACCATCGACGAAGCCGCTTAATAAGGGAGTTGACCATGGGAAAGACAGGCCGCCCGTCGATCAAGAATGAAGAGACCTATGACGCCCTGCGCGATGATGGCATGTCGAAAGAGAAGGCAGCCCGCATAGCGAATGCCCAAGCTGACCCCTCGCGCAACCCGTCCAGCAAAGGGGGCGAGGCGTCCAGCTACGAAGATTGGACAAAGGACGAGCTTTACGCGCGAGCCCAGGAGATCGGCATCAATGGCCGCTCGCGTATGACCAAGGATGAGCTGATCGCAGCTTTGCGGAACCACTAGGATGGCGCTGGTTGGTTTGATCAACATCGCCTCTGGCGGCGTGCCCGATGGTGCGGAAGCCGCGTTGCGCAAGCATCTTGGCGGCGACCTGACCCGTCTCATCACGTGCGAGGGAAGTGGCTTGCGCGAAGCGCTCTCTTCACTCGCGCTCAGCAAAGATGACACGTTGGTTGTCTGGGGCGGCGACGGAACGGTCAGTGCGTCACTCTTCCATGTGAAAGGCACAGGCGCAGCAGTCCTACCACTGCCTGGCGGCACCATGAACCTTGTTCATCGGCGGATCCATGGCGACGACCTGTCTTGGCAAGTTGCCTTAGACCAAGCGCTCGCAAGCACCTCGCCAGAGCCAATTGTCTATGGGCGTGTTGGCAACTGCGATTTCTTTGTCGCGCTTATGCTTGGCCCCTTAACAAACCTCTCTGAAGCGCGAGAGGCGCTGCGAGACGGCGAACCGATTAAGGCGGCCCGCACCGCCGTTGAAAACAAGGCCCTGACTTTGGATACGGTGATTGACGCTCAAATTGATGCCGAAACCTTGAACGCCACAGCCGTGGCCGCCTTTCTGCCCGAAACGCTCGACGGGAATGACTTCGACGTCGGTTTGATTGACCCCGACACACTCACCGGCCTGGCCTCGACAGGCTTCAGCGCGCTGATCAATGACTGGCGCGCTGCAGAGGGGGTGACGTTCAGAAAAGCCACACATGTTCGTTTCAGCCGGCGGGGCGGTACTTGTTTTAATGCGCTGGTGGACGGAGAACCCCAAGACGTCGGCAGCGACGTGCAGCTTGAAATCGTGTCAGGGGACATCCTTGTCAGGACCATTCGAGCCGCCGCATGAAAATTGTTCAGCTGTCGGATATCCACTTTGGTGTCGAAGATCGAGGCGCGCTCGCGCTTGCGGGATCCGTCATCGAGTCAAGCGAACCAGATGCCCTCATCATTTGTGGCGATCTCACCCAACGTGGCAAACGGTCTGAATTCGCAGCAGCCCGCGAATGGATTGATGGGTTCAGCCGCCCCACGCTTGTTGTTCCCGGTAACCACGACACGCCGCTCCTGAACATGGTCGAGCGGGTCACATCTCCTTTTGATCGTT
>JBCBWQ010000303.1:0-2579 GCA_039817025.1 Pseudomonadota bacterium | reverse complement strand
CAAAGGCGACGACATCGTCGCCATCGGCGGCTTCCTGGTCGATGGCGATCTCGAACTGGGTGATGGCGGTTTCGAGTCCGCTCGCATCGGCGTCGAGGACTTTCGTCACCGCAAAGCCCGTATCGCGCAGGGCCGCCTCGACCTTGGCGGCGTCTTGATGGGTGTTGGTCAGCCGGCCGATTTCAGCCGGATAGTCCTGATTGGCAAGCACAAGCGCAAGCCGGCGCTCTTCGGCAGCCGCCGTCGACAGGCCAAACAAAGTCGCGACGAAAACCAGAACCAACGGTCTCAATTTGACATCCCTCCACAGCACTTAGCCTGCCCCGAACATAACAGAACCGCAACTGGCAACGCCCCATCTCCGCCGCACCCGCGCCACACCGAGCAGCGACCCTCTTCCCATGCACTCCCGCCGCGACCTTCTCGCCGGCCTCGCCGCCCTGCCCCTCGGCGCGCAGCCCTTCGCGGCAACGGCGCCGACGCCGGCCCGCCAACTTATCCGCGCGGCCCGCGCACAGATCGGCGTGACCACCGGCTATGATCCGGCATACGTCCGCCTCGACTATCCCGGCGGCGATGTACCACGCGAAACCGGTGTCTGCATCGACGTCATCATCCGCGCCTACCGCGATTCCTTAGGCTTCGATTTCCAGCGCGCGATCCACGAAGACATGGCCGCCAACTTCGCTGCCTATCCGGAGATCTGGGGCCTGCCCCGCCCCGACCAGAACATCGACCACCGCCGTGTGCCCAACCTCGAAACATGGCTTACGCGCCACGGACACGAACGCGCCCCGACGCACTGGCGGCCAGGCGATCTGCTCACCTGCCGCGTACCGGGAAACCTGCCCCACATCGGACTCATCACGGACCGCCGGGGCGTGAGCGGAGACTGGCTCGCCGTCCACAATATCGGCCGCGGCGCGCGTGAGGAGGCACTGATCGGTCGTTGGTCGGGTGCGCGGCGCTTTCGCTTCCTGCCGGATGCCGCTATGCGGGCGGAATGAAAATCGCCACCTGGAATGTGAACTCGGTCAAGGCCCGCCTGCCCACCGTGCTGGAGGTCCTGAAGACCATCGACTGCGACGTCGTCGTCCTGCAAGAGATTAAATGCGAGACCGATGCCTTTCCTTACATGGAAATCGAGGACCTCGGCTATAATTGTGCCGTGCACGGTCAGAAGAGCTATAACGGTGTTGCGCTGCTCTCCAAACATCCCATCGAGGATGTCCAGAAGAACCTGCCCACCTTTCAGGATGACGAGCAGGCCCGCTACATCGAAGCGCTAGTGCTGTCCGACGATCCCATCCGTGTTGGCGGGCTTTACTTGCCCAATGGTAATCCTGCGCCCGGCGACAAGTATGACTACAAGCTGAAGTGGATGGACGCGCTCTCACGCCACGCGGAAGCCTTGCTCGCCAGCGAAGAAGCCTTCCTGCTGCTTGGCGACTATAACTGTATTCCGCGCGACGAAGACTGCTGGGACATAAAGGTGTGGGCCGACGATGCACTCGCCCTCCCCGAGACCCGCGCCGCGTTCAATCGCCTGAAATGGCTTGGCCTGACCGAAGCCTTCGAAACGCTCGACGCGCGCGCGCACCAGTACACCTTTTGGGACTACCAGGCCGGCGCGTGGCAGAAGGATCACGGCATCCGCATCGACCATATCCTTTGCAGCCCGCAGGCTGCCGACCGGCTCGAATCCGTCGAAGTTCACCGCAAGGCCCGCAGCCTCGAGAAGCCATCCGACCATGTGCCCGTTATCGGGACGTTCTCAAACTAAGCGACGGCTCAGCTGCCGCCGGACCATTTCACAATCGTCCAGATCAGCCACACGACGACCAACGCCGCACAAGCAGTCCCCAGAGCGCCCACGGCCTGCATAACTGGGCCGTGGTCCATCAGCCCCATGATGACCCAACCAGCCCATCCGCCGCCGATGAAGGCTGCGCCCATCAGAACAAACTCGAACAGCATGAAGGCACGATCGAGCGCATCGAAGGCATGTCCGATAAGGCGACCAATCCGGTCAAACATGGCGTCTGGCTCCTGCGCAGCTCCGTGCCCGCTCAACGACGGATAACAGACCATAGCTGCTTGGGGGTTACTGAAGCCCGGAAAATTCACGCTGCAGTGTTCGCCCGTCAGTCTTCGAGCACATAGCCTTTGCCTCCGATCCAGACCGCATCGGGGATCCCACGCACCATGTCGCCATTTGACGACCAATAGATCGAGGTTCGGACGGTTTCCCCGCCCGGATAGCTCAGTGTCAGCGTGCCGCCATCGATGCGCCAGCGCCCGACTGTCCCCCGCGAAGACCCGGCGCTTACCGTGTCATTGAAGCCACCGCCGAACTGCTCCTGATAGAAGGTGCCGTCGGCGCGGAAGTCATAGTCCTCAGAGGCAACCACAATCGTATTGCCGCCCAGCGCTGTGTTCCCGCCGCCGCTAAGGGCGCTGAACCGACCACCAATCCGGCCGCCGGGCAGCGGCGCGGGCGGGCCAACATCTGGGTCAAGCCCCTCCGCGTCACCACCCCCATAGGGAACCCCATTTTCTCAGTGATCCTTGGGCCACCG
>JBCBWQ010000302.1:0-2582 GCA_039817025.1 Pseudomonadota bacterium | reverse complement strand
AGCGCCGAACCAACGCACATCTTTTTTTAGCGTGGCGCACAGCGCCGCCGCACGCCGGCCCGTCTTTGTTGGGGGCTTGGGACGAGATCAGCAGACCCGGAGGCGGACCCGCCGTCCGGCGCTTGGTGCTGGGCGTCTAAGCCTGCGAAAGCCGTTCGACCTCCAACGCGACAGCGGCCAGCGATTCACGGATCCGCTTGAGCCCGCCGCCGCGCCCTGTGTGTGCGACCAGCTGCTGATAGGGCGGTCGCGGCGCATCTGGATCTATGGATTTCACGACCAGGTGCCCACTGCGCGGCACCGCATGCTCCATGACCGCCTTCGATAGGGCGAACCCGGCCTGCCCGTCGTACACGCCGTTGCGCGTATCGGCCTCGAAGGTCGACTGTTCATTGCGACCCACCGCGTTGAACAACACCGAGAGGGCCGGACGGTCGCCATCGGACACCTGGTTCGTGATGACCTGGTTGAGCAGCTTCACCCCGCGCAGGGAGTAGGCATCGGCATGCATCGGCGCAACGACACGGTCCGCCGCCGCCAGCGTTGCACGCGTCAGGAAGGTGGCATTGGGATTGGTATCAATGACGATCAGGTCATAGGCACTGCGATAATGGTCGAGAATGCGCAGGAAGTTCGCCTTGATCTCATGCAGCGCAGCGGGGTCGGAGGCGAAGGCATACTTGGAGATCTCGAATTGTCCGGACACCAGATCCAGCCGCCCATCGGGGCCATCATCGCCGAGCAAAGCGTGGACCAGCGCCTCGCGCCGGGGCGGGTTGAACGGCTCGGTCGACAGCCGGTCCCAATGCTCCCCGGGCGAGGGCGCACCGGCTGAATGCAGGCGGCTTTTCTCGAACAGCGAGATGACCGATCGGTCTGCCAGTGCGCTGTCGTCGGCCACATCGATATCAAGGAAGGTCTGGGTCAGATTGTACTGCGGATCTAGGTCTATCAGCAGAACCCGGTTGGCCCGTTCGGCCTGGTAGGCCCCAAAGACCTGGCTCGCGATCGTCGTCTTTCCGACCCCGCCTTTGAGGTTCATCACCGCCACGACGGGGCAGCGGCGTTTGTAACGGTCCTTCACCGCATCCAGCAGCCGCCCAAGTGCATCAGGTTCGTCGGCGTGGATCAGATCGGCTTCGCTGAAGACGGGGCGGAAAAAACTGCCAAGGCGCGCCTTGTCGATGCGATAGGCAATTAGCGGCAAGCCCAGCCCGCGGGCCTGCTCCACGTCCCGCTTCACCTCAGCCGAGCGCACTGAATCCTGTGACAAGAGAACGATGACAGCGAACGCATCCTCGATTTTGGGCCCTTGTCCGGGGCGCGTCTCATAGTCATCGGGCATGCCTTCCCGGCGCAGCGCTTCGTGGACGGCAAGCAGCGCGTCAAGGTCGCCTGGGGCGTGGATAATGTGAACGTGCGTCATGACTTGCGACTCATGGGGAGAAATCGCGGCAGACATAGGGCGGTTTGCCTGTCCCACACCATCTCTGGCATGTTAAAGTCCTGTGAAACTTGAGCCTGTGTCTGTGCTGTGGTTTCTACGTCGATCCTCGTATGTTTGGAGCCTTTAAACGATGACCTGGACGCCTGCGAGCTGGAGAAGCAAGCCAGCCAAGCACATTCCGGAGGATTATCCCGACGCTGATGCCCTCAGCGCCGTGGAAGCCCAATTAAAAGGCTATCCTCCGCTCGTCTTTGCCGGCGAAGCCCGCCGGTTGAAGCAGCGTCTGGGCGATGTTGCCGCTGGCAACGCGTTTTTGCTGCAGGGCGGAGATTGCGCCGAAAGCTTCAAGGAATTCCACCCCGACAATATCCGCGACACCTTCCGCGTGATCCTGCAAATGGCCGTTGTCCTGACCTTTGCAGCAGCAAAACCCGTGGTGAAAGTGGGACGGATTGCAGGGCAATTCGGCAAGCCACGATCCAGCCCCGTTGAGACCATCGACGGCATTGAACTGCCCTCCTATCGCGGCGACAACATTAACGGCATGGACTTCACCCCAGAGTCCCGCCTGCCAGACCCGCAGCGCCTGCTACAGGCGTATGCCCAGTCAGCCTCGACGCTGAACCTCCTGCGCGCATTCAGCCAGGGCGGATATGCAGACCTGACCAATGTGCACCAGTGGATGCTTGGCTTCGTTGCGCGCAGTGCGCAGGCCGAGCGCTATCAGGCGCTGGCCGACGAAATCACCAAGAGCATGGAGTTTATGGCGGCATGTGGCGTCACGCCGACCAGCGTTCCCCAGATGGCTCAGGTGGAGTTCTACACCAGCCATGAGGCATTGCTCTTGGGGTATGAGGAGGCGATGACGCGGGTCGATTCCACCAGTGGGGACTGGTACGACACGTCTGCCCACATGGTCTGGATCGGCCACCGCACGAAGGATCTCGATCACGCCCATGTGGAGTTCTGCAAGGGCATCAAGAATCCGATCGGCGTGAAGACCGGGCCGGGCTTCGAACCGGACGATCTCCTGCGCCTGATCGAGACGCTGAACCCCACCGATGAGGCCGGCCGGATCGTACTGATCTCACGCTTTGGGTCGGAGGGCGTGGCTGAGGGCTTGCCGCGTCTGGTG
>JBCBWQ010000301.1:0-2606 GCA_039817025.1 Pseudomonadota bacterium | reverse complement strand
CTGGACGATGCAGATGTAGCGCCGAAAGCGGCGTTTACCTTGTCTTTCGCCGCTTTCGGCGCTACATCTGCATCGTCCAGCCTTCGACGCCCATCGCCGCCTGTCGGATCGCTTCGGACATGGTCGGATGGGCATGACAGGTGCGCGCGACGTCCTCTGAAGACGCGCCGAATTCCATCGCGACGCAGATTTCGCCGATGAGTTCGCCAACACCGACGCCCATCATATGTGCTCCAAGAATGCGGTCGGTGCCTTTCTCGGCGAGGATTTTCACGAATCCTGTCGTCTCGTGGTTCGTACGGGCGCGGGAATTAGCCATGAAGGGGAATTTTCCCTTCTGGTAGGCCACGCCTTCGGCTTTGAGCTCGTCTTCGGTCTTGCCGACCCAGGCGATCTCGGGATTCGTGTACACCACGCTCGGGACCAGGTTGTAGTCCACATGGCCCGCCTTGCCGGCGATCAGCTCTGCCACGGCCGCGCCGTCGTCTTCGGCTTTATGCGCCAGCATGGGCCCGTGTATGCAGTCTCCGATTGCCCAGACGCCGTTAGCGACCTTGAAATGGTCTGTGGTTTCGATGACGCCGCGCTTGTCGGTTTTGCCACCAATCGTGTCGAGGCCAAGGCCGTCGGTGTAGGGTTTACGGCCCACCGCGACGATAACGATATCTGCATCCAGAGTCTCGACGTCGCCGCCTTTTGCCGGCTCCATGGAGAGTTTGAGCTTGGACTTCAGCTTCTCCACGCCGGTCACTTTCATACCAAGCCGGAAGTTTAACCCTTGTTTCTTGAAGGTGCGTTGGGCCTCTTTGGCGATCTCGGAATCCGCGCCGGGCAGAATACGATCGAGATACTCAACGACGGTCACATCCGCGCCGAGCCTGGACCAAACCGACCCCAGCTCAAGGCCGATGACGCCCGCACCGATCAGGATCAGCTTCTTCGGCACCTGTTTCAGGGCAATCGCACCTGTGTTCGAGACAACGCGCTCTTCGTCAATCTCGATACCGGGCAGGGAAGACGGCTCAGACCCTGTTGCAATGACGATGTTCTTTGTCTTCAGGATTTGCGTAGACCCGTCATCGGCGGTGACTTCGACTTCGCCCGGGCCCTTGATTGTGCCCTTGCCGCGCACGTGGTCGACTTTGTTTTTCTTGAACAGGAACTCAACGCCTTTGGTAAGCCCGTCCACCGCGTCTGCTTTCTGGGCCATCATCTTGTCGAGATTCAGTTTCAGGCCCGAGAACTCGATCCCCATCTCTGCGAAATCCGTCTTCGCAGCCGCATAGGCTTCGGAGCCATGCAGCAAGGCCTTCGACGGGATACAACCGACATTCAGGCACGTTCCGCCAAGGGTTTCGCGCATCTCGATACAGGCCGTTTTCAAGCCGAGCTGGCCCGCGCGGATTGCGCAATTATAACCGCCGGGGCCGCCGCCAATGATTACGACGTCATAAGTCTCTGACATGGGAAAGGGCCTGTGCTTGGAGAGTGCTAAGTTCGTGGTGTGAACCTAAGCACTGGATCATCTTTATCAATGCGGCTTTAGGTGGAGTTCAGCGCCGTTTCAACAGCAGAAGCGCAATCGCGCCAACCAGTGCTGTGGCCGCCGAAATCGCTTCATCGGTCCACATTTCCGGAGCCGCACCACTACCCGCCATAGCGCCGGCGAGCAGGGCGAACAAAACCGCGCCAATCAGTGCAACCGCGCCCCCGATCTTCAGGTTCAGGCCCGCGATAAGGCCGCCACACGCGATAAGGCCGCCACCCGCCAGTCTGAGAAGGGTGGTGGGTGGCTCCATCAGGGCGCTGCTCAGGTCAGACCCCGTCGCCAGGGAGAAGCGTAGGCCCTCGATCCCGGCCCATGCGAGCCAAGCACCGAAGGCTGCCAGTACATAGCCAATAATTCGTCTCATGGGTTCGCCCTCCGAAGCATCGTTGGTACGCCACCCTTTTTTTTGGATTAGGACAAGGGGCTAGTCGTCCGGATATGCAGCGCGCAATTCGCGGTGCAGCCGAGCGCGGATGAGGCACAGGAGCAAGCCGCTGACGATCATGGTGGACACAGCAGAGGTTCGCCACTCAGCGACTTCAGCGCGGCTGGCCAGCAGCGCAAAGACAAGAACGCCAAAAATAAACGCGCTTACAGCGCTGATCCAGGCAATGCTTTCGGAATAAAATAAACCTGCCACACCGGCGATGAGGGCAGATACGCCGATCAGATAACGGAGCGCCAGCCCATGGTGACCCAGCAAAAGCTCCAAGACGTTCGCGCCGTTGCTCGTGGATAACAGTTGAGCTGACTCAGCGATTGCAGCCCAAAGCAAATACGCGCCCAGCAACCCAAGCGCAAAGCTCAGGACACGGCGTAGTTCGAATCCTAGGGTCGAGGCTGAAGTGTCCATTGCATCGTCTTATAGTGATCGCGTTCACATTCAGTGAACACATTCCCTCATTTCACGGCCGACGCCGCGCCATCATCTTTGCGCCTTCGCGGGCAAAGTGAGCGCGTTGGCGAGCAATTGCAGCAGATGGCGGCCCTGTCGGGTGGAATCGTTTTGTCGGTTTGGGGGCTGGAAGATTCTCGTGAGCGGGAACCAGTCGAAAGA
>JBCBWQ010000300.1:0-2647 GCA_039817025.1 Pseudomonadota bacterium | reverse complement strand
ACTTTCAACGCGGTTGAGGATCGCCGGGTCAAGGGTGTAGGGCGGCGTGTCGGCGGCATGGGCCGACCATTTGACCGGCAAGCGCACACTGTCGAAGCCAGCCTGCTCAATCAGGAGCAGGTCCTGCTCACGGATGCGGTAGCCCCACTCGCCTTCGCGCGGGGCTTCCAAGGCATTTCCGAGATTGACGCAGCGCTGGATGGGCGGCGCCGCTGCTTCCAATGGCTGGAGGCCAGGCTCCGACGCGCCAGAACAGGCCGCGAGACCGGCGACGACAAAGGCGATGATAACGGTGTGGATACGGCGGGTCATGGCGGAGGGTTTAGCCGCATTTGCGCCGGACGCGAATGGTGGGATATCGGGGCTCTGAGGAGAAGGCTGCATGAGCGATATGCCCGCCGAATTCAGATATGAGCGCCCCGCCGAAACGGGAGAGCCGCTCGGCCGGGTCGTGCTTCGCTACACCGAAGACGGCTTCCTGTTTTTCTGTGTCCTTCTTCTGTCGGGTTTCGCCACTTTTCTCCTGATCGGAAACAATGCCGAGACGACGCCGGACGCGAGCGCCATCGCACGCTCGATCTGGTATCCGATGTATCTCGGTATCGCCGTTGTGGTGGGCTTGAGGATTACAGACTTCGCCCAGACGCTGCCGCGGCTGCTGCTGATCTGGTTGCTGCTGGGGCTGAGCGCGGCGAGCGTGCTCTGGACCTACGAGCCTGAATTGACAACGCGGCGCACGATCGCGCTCGGTTTCACAGTGCTGTTCGGGCTGTATATCGCCCTGAGGCGGGACTGGACGACGACGCTGGTGATCGTCGGATCAGCATGGATGCTGTTGGCGGTGATCAACCTGCTCATGATTGTCGCTGTGCCGAGCATGGGGCTTGATGTGGCCCCCTATGAGGGCGCATGGCGCGGCTTTACCGTGCAGAAAAATCAGCTTGGCGGGGAGATGGCGCGGGCCAACCTCATCTTCTGTGCGCTGTTTTACGCCCATGCGCCGGGGCGCAAGGTCTGGGGCGCGGGGATCATTTTGACCTTCGCGCTTGTGATCGGATCGCAATCGACCACGGCGCTGCTGACGCTGATCATCCCCTACGGCCTGTTTGTGTTGTACATGATCGGGCGGCGCTCGCCGGCCTACGCCTTGGCCACGTTGTACCTTGCTGTTGTGGGCGCGGGCACGTTTGCGGCTGCGCTGGTCCTGATTCCGGAACAGATGGCGGGGCTGATCGGCAAAGACATAACGCTGACTGGACGGACCGACATCTGGGCGGAATCCGTGGCTTCGATCATGGAGCGGCCCTGGACGGGCTATGGACTGGGCGCATTCTGGGACGATCCGATGGGGCCGTCCTACATGATGCGCGAAGTGCTCGAATGGGTCGTGCCATCGGCGCACAATGCGTGGATTGAAGTGGGTTTGGCGCTGGGGCTGCCGGGGCTTGCGCTCATGGCGGCGATGACGCTGTTTGCACTCATGCGCCTCGGCCTGCGCGCCATGCAGCAGGATGACCCCTGGCCGCTGATTATCATGGTGCAGATCGTGATCTTCACGCTGTCTGAGAGTATCCTGTGGGCCCAGAACACATTTGTGTCGGCGCTTCACGTGGCTTTGTTGGCCTACGCCTTCCTGCCCGCGGACTATTGGCGTCCGCGGGCGGAGGCTTGAGGGCTAGACCCGTTCAATGATGATGGCCGGGGCCATGCCGCCAGCAGCACACATGGTGACGAGGCCGCGCTGTTTGCCCTGACGCTCCAACTCGTCGAGGACTGTGCCGATCAGGATCGAGCCGGTGGCCCCGATGGGATGACCAAGGGCCATGGCCCCGCCATTGACGTTGACCTTGTCGCGGTCAAGGTCGAGGTCGCGGATGAACTTCTCTGCGACGACTGAGAAGGCTTCGTTGATTTCGAACAGGTCGATGTCGTCCTTGGTCAGGCCAGCCTTTTCGAGGACTTTTTTCGCGGCGGGCACCGGCGCGTTCAGCATCAGCGTCGGGCAGTCGCCCATGTTTGCCGTGGCGACGATCTTTGCGCGCGGCGTCCAGCCATTTTTCTCTACAGCTTGCTCTGATGCGAGGAGAAGCGCAGCCGCGCCGTCAACGACGCCTGAGGAGTTGCCGGCATGGTGGACATGGCTGATGCCGCTCTCTTCGAGCTGCGGATAGACAGATGTGACCATGGAGCCGTAGGTCGCACCGCTTTCGTCCACGGGAACGGCGGCGAACATGTCGAACACGGTTTTCAGCTTGGCGAGGCTCTCCATCGTGGTGCCGGGGCGCGGGAACTCTTCCTTGTCGAGGGCAAGGGAGCCATCCTCATTGTAGACCGGTACGAGGGACTTATCGAACCGCCCTTCAGCAATGGCGCGGGCGGCGCGCTCCTGACTGACGACGGCGAGTTGATCAACGGCGTCGCGATCAATGCCTTCCAGCGTCGCGATCGCATCGGCACAGACGCCTTGTTGGGATTGCGGGTGCTTCGCGCGCAGGCGGAGGTTACCGGCATCCATCATGGGCGGGTTTTTCGGGTCCGCTGTGGCGGCGGTGTAGCTCATCATCTCGGTGCCACCGGCAATCACGACATCTTCCATGCCTGACATGACCTGCGCTGCGGCGAGGTTCACCGTGGTGATGCCCGAGCC
>JBCBWQ010000002.1:0-66440 GCA_039817025.1 Pseudomonadota bacterium | reverse complement strand
ATTCATTTCAAGTCCTCCTGCGGGGAAAGCGCCGCATCGCTGTGATTGTTCATTTCGGTTGTGGCTGCATCCCGGCTCAGCGCCTCTTTCAGGTCGTTTTCGGAGATCGCGCGCAACTCGGTACGTCCCGCATGACTGCCCCTGCCGCGCACTGTCAGGTACGTCGCCGTGCGTCGGTAAGCCTCGAAGCTCAGCCCCTGTAGAAGCTCCTCTTCGACGAGAACTTCGTATTCACCCGAAGGCAAATCGTCCGGGTATCCCGGCAAGGTGAACGGGTTCGAAAACGTCACCGTCGATCTGGTCGACCGCAGGGTCATCTCTGGTCTCCGCGATGTTGGCAGATTCGTCGCTCATCACTGTCTACGGCCCCTTGGAGTCCGGGGCGGAACAGTCGAACGCTTTCCCCTTTTGTAGCTCATCATCGTTCGCCTTGCGCTGACACAGGTTAGCCTCTGGCGCCGAACCGTTTGCGAACTCGTCGGACACAGTCGTCCGCACTGACCTGTGTAAGGGCGGGGAGACCGACCCGCGCGTATCCTTTGGGAAACAGGGGCGATCTGCGTTCCTGCAACCAAGGAATGGAGCGACGATGGCCCACCCCAATGTACTCAACCCGCACCCACCCGAGTTTGATCGGTTTCTCTATGCGTCCGTCGGCGAGGATCGAAACGGATATGTCGTGACGGTCCTCTCCACGCTCGCGCGGCTCGGCCTCGATCCGTGGAAAGAAACCGCTGACCTGGTCGCGCTGGGGCGCGATGCCGCGCGATCACGGTTGGGAAAGCTGCTTGCTCGATTTCCGGATGTTCCCACGCTCGCAAGCGATCACGGCAGGGTCGCACGGGACCTGAGCCAGCTGCTCCCGGATGGCCCGGCGCCAGGTACCCTGAAGCGAGCTGCCTCGACGGTGGCCGTTGGTCGCCCGGGTAAAAGCGGCGCGATCTGGGCCGTGCTCGCGATCATCTTTGTGCTGTTTCAGATGTTTATGGTTGGCGGGTCGGGGTCTGGCGAATGACCGTTTCCACTCAGACATCAACGCCAATGGGTCATTCTGCGCACAAGACCGGGACGCTTTCGCCGCGCGAACAGGGCGTTCTCTGGGACATGGAGGAACACTTCTGGACCAGTGGCGCCGACAACGCGCGGGCGACGACAGCGAACAACGCCATCATGATCTTCCCTTATCCGCCCGGCATCCTCCAGGGTGACCAGATCTGGACCCATCTAAAGCAGAGCACCGGCTGGCGCTCCGTCGTCATGGCCGAACGTCGCGTCACGCGGTGTCAAGACATCGCCATTCTCACCTACCGGGTCTCGGCAGAGAAAGCCGACGTGCCGATCTACAAGGCGCTCTGCGCCTCAACGTATCTCAACGATGACGACACCTGGCTGAGGATCTCTCACCAGCAAACTATGGTGGCCTGAGTGCCGCGGTGTCATTCGACCTGCCACAGGCGCCGGGACTAACCTGCGTCAGTGCGGCGTGGCTCCGACGCTGGTTAGGTGAGACGTGCCCGCCGAACATTCGGTGGTGCATTTTTCCGAGTACCCGAGAAGCGTGTGGGCGTGCCGATCCCAAAAAGGTCGGCATGTCGGCGCGCTTCTTATTCTCGGAGCGTCCAGGAAAGGACAATCCCAATGACTCCCGAACAGACCAAGACTGCCGAGAAGATGACCTCCGTGAAGGCCGCATGGGACAAAGCGCCCGCTGGTCCGAAGAAGGACTCGGCGCTGAAGCATTACCAGGCGGCCGAGAAGGCGCACACGGCGAAGAACGACGCCGAGACCAACAAGGAACTCGACGCGGCGACCCACGCCCTCGCCTAAACTCCAGCGTCTGACGTGATCACCGGGGCCGCCCGCCGAAAAAGGAGGGCGGCCCTTCGCCTTTACGCGATTCTTACCCACAGAACGGGAGACGTTCCGTCGGCTCGATCCGCTCGCCACCCGGTCCATGCGTGAAACCGTGGCGGCGACCCACCTCGGGAAATGGCCAGACAAACGGATCTGACGCAAACACAGATCAGTGCGGCCTCCTCGCGAAACAGCGATAGTGCCTTGTCTCCGCCGAATCCTCGGCAGCGATGCACCTTCCGAAAAATCCTGATAGGCAAGGAGGCGCTCAGTCTCCAAGGAGTCCGTTCTCCATGTGCCCTAGGGCTTCGGGACGTCCATGAAAGGACAATACGATGTTCTCTGTAATGACTGATTCCCCGAATACAATTGAAAGACGCGGGTGGTTCGAGCGCTACGGAAAGCTGGTCGCGATTTCGGCGATCATGCTTTCAGCATCCGCCGCGATGAGCTTCGCTGGTCAATACCCGGTTTCGACGATCGTCACGCAATCGGCTTCCATTGACAGGCCGTGCAACCAGCTGGAGCTGTCAGCCCAAATGGCGCCGAGCGAATGCGGCACCCTCACGCTTGCCGACGTGGTCGCTCGTGTGAACGCTCTCGAAGATGACGATCGCGACGGATGATCGTGCGTACGCTGCGATAAGCATGCGAAATGCAAAATAGCGCAGTTTGAAAAATCTGACGAATGACCTGGGCCGTCCTGCGTAAAGCGGGACGGCCTCTCATTTCAGGAGCGGTCCGGTCTGGTCCAGATATGCCGGATCGAACTCGGCAAGGTCCACCAGTCCGCAATAGTCGTGAAATGTCACAAGTCCGTCCCGAAAGGTCACCAGTCCACTTTCGCGAAGCTGGCGCAGGACGCGGTTTACATGGACCGCGCTCAACCCCAGCGTATCGGCGAGATGATACTGCGTCAGCGGGCATTCGAACCCTTCCTTGCTGCCCATGCTCACCAACGCCAGCCTTGACCCCAGCTCCAGCAGGAAATGCGCCATGCGGGCGTCCGCATCACGCCGACCGATCCCGACGAGGTGCTCCACGACCATCGCCTCGTCCCTTGACGCCGCCCAGAGTATGGCGGTCGCCAAGCGTGGGGTCTGCGCGAACGCATCGAGAAGATCGCTCGTTAGCACTTCGGCGGCCTCGATATCCACGATGGGTTCGAAACTGTGGTCCGAGGTGCGCAAGAGAACGCTCCGCAACCCCAGAAAATCCCCCGGCACCTGGAAATCCACGATCTGCCGCGTTCCGTCGGCCTGTAGCTTGTAGGAACAGACCCAACCCGCCGACAGAATATAGGCGGCTTGAGCCGTCTGGCCCTGATGCACCATATCGCGCCCCGCGACAAAGGATCGGCGGCGCTGGTGCAGTCGTTCAAGCACGGCCAGCTCGACATCAGACAGGGCGACGAAGGCCGAGAGCTTGCGTGTAAGGGGGCTGTGTTCAACTGATGTCATGGGGCCTCCAGGCGTTTCGTGATCCAAGAGCGGAAATCGGCTCGGACACTGCTCTGGATCAGTCCAGCATAGAGCACTTCATGCAAGAAGTATGATTACATCTGAACCTCACCTTCCACCGGTTCACGATGCCAAGGAAGGAAACCCGGATGTCTACGACGAGCGAACATGCAGGCCAAGCCGCCCTTTCGATCTGCGAGGCACTCCTGCTTGCCTTGAACGATCGCGGGCTGCTGCCGGAGCACGAGATCGTTGGGGTTCTTCGCGACGCCGCAGCAACCCATGAGAACGCACAGGGATCGGAGGCCGAAACGGTAACGCACCGGTCTGTTGCGGCACTCATCAACCAGATCATTGCTGGTGGCAACTCCGTTCGGAGGCCGCAACTGTAAACGCTCAATCACACAGGATTTCTATCGCCGATGAAGCTTTCGTCCCATTCAACCAACAGTCGTCGCCAAGGGCGAGATCGAGAAGAGATACCGGATCAGACCACCAACCGAGTCCGCAAAGCTCAGCCTCTGAGCGCGCCACAGACAATGGTACAACCGCGGACCTCGCCCGTTACGGGTAAGGAGCCAGGCACGCGAAACGCTGCCGGTCAGACTGATCTGATGCGGGAAGAGCCCAATTTGACTCCGTCAGACTGGTCGCGGGCGATGGCGAAATACCGACAGCCAATCCATTCGCGCAGCATCTTCGAGCTGACTGTCACAGTGGCCCCGTTCGTGGCAATATGGGCGGTCGCCTGGTGGATGCTGTCGATCAGCACTTCGCTGGCAATGGCCCTGGCACTGGCGAATGCGGCGTTCCTCGTCCGACTGTTCATGATCCAGCACGATTGCGGTCACGGGTCCCTGTTTCGCAGTCGGCGCCTATGCGACTGGATCGGTCGCGTTATCGGCGTGATCACGCTGGCGCCCTATGACGTCTGGCGCAAAACGCACGCAATCCATCATGCCACGACCGGAAACCTCGACCGGCGGGGAGTCGGAGATATGCCGACCCTCACAGTCACGGAGTACCGAGAAAAGGGGTGGCTCGGCCGGGCGCTCTATCGGCTTATCCGCAATCCAGTTTTCCTGTTCGGGGTGGTGCCGTTCTATACGTTCTTTTTGCAGAACCGACTGCCCGTTCACTTGATGCGGTCCGGCTGGCGATACTGGCTAAGCGCGATGGGAACAAACGCCGCCATTGGTTCGGCGCTGACTTTGATCGTCTGGCTGGGTGGATGGGACGTTGTTCTGTTCGTCTTCCTGCCAACCATGTTCTTGGGTGCAGTCGCCGGCATGTGGTTCTTTTATGTCCAGCATCAGTTCGAAGAAACCAGTTGGCAGTACGAAGAAAATTGGAACATCCACGAAGCAGCACTTTACGGAAGCTCACATTACGATCTTCCGGGCGTTCTACGCTGGATCACTGGCAATATCGGTGTCCACCATGTTCATCATTTGGCAAGTCGAATTCCGTTTTATCGCCTGCCCGAAGTGATCGAGGATCACGAGGTTCTGGCAAAGACCAAACGCATCACGCTTCGGCAAAGCCTCCGCTGCGCGCACCTCCACCTCTGGGATGAGAATCGCTGCAGACTTTTGTCGTTCGCCGAGGCACGCGCTCTGTCCGCCTGAGCCTTGCATGATATGACGTCTGGGCAAAGAGACGCGCAAAGGTACCTACAGGGCTGTGGTGTAAGGGCGGTGCATCTTCCAATTGGAAAAGGCATTCTCATCCCATGATCGACGATCCCCGGACTCTGCCCCATGAGGCCGCCGACAGAATAACAAAGCCATTTGTGCGCTTTCTGAAAATCGAAGCGGCGGCAGGAGGGCTCCTGCTTCTGGCGGTTCTACTCGCCTTGGCGCTGGCAAATTCACCTTGGCAAGAGGCCTTTCTGGGCTTTTGGGAGACGCCCATTGGCCTGACGTTCGGCTCGTTGGATTTCACCCGCTCGCTGCGACACTGGATCAATGACGGTTTGATGACGCTCTTCTTCTTTGTGCTTGCATTGGAGCTCAAGCGGGAGATCGTGCTGGGCGAATTGCGAAACCCTCGACAGGCCGCCCTGCCGTTTGCAGGCGCAGTGGGTGGCATGGTTGTACCGGTCTCCCTGTTTCTTGCAATGATGTACGGGCAACCCGGGATGCACGGCTGGGGAACCGTGATGGCGACAGATACGGCGTTCGTGATCGGGTGCCTGGCCCTTTTCGGAAACCGGATCCCGCCCACCTTGCGTCTGTTCCTGCTTTCCCTCGCTATCTTTGATGATGTCGGTGCGATACTCGTGGTCGCCCTTGGATACGGGGAAGAGTTGACTTGGTCGGCGCTCGGGTTGGGCCTGCTGGGAATTGGTATTGTAGCAACCGCCTCGCGCCTCGGGATCAGAAGCGTCCCGGTCTATTTCTTCATGGGGGCGGCAGTCTGGCTGTGCTTCGATGCCTCTGGCGTTCACGCGACCATAGCCGGTGTCATTCTGGGCCTCATGACGCCTACCCGAATTTGGGTGAGCGATATTCGCCTGCGTGCGATCCTCGGGCGCGTACTCGCCGCTCCGAACGGCGATCATCGGCAAGGGGATGTTGCAGGCCATCATGACCTTCGTCAGGCGGGCCGAGCGCTCACCGAATCGCTCTCGCCGGTCGAACGTCTTGAGATGATTCTGCACCCTTGGGTCGGCTTTGCAATCATGCCGATCTTCGCGCTGGCAAATGCTGGCATCACGATTGGCGGTGCCGATTTCGGACAACCGGTCTCCGTGGCGATCATTGTCGGCCTGGTGCTGGGAAAACCGATTGGCGTCCTCGGGTTCAGCTGGCTTGCGGTCCGCTCAGGCCTCGCTGTGCTCGCGCCTGGGCTGTCGTGGCCATTCATCATCGCCGGCTCGTTTCTCACGGGAATCGGTTTCACGATGTCGCTGTTCATTGCGGGCCTCGCATTCGACTGGTCCGTCCTGAATGCGGCGAAGCTGGGCATTCTCAGCGGATCAGCGCTCTCCGCGATACTCGGAATCACACTGCTGATCTGGCTGACACTGCGAAGGACGTGACGAAAACACATCTCTGGTACGATGCGCGAACTCGTTCATGTACTGCCAATGTCCATCGTCGATGTCGAAGTCCCAAGGAGTAAGCGAAGCTCCGCCCCGCCACACGGCGGTTCACTTGCCGCTTAAAATGGTCATCTGGCCGACATGACTGGACTGCTTGTTCGGGAACGTTGTTGCCTGACTAAAACGCACGATTACGCCCTTACCGCTAGGGCTGAACACTTGGCAAACTGGCGGGACAGCCTTGCGTAAAGAGGCCCGAACAGTTCAGACGGTTGAGCCAAAGATCTTTCGGTTTCGTCAAACGATGGAGAGTAATAAGCCCAGATGGCTAAGACAGGATTGCCGATACGCAGGCGGCCTTATTCACGCAGCGACAGTCCGAAGGGCGGATCAGCGGCGCTTGTCGAGCTTGCCGAACTCGTTATCCAGCAGCGCGCGGAGTTTCTGTCCAGCTCCACGCAAGGCTGCTTCGACGTCAGAGTCGGTATATGTGACGGTCTGAGGCTTCATCCCCTCGGGTCGCGCCTCAATCGTACATTTAATGTCATCAGCCCCGCCCTTGGTCCCATTCACATCAACCAGATGCACCTCAGTACGTGACAAGCGATCAGTCAGGTGCCCCAATGCACTGCTGACGGCGGACTCAGCTATTTGGGCCAGGCGTTCATCACCCTGAATGTGGTTGTCGGTGTTGAGCTGAAATTGCATGTAAGATTTCCTCTTTGCTAGATCTGACGATATACGGTTAGGCATCCTCTTAAAAGGTTAGGATAACCGGTCTGATCCAACCTCCAAGCCGCGCGACCTTCGCGCTTCGGACCGGAACAGTCATGCAGTGACGCCGCGCATATCCAAATTCCATGCCTGACGGAATGTCTGCTCCCAACGACACCACCAAACTGCGTCGCAATTGTAGCGAAGGTCGGGAATCCGCCCTTGGCGACGGATGCTGCGCAGATCATCAATGGGTAGTAATGGGATGTACCGGCTGCTTCCCCCAGCAGGTTAGGCTTGGCCTATTTCACCTGCAGATCGGAGAGGTAGCATGGCGACGAGAGATTTTGATGAGCTGATGTCGGTTGGCGTTGATATCGGCAAAGACGTCTTTCATTTGGTTGGGTTCGAAAAGGATGGTGAGCTCGTTTTACGCAGGAAGATCAGGCAGCTGGCCTTGGTGGCGACGTTCGAGAAGTTGCCACGCTGCATTGTCGTTCTGGAAGCCTGCCTGAGCGCGCATTTTGTAAGCCGGACTTTGCGCGGGATGGGATTTGAGCCCCGGATCATTCCCGCGATCTACGTGAAGCCGTTCAACAAGGGTCAAAAGAACGATTACAATGATGCCGAGGCGATTGCGGAAGGGGCCCTGCGTCCCAACCTCAAGACGGTCTCCGAGAAAACGCAGGAGCAGCTCGACCTGCAGGCGCTACACCGCGTTCGGGCCCGCCTCGTGTCGCGCCGGACGGCCACGATGAACCAAATCCGTGCCTTTCTGATAGAACAAGGTATGGACCTGTCCCGTTTTCGTGCCGCCCCAAGTGCTCGTTTAAGCCACTTTCCGTTCGAATGCGACCGGGCTTTTCCAACCGAGGGCTGAGTGCCTGGAGTGTCCTGAACTCCGGCAAAGATTTTGACTGGAAGGAAAAGGAGATAGCGACTGCGATCTGATCGGACCACAGTCCCAAACGATGTTCGTAAACCTCAAATGCATGGAACGGAATAAAGACGCACCCAAAGTCTGAGAGCCCAAATGGTCATCATTGATCTCGGTAGTAATGAGACAGCGGCGCGTGCGCACTCCCAACAGGGCCACGGCAATCAACAAGCCGATCCAAAGGCCGGATACATATCAGCGACTTCCTGAGAACGTGCAATTGAACACTTGCGAACAGCAGCCGGTACATACATGTGGGCTCTCTTCCGTCGTTCTCTGCGCGCAGAAAGAATGGCTGCTTTCCCGCAAGGCCGGGTTGGCGCAGGGTTTGTCAAAGCACCTAGATGTCGATCCGCCACATCCTAAAGCGCCCCTGCCCCGTCATCTCACGGACCAAGCCCCTTTCTTCCAGCCTGACCAGATTGCGTTGCACAGCAGCCCGGCTCGCACCGGTCAAGGCCTCGGCCATTGGAGCCGAGGTCAAAGGCCATTCCGTGAGGACTTTGCGTAATGCTACAGGTGTACGACCCGACAGTTGTGCCATCGCGCTTTTCGCGCGAACGCCCCATTCTTCAATACCATCCAGATGACGCATCGCAGTCAAAATGGCGCTGTCCATGCCACCCAGCCAGCGGTCCAACCGCTCTAACGGCAAGCCGGAGGCACGCAGTCCCCCTGCCCCACCCATGGCCAGCGGTGCAAAGATGGCACCGCTTCCGTCGCTGGCCGCGATCCTGGCAGCTGTGACGGCCGCTTCGATCTGGTCGCCGTGTTGCCCGAGACCCGCCATGCTCCAAAGGTGATATCCCATACAGGCGCGTGTAATTGGGTGCAGATCGGAAGCTGCCGTCATCACAGCTAGCCATCCGCCAGCGCGATCTTCGAAACGCTCGGCGCTGTCCTCGATGTTCTCGGGATCGCGGCGGTCAAGAAACGCTGCAAGATCGACCTTCGGGCCGGGACCACCTGTCAGGCGACGAACAGCCCACCCAATTCGGGCCAACGCTTCCGGATCATCCTGCGCGCCAGACAATCGCATTGATATCCAAAGAGCGAGGCGGTCAGAACTCACCCGATCCCCTGCAAACCAGCTGACGTCTGCCGCCTCGATCAGTGCCAGTCTGTTTCGCCAGCCATTCGGGCCACGCAGCAACCGGTCATCCAGCGCACCCAAGCGTCCAGCCACCTTTGCCAGCCGCGCAGAGTGAGCCCCCTCTGCCTTTGCCCAATCGTCGATGACCGCGGTATCAGGCGGTTCCGCCCGTGGCCCGGGAGGCAAATCATCCAGTCCTTCTTCGAGC
Organism: Pseudomonadota bacterium; assembly: GCA_039817025.1. Classification (GTDB taxonomy): domain Bacteria; phylum Pseudomonadota; class Alphaproteobacteria; order Caulobacterales; family Hyphomonadaceae; genus JANQQC01. The sequence continues at coordinate 57,128 of JBCBWQ010000002.1, read as the reverse complement.
GGCCCCGGCAGGAACCAGAGGTCATCTTCGTGAGTCTCCTCATCCCCCTCGGTGGTGATGAGGGGGTCGTCGAAACCATCAAGAAAAGTAGATGTTTGCAGCTTCATATGTGCAAAATACTAATATTATGCACATTACCCAAGCGGTTTTGTGGCCATTGCCTATGCTCTTTATATAGTATGCGCGCGCGACCGCTGGCGGAACCTCTCAGATCGCGCTCAGCGCAAGGAAACCAAGGGATTGTGCATCAGCACGACGAGAGAACACTTGCTTGCATCCGTTTACAAACGGTCGTTTAGTAGCGATATCTTAAATTGCAAACGGCCCGTTTTCATGCCCCTCATAGGCTATGCGCGCGTATCAACCGAGGATCAGACCCCCCTGCCCCAGTCTGAGGCCTTGCAAGCTGCGGGTTGCATAGAAATCTTCGAAGAGCACGCCTCAGGTGGCAATCGTGCGCGGCCGGTGCTTGCGCGCGTGCTGGAGCGTATCAGCAAGGGCGACACGCTGGTCGTCGTGCGGATCGACCGGCTTGCGCGGTCTCTGTCGCACTTACTGGAGGTGATCGAGCGTCTGGAGGCCAAGGAAGCTTTCTTCCGCTCGCTGCAGGACCCTATCGACACCGCCTCCCCTCAAGGAAAATTCACATTGCAGGTTCTGGGCGCCGCGGCGGAGTTCGAACGCGCGCTGATACGTGAGCGCACGAAGGCCGGGCTTGCCTCTGCGCGCGCCAAAGGGCGCGTTGGTGGCAATCCTGGGCTACGCGCCAAGGATCCCGCTGCGCTGCGCAAGGTGCGGCTTGCGCGACAGGACGGCTACATGGAGCGCCTCAACGAGACCGCGCAGGATTGGGTGCCCCATGTGCGCCGCTTGCGGCCGGATATGGCCTGGGAAGACCTGCTGCGGATCATCAATGGCCCCCTGCCCCCAGATCGCCATTGGACACAAAGCCGACTGCTCCGCGCTGTGAAGGCATATGTGCGCGACGGGTTCCTTCCTGCCGAGGTGCTTGGGCGCGCCGGACGCCGCGAAACCGATGACCGCCTGCCGGCCATCGTCGCAGCGATCAAAGGCGCGGACCCCGAGATCACGCTGCAGGAGATCTGCGACCGGCTGGAATCGATGCGCGAACGGACCCCTCGAGGTCGTGCCAACTGGCAGCCGTCTTCGGTCAAAATGTTGCTCGAACGAGCGGAGCGGCTTGGCCTAATTTCATCAGAATCGGCTCACTCCCAACTCTAACTAGCAGAGGCTCAAACAGCTGAATCTATCGCTCCAAACACCGTCAGAAGGTCAATTGTGCCATTGGTTGCATGGGTCTAGCCATTACCGTCCAAACAATCCTCATGGGTGGCTTGAAGCACGGCCTTGTGGACTTATTGCCTTAAAATCAACAACTTGCGATTATCTTGATGTGACTGTACGTATTGGTGCTGTGGATAACTTTCACACTACATCTAGATTCTTCTTGCCGGACTCACTTGATCGTGGCATTCCCGTTCTGACGGCAAAACGCGTCAGACGCGCTGTACACCGTCAGAATGACCAAGAGCCTCAACAGAGGCCGAGAGTGGGCGGCAGGACATGGATGATCGTAACGTTGGATACGCGCAAGGCATAGGCTCTTCCGACATCGGAGCATTTGCCGACAATCTGGCTGAATCTTTGGATCGCCAGATGAAGATCGCTTTCGAGCCCGAAGAACGAAAGTCCCTGCGCCGTTTCAGTTCTACCGAAGTTGCCAGCCTCCTACGCGTTAGCACATCTAACCTGCGCAACCGGCACAAGGACGGCAGCTTCCCGGAAGTTCATACAGACAACCGCGGACACCGGTTCTACACAGCCCAAGAGATCGATAAGCTGCGCGACATTCTGGGGCGCACCGGAAAGAACGCAGAAAGCTACCGCCCCGGTCGACGTGAAGGCGATCGTCTCCAGGTGATATCTGTCGTCAATTTCAAAGGCGGATCGTCAAAAACGACAGCAACTATCCATCTTGCACAACGGTATGCCTTGCGTGGCTACCGAGTGTTGGTCTTGGATCTCGATCCGCAGGCAAGTTTGACCACCTTTTTCGGCTTTCGGCCTGAGCTCGAGTTCGCTGAAGGCGGCACAATCTATGATGCCCTGAGATATGAGGAGCAAGTTCCGCTCTCAACCGTCATCCAAAAAACCTACTTCCATAAGCTCGATATGGTCCCAGCGGGCCTAATGCTCTCGGAATACGAAACTGAAACGGCAAACGCCCTCGCCCGCCGTGTGCAGCCCATATTTGCGGAGCGCCTCGCCTTAGCGCTTGAGGAAGTAGAGGCGAATTACGACATCGTTCTGATCGACTGCCCACCTCAACTTGGCTTTCTTACCCTAACGGCGTTGGCAGCCTCGACGGGGCTCCTGGTAACGGTCGTACCAGGCATGCTCGACATTGCTTCGATGAGCCAGTTCCTGAAACTTGCTTCCGAAACGGTGAAGGCTGTCGAAGAAGCCATTGGCCGGCGCGTTACATGGGACTTCGTAAAGTTCTTGATCACGAGATACGAGCCGTCGGACGGGCCTCAGACCCAGATGGCGGGCTACCTGAGATCGATCTTGGCCGGACAGGTCATGACTGAGCCAATGCTGAAGTCTACAGCAATCTCGGACGCCGGTATGACCCAGCAAACCGTCTACGAAGTTGATCCGAGCCAGTTCATCAGGAAAACGATTGATCGCGCTCTGACCAGCGTGAACGGCGTTGGCGATGAGCTGGAACAAACAATCCAAATGGCATGGGGGCGTCGCTGATGGCCCGAAATATCTTCAATCAGCCTCCAAAGGACGAGAAGGAGAGCGCGGCCCCCTCCCCTACCCCGCCAAAAGCGGCAAAACTGCCAGGATCTGTTGGCGGCTTGCGCGACTCTTTGCGCGAGATCACCGCGAATTCCATTCGGGACATCGAGCCCGATCAGATTGATATGGATGGTCTGCGCGATCGGTTGGTGCTGGAGGATTCCAGTATTGATGAGTTGGCCGAAAGCATTCGCAAGCATGGGCAACAAGTGCCAATTATGGTCCGTCCATCGACCCAACCGGACAGATACCGCATCATCTACGGCCGACGCAGACTTGCAGCAATCCGCATGGTCGGCGGAACGGTCAAGGCGATCGTTCGAACCCTGGATGACGACGCATCTCTGATCGCACAGGGCCAAGAGAACAACCTCCGACTAGACCCGTCTTTCATCGAGAAATCTCTTTTTATCAAAGAAATGCAGGAATCAGGTTACAAGCCAAACGTTATTCAGGATGCTCTAGGCTTGACACGGCAGGGCGTATCCAACCATCGCGTCGTCATAGAGCAACTGCCAGAAGGGCTTGTACAGCTGATCGGGCCGGCACATGGCATCGGACGACGGCAATGGGGTGACCTGGCCGCGTTCTCGAAAAAGATAGATCTGGTGAACACGGCCAAAGAGGCGATTGCCGCCCTGCCCGACGACACTCCAAGCGCGGAGAAGTTTCAGGCAGTCTACTCGGCTTGCTCGAACAAGGCGCGTAGCGACAAGAAGCAAGCCAACCGCAGCCTAACGTCCGTCGTCAAAGATGGGGACGGTAGCTCTGTGGGAACGCTGACAGTCGATCAGAAAACGATCGCCATCAAGATCGCCAAGAAGGACAACCCAGAATTCGGCCGATGGCTCGAAGAGCGCGCGGAGGCAACGCTTTTGCAGCTCTTCGAACAGTGGCGGAATGAGAGCGGCTCTGGGTCCTAACCCAAGCCACACAGAGTAACGCGAGCAGAGGAGAAAAGCGAAGACCAGAAAGAAAAGAGCCCCCCAAAGTTTCCCCTGGAGAGCCCTCATCATTCGATTAGCACTCATGATGTAGCAACCTCCAGCAAACCGGTCAAGAGTCACCGATTCGGTGGACGGATTTTTATTGCCTTTTCCTGAGCGAAATCTTGGGAAGAGACTGGGAAGTTGTGGGCCAAAACGGTCGTCGTGAACAAACCATGGCATTTACAAAACTATCGATCAGAACCGCTGGTGCTGATGCATCACGCGGTCCAATTTCTGCGGCCGAAACCGACATTTGGACCATCTTCAGGGCACTGAGAGATGCACGCAGCGTGTTCGGTCTACGTCCTGGCCATATCCAAACACTTCAAGCAATGCTCAGTTTCTTGAAACCAGGCCATGGCGAAACGGTTTTCGCGTCCAACAACTCGATTTGCCAGCGCGTCGGCGGTATCGACGAGCGGACCCTTCGCAGACACATCAACCGTTTCGTTGAACTCGGTTTCATCAAGCGCAATGACAGCTCGAACCGAAAGCGCTACCGCGTTCGCTCATCCGGCGGTCAATGCATCAGCTATGGACTGTCTCTAACCCCCCTCCTCCAACGCGCGAACGAGCTTGTCGCCATCGCACATGAGATGGAAAATAACCGGCGGGATCGGATATTTGCCCGCAAACAGATCCTTACAAAGCTCGCCCATTTGGAAGAGCATGATCCCAGCAACACATTCATCAGCCACGCACGGAAAGCTCTACGCAGGAAGCTGAGCCTCCCTGAATACCACGCGCTACTCGCAGACACAGACAGAGAATGCCAGAGTTTACATACCCCAGATGACCCACCAGAAACTGTAGAATTGCCCGCCAATGACGGACAAACTGTCCGGCACCAATCTAAGTCTGAAGAAGAAAAAAAAGATTTAGATAGCAACATAGGCAATGAAGCTCTGAAACCAGACTTGCTAACCTCAGTTTGCGATCAAGCGACGTCGTTCTCCACAGAGAGGCTTCGAAACTGGTTGGACATTGAAAACCATGCTCGAACACTTGCACCCATGATGGGGATTCACCCAGATACATTCGAAAAAGCCAAGAATGCAGTAGGAGCTCAGAAAGCATCATGCGCGATCTTCATCATGCTACAACTTGGAAAACGTATCAGGGACTTTGGAGCGTATTTTCACAGTATTACCTTGGGCCAACGTCAAGACCAGTTTGATCCAATGGCTTTGATCAAGCGTCTATCCAAAACTGCTATGCAAACCGCCTAGTGTCCACCGCGGTGGACGTCTGACTGGCAACTAGTCCAATGGCGCGTGGTCTCTCCACATGCATCAAAGCCAACGAGCCAAATTCCAATAGGGCGATACTGCGCGGTCATTCCATGTTCCTCCGTCCGGCCGATGTCCACCGCGGTGGACAGATCCGGCACCAAGTCTCACAACTCACATGCGTGACAGCCGTTCTTCGTCATCCACCACTTCCAAAGAACCTTTATTCTCAGTCCAGGCCCACAGGACGATGTTGAAGTCCGACGACGACGCGCCCTTCGCAAAACTCTTGATCAGGAGCCCCGCAAACCGATCTGCTATGAGGGCGCGTGCTAACTCCTGTGTCGGTACCAATTGGCCATCGAGCATCTTCATACGCCATGCAGGGTCGGCAAGCATCGCCTCGGTCGCGCCATACCGGTCAAGTCCGTCCTGATCGCGGGTATCGAAAATCGGTCCAAGGTCGGCCTTGTAGGACACCAGGATCGTGGGTTGCAAGCTGCCGACCTGGTTGGCTTCTCGGAGAGCAGTCGTGGGATCCAGCGAGGTGTAGAGGGCAGGGGTGCCCTTTGCGTTAAAGCGCCCTCCATAGAGTTCAGCGCCTCGTCCGGACAGAGGTTCACGCGCATAGACCGGGTTCAGGGCGCGATAGAGTGGCCCTGTGTAGCGCCCATCTTTCAGCGGCATCAGGCAAAGACGCCCGCATCGACCGCATCGATGTATTCCAGAACTTGCTGAGCTTTGCCTTCCTGCACTAGCTGCATGGCTGTCCGGCCATCAAAGCCGGGCAGGGGCTCTGACCGGTACCATGCATAGGCCATCAGTTCCGAGCCGAAGCGGGGTTCGACCTTGTTCAGTACCTCCACCAGTTCGCGCAGGCGGCGCTGTGTCTTGTCAGAGCCGATGCGGGCTCGCCTCTGTAACGCGTCCTTGCCCAAACCCACGGTCAATGCGATTTCCTCAGCCGAAGTGCGCAAGGCTGCGGCGATCTTGCGAGGTTCGAATTGCCCAGCTTCAGCAAAGTTCGTGATGTGCATGACTTATGTTCCTACGGTGATACTGACGGTATATAGCGGCAATATTGCCGAATTTCAAGGTGTCAGGGGTGCTGCGCCTTCGTTTCCCAAGCTAATCCGTAACGCTGCATTGCTCTGAACGCCGGAAATCCTAATTTTTGGGCCTGAAAAGTCGCAGAAGGCGCGTTTTTTGCCGATCGAGAACGTCAGATAAGTTATTGATAATAAGCCAAAGACTACTGCGGTCCGGCTGGGGTTGCCGATATACCTTGCCGATCTTGGACCCCAACCGGCACTGACTGCATGAAGTCCTTGGGAACCGCGGTGGTGTCGGACCCTTGTCAGTTTCCACGGTCCAGTTGGCGGTTGGAAAGTGAAAGTGTCCTTCGGGTTTTGTGACTGACGGATGAGGGCCTTTGGGGTCCCTCAGATGGGTCCGGGCCGGGTTCCGGTCTGTTTTTCCATATGAAGGACATTCCCATGCAAACAGGTGTCTTGCGCGTGCTCCGCGCAACCGCCGCCTCCTGGTGGCGGTATAGAGAGCTGCGCCGAACTGGCCAGACGGCGCTGGCACAGCGGCTCGAACGCCAGACCGTCCTTCGTGATCTCGGCTATCTGAAGCAGGCGGCGTCATTGCCAAACGCGCATGTGATCTGCGGGGAGGGTGGGACATTCCTCCATCTCGGCTGGACCACCGTCTCGACCTTCGCGCCGATCGAGCGCTTTCCCTTGGCCGCCCTCGCGGTCGCACGAGGCACGCCGTTCATCGATATCCGTCCCGTCACCGATGGCATCGCCTTCGCGAACTTACCGCGGGTGGCGCGGGACGGATCGGTCGACCCTGACTTTTCGGGGTCCGGCAGATCCGTTCCACTGACCACCTACATCGACATGGTCGAAGGGCTCGGCGCGAGGATCGTCAATGATCCGCGGCCCCGTCAGTCAATCTGATCACCATTTCCTCTCACCAAAACTCGAAAGGAGGCTAGCCATGGCCCGATCCCGCACGCCCAAATTCGACGCCCCTGAGGTCATCACAAACGAAATCATCCGCATCATCGAGCGTGGCGTCCTGCCATGGCGCAAGCCCTGGACCGCAGGTGGCAGCTCGCGTCCTCTGCGCGTGGGCGGTGAGCCCTACCAAGGAGTGAACAACTTCCTGCTGACGATGCGCACCGTGATGGCGGGCCACAGCTCTCCCTTCTGGATGACGCTGCCGCAAGCCAATGCCTTGGACGCAAAGGTCCGCAAGGGCGAGAAGTCTTCTGTCGTCGTTTACTACGGTCAAAGCCGGAAAGACGCGGGCGGCACGGACGACCGCAGCGAAGACGATGATCGCTCCGAGGAAGCCCGCATCTTCCGCTTCCAGAAATCCTACCGCGTATTCAATGCCTGCCAGATCGAGGGCCTGCCCGACAGTTTTTTCCCTGACCCAGAGTCCGCGCCGGACCATCCGCCATCCGAGCCCATCCCGCACATGCAGGCGTTTTTCGACGCCATCGACATCACGACGGTCTTCACTGGGACGGAAGCCTACTACCTGCCCCCCGTGGACAAGGTTTACATGCCGTCCATCACGCGATTCCACGACCCGCGCAATTTCTACGGGGTCTGGGCGCATGAGCTGGCCCATGCCACGAAAGCCCCGCATCGACTGAACCGTGATTTTGGGTTCTCGAAGTTTGGCAATACGTCCTATGCGCGCGAGGAGATCGTCGCGGAATTGACCTCGGTGTTCCTGGGACAAACGCTTGGCTTCACGGCCCATACGCTCGAGATGAATGCTGCCTATCTCCACAACTGGTTGCGCGTCCTTCGGTCGGACAAGGGCGCGATTTTCCGGCACGCCGCGGACGCGCAACGTGCCTGCGACTACCTGATCGCCAGATCGGAGGCGGGCAGGGCAGGGCGCCGCGCCGAGGCCGCCTGACCACAGGGAGAACGGAAACGCCCATGTCACGCAAGGAACCCAAGACGCTGCGGGTGGCCTGCTTCAACGACGGCCGCGGCAAGATCATCACCTTTAAACGCGGTGCCTATTGGTGGAGCCCGTCCGAGGGCGCGTATCCGCTCTCGGCAGCGCTCGAAAGCATCAAGGACCAGGGCGGCTGGATCGAAACCATCCCCAACCCGAATTACAGACCCAAGGGGCTGTTCGGGTAGGGCACCTTCTGCTTCGGTCCTTCCGCCAAGCGGAAAAGTGAAAGCGGGCTTTGGGAAGGGTGTTTCAACTTCTCAAAGGAGATCCCCATGTCCATGACCGTTCAACCCCAGCCAGATCGTCCGGATCCGAGTGTGATCGCGGCGCAGAACGACGCGTTTCGCAAGCTCGCGTGCCTTGGAGTGCCGCCCGCGCAGCCCATTCAGGGCCGAATGCATGTCACCCGCTCGCTTATGGAGGCCGGTGACGGCTTCATGGCCGAGGCGGTGAAGGCCACCGGTGCGTTCGATACATTCGAGCCCGAGAACGACCCCGAGGGATGGCACGATTTCGGGGCGGTCGAGATCCGGGGCGAGACCGTGTTCTGGAAGATCGATCTCTATGAGGCAGATTCGGATTTCCGCTACGGGGCCGAGACCCCGGACAACCCCGCCACCACCATACGCGTGCTGACCATCATGCTGGCGCGCGACTGGTAGAGGGGCAGGGGACGCCTACCCCTGACATCTCAGACGATGAAGGCCCGTTGCCCCCAAAAAGGCAAAGCGGGCCTTCTTTCGTTGTGATCCCCGAAGCCGGGGATTGGTCACGCGCGTGAAGGCGCGGGCCACACTTCACCCACCTGGAAGGATATCCCATGACCACAAGCTTTGCTCCCCTTACCATCGCCATCGGCGATCTTGTCGCCCACCCCGCCAATGTGCGCAGCAACTCGCCGGAAACCTATGACTCCGAGAACATCGCGCATCTGAAGGCCAGCATCGCCGTTTTGGGCCTGCTCCAACCGCTCCTGGTCCAGAAACTTGACGGCAAATACGCCGTGCTCGCAGGCGGTCGCCGCCATGCCGCGCTGAAGGAGCTGATCTCGGACAAGGCCGCGAAGGGTTTCACCACGAAGGCCAAGATCGATTGCCGCCTCGTGCCAGAGGATTGCGATGTCACCACGGCCCTGTCGCTCGCCGAGAACGTGACCCAGGCGCCGATGAACGCCATCGACGAGTTCGAGGCCTTCGCCCGGATGATGGAGATCGATGGCCAGACGCCCGAGACCATCGCAAAGACCTTCGGCACGACCGTCGCCGCCGTGAAAGGCCGGTTGCGCTATGGCCTGATCCACCCCGACATCCGGGCCGCGGCCCGGGCCAAAGTGATCACGCTCGACACGATGAAGGCCTTTGCCGAGCACCCGAGCCAGGAGGTGCAGCGCGAGGTCTACGAGGCGTTTACCAAGGAAGATAGCTACCTGCAGGCCTATACGGTCCGCCAGGCGCTCAAGTCCCGCGGCGTCCAGGTCAGCGACGATATCGGGGCCTTCGTGCGCGAGGACTATGAGGCCCGCGGCGGAGCGATCGCGGCCGATCTGCTGGAAGAGCATTCCGTGCTCGAGGATGCGGCGCTGGTCGAGACCATCCTGCTCGAGAAGCTCGGTGCGGCTGCCGAGGAGGCGCGCGTGAAACTGGGCTTTGCCTGGGCCGATGCGTTGGTCCGCTATGATTACGTTGCCATGGCCGACTACGGCCGCGTCTATCCCGGCCCGATCGAGCCCGATGAGGCGGCCCAGAAGCGCATCGACGAGATCACCGCCGAGCTTGAGCAGCTTCAGCTCGAGATGGAGGATGAGGGGCTCGAGGACGACGCCTACAATGCTCTCTACGACCGCGTGGACGCTCTGGAAGAGGAAGCACGCGACCTGCAGGAGGCTTACAGCACTGAGGACCTCGCCCGTGCAGGCGTGATCGCGTCCTGGTCGGGCGGGCAGGTGACCCTCCATGTTGGCCTCGTCCGCCCGGAAGACACCGTCAAAGAGGAAGGCGCGCGCGGCTCCTCGGCTAACCCGACGGGGGAGGAGGCACCGGACGCCGGAGAAATCACCTATCCAGCCTCACTGGCTGAGGACCTCAAGACCGAGCGGGCCATGGCCCTTGGCGCCGCAATGGCGCTGCATCCGGAGGCCACGCTCGATCTCACGCTCTTCAAGCTGGTCAGTGACGTTCTGGCCAGTGGCATGAGTGTCACGCAGGCGATCAAGATCGATGCCCGCAAGGAATACCGCAGCCACGCCAAGATGGACGAGATCGACGAGACCTCCCTCGAGCAGGTGGCGGCGGCGCATGATGTGCTGGACCTTTCGTGGCTCGATGACACCCGCGCGCCCGCCGATCAGTTCGCGGCGTTTCGCGCGCTGGAGACAGGGGAGAAGGCCAAGCTCGTGGCCTATGCCACCGCCAGCACCACGCAGTCCTGCTTCGCTCGGGACCGACAGCGCGACAGCCTGATGCATGATTTCGAAATCGAGATCATGCCCGACATTCGCGCGCATTGGACGCCGAACGCGGCGTTGTTCAATCGCTTCAAGAAGGCCTGGCTCCTGAAAATCCTCGGCGAGGATCTGGGCCTCGCCCAGGAGGCGGTGACGCTGGCCTCCTCAAGCAAGAAGGAGATCGTCGCCTTCTGCGACAAGCTCTTTGCCGAGCCCTTCGCCACGCTCACCGACGCGCAGCGCACTGCCGTGGCCGCATGGTGCCCGCCCATGATGCAGACCGCCAGTTTCGCCTTTGACGAGGCGGAGCCCGCTTCGGAAACCCCCGAGCCTGACAGCGAGGTCGCGCAAGCGGCCTGAGCCATCACGCGACCCGCGCGAGGCATTCCCCGCGCGGGTCGACCCCTCCCACACCCAACGGAAAGACATCCTCATGGCTATTCTCAAGTTCTCTGCCTCCGCAGTTGCGGCGCAGATCGCCCATGCGCGTGCCTGCAAAACCTTCCTGCCCAACTGGAACGGGCCCGTGGACAGGCCCGCCCTGATCCTCATCGTCGGCAATGGCGTGCATCTGCGCTCGAATGGCATCGATGGCACGACCACCCGCATCGTCACCACCGAGCAGGCCGATCCGTCCTTTGCTTTCGCCGACGGCATGAACCCGTTCCGGGACACCGACTGGATGGCGCAGCGCCGCATGGCGTTCCGCGATCTGACCGGGCAGTTCTACACCGACATCCTCGACGATGTGCAGGTGCTCATCGACCGGGGGCGGGGGGCGATCCGGCTCGCCACCGATGGCCACAGCATCCGCGTGTTCGTGCGCCGCGCCTCGGACTACCTCATCGGCGGAACCTACGAGGTGCCTTCAGGTCTTGGCGGCACCTTCCGGGTCATTCTCAAGGATGCCTGCGATACCTTCGCGATCGTGCAGAACTGCGGCAATTGCGAGGATTTCGACGCCATGCAACCCTATCGCGTGCCGCTCGATGCGCTGATGGAACTCGATGACCGGAGGGCAGCGTAATGGGTTGGCTCTTCTACACCGACGGCCGCGTTAAAACCTACGCGGATGAGAAAGCGGAGATCGCCCGGCTCTGCACCTCTCATGGCGACACGCGCAAAACTGAACTGGTCAAGGCCTGCAAGGTCGGCTCCACCTGGTATGCGGCGGCAAGGGTCACCAATCTCGACGGATCTCCGGTCGAAGATGCGACCTATGTCACAGACCCTGACGGCACCGTCACCTTCGGTGCCGTATTCCTCACCCGATACGACGACGGCTGCTGGGGCTACAAGGACATGGAGGAAAGCGCTGGTCCCGTCGAGTCGCGCGCTCCGCTCAGCCTTCTGGCGCTGCTCTCGGAATTGAAGGACCCAGAGAGCTATGCCCATGCCTGGCGCCAGCGCTGCCGGGACTGGGCTTCGATTCCGGACTACGAGGAAGGTGACAGGATCAGGCTCGCCGCGCCCGTGACGCTCACCGATGGCAGCACCTGCCAGATCGTAACCGCGACGCACTACAGGCGGGGCCGGCAGAAACGCCGCTGTTACCGCATCGAGGAAACCGGCGGTCTCGTGCGCCTGTCGAAAGCCTCGCTTGCGGGCTCGGAGCTGCTCAGCTCCGCGAAAGTCGCGGCCAGTCCTGTGCTGGCGGGGCAGGGTGGCTGAGTTTCCCGCTGAGACAACACCACGGGACCACGCGCGCACATACTGCCGACTTGAAATCGTATCTCAAATGAGATACATCACTCCCATCAACTGGAGGATTATCCATGCCTGCCCAAACATCCATGCTTCATGTCCGTGTTGACGATCAGCTGAAAGCACAGGCTTCGGACGCACTTGCGGGCGTCGGTCTGACGCTCTCCGACGCGGTGCGTATTCTTCTGACCCGCGTGGCCGCAGAAGGCGGCTTGCCTGCCGGATTGACTGTTGATCCGGATGCCTATGACGCCTGGTTCCGGGCGAAGGTACAGGAAGCGCTGGACGATCCAAGGCCCACAACGCCCCATGCTAAGGCGATGCAAGACGCTCAGGCATTGATTGACGGGAAGCGCCTTGCCAAATCTTGAATGGAAAGCGACGGCCATCGCCGACTTGCTGGCAATCATTGACTACATCTCTGACGACAACCCGGATGCCGCCCAAGTTCTTAAAGACGAGATTGAACACAAGACGTCCCTCCTTCCAGAACGCCCTCAGATGTACCGCGCGGGCCGTGTGGACGGGACTAGGGAGATGGTTATTCGGCCGAACTACATCGTGGTTTATGCTGAAAGCCCTGAGATGGTGACCATTTTACGCGTTCTTCATGCTGCGCAGCAGTGGCCATGATGGGGGTGCAGGCCCCCCGCTAAGAAATTGCTCGCTCCACGCCTTCAAAGTGTAGAGCGGGCTTTTTGTCCTTTGGAACTCAGACCCTGATCCAAAGGAATTCCCCATGTCCAAGCCCAAACAGGCAAATCCGGCTCTCTCAATCTCCGACGCTAACCTCGCCTGTGCGCTCGCGCAGATCGGCGCGGAGGTCGACCTCCAACCCCTGCGCAGTTCAGCGCTCGCGCGCATCATGCGCGAGACGTTTCATGGCAGCGATGCCGGCGGTGCCTGGGACTGGCGGATGGCCTATGATCTAATGCAGGCCGCGGCCATCCAGATGCTGCTGCGTGGGGACGTCGCGGCAGGTGACATCGCCGCCGCAAAGCTGCTTGCCTCGCGGCTCCTCACAGAAACCCGCCGCTCCGAGCAGCAGATCCGGCTGCAGCAGTTTTCAACGCCGCTTGCATTCGCGACCATGGCGGTGCGGGCTGCGGCGATCCGCAAAGGCGAGACCGTGCTTGAGCCCTCGGCTGGCAACGGTGCCTTGGCTGCTTTTGCCGCCCGGGCCGGTGGCACGCTATTGCTCAACGAGATCGACCCCTTTCGCCAGCGTCTCCTGCGCGCGGTTTTCGGCGGCGAGGTCACAGGCCATGACGGCGAGCATATCGATGAACTGCTGCAAACGCCGGTTCTACCCGACGTCGTGGTGATGAATCCGCCCTTCGCCTCCTCGGTCGACCGCTCCCGGGACAAACACATCGCTGCCAAGCATCTCATCGCGGCTGCAAAGCGTCTGGCACCCGGCGGGCGGCTTGTGGCGATCATGCCGCCGGGATTCACGCCCGAACGCGATGCCGCGCATTGGTCACGCGCCTGCGGTCTCCTGACGCCGCGCTTGGCGTTGACGATGCCGGGGCAGGTCTACCGCAAGCTCGGCACCTCTGTCGAAACCCAGCTGATGGTCTTCGACAAGGTGCAGGAGGACGGCGAAATGATCCGCGTCCCTGTGCGGGATCTGGATGAAGCCTTGGCATATGTCGATGCTGTGGCCTCAACCCGGACCGAGATGCGCCCCGTACAACAGGCAGCGGCGATCCCTAACGGGCGGCTGACCGTTCCATCCTCTGCTCCGCGCAAGACCGCCGCTGCGCCTGTCGCCGCCTCCAAACCCCGGGCCAATGCCGTTGTCCCGCTAGTTTTCACGAGCCTTGATATCCCGCGCGACAACACGCCGATCTCGGACATCTATGCGCGCTACCGTCCGCAGCGGATCGAGATCGCGGGTGCGCAGGAACATCCCACCCCGCTCGTCGAAAGCATCGCCATGGCCTCGGTTGCCCCGCCCATGCCCTCAAACACGGGCAATGATGACTTGCGCCTGCCCGCACGGTTGATCGAGGAGGGAGATCTCTCCGAGGCGCAGCTCGAGACCATCATCATGGCGCATGATGCCCATGGGCGTGATCTGCCCGGTCGGTTTACCATCGATGACGACCAGACCAAGCTGACGCGCGCCGATGATGACCCGGATGCACGTGCCTATCGCCTTGGCTATTTCCTCGGCGATGGCACCGGCTGCGGCAAGGGGCGCGAATGCGTGGGGCTCATCCTCGTGAACTGGCTGGCCGGGCGCAGGAAAGCGATCTGGGTCTCCAAATCCGCGACGCTCATCGAGGACGCGATCCGCGACTGGACCGATCTTGGCGGCTCGCCCGCCGACATCCAGCCGCTCTCCAAATGGAAACCGGATCAGCCCATCCCGATGGGCGACGGTATCCTCTTCGTCACCTACGCCACGTTGCGGTCCGCGGGCAAATGCGGCATCACGCGGCTCAGCCAGATCCTCGCCTGGATGGGCGACGACTTCGATGGCGTGCTGGCCTTTGACGAGGCCCATGCCATGCAGAACGCGGCAGGATCCGTGCAGGGCAGGGGGGTCAAACCCTCCCAGCAGGGCCTCGCTGGTCTGCGGCTGCAACTGGCAGCACCCCGCGCCCGCGTCTTCTACATCTCGGCCACGGGTGCCACGAGCGTGCATAACCTCGCCTATGCCGCGCGGCTCGGACTCTGGGGGCAGGGCCCCGAATACCCCTTCCCAAGCCGCGAGAGTTTCGTCTCGGCGATGGAGGCAGGCGGTGTCGCCGCCATGGAGGTGGTGGCGCGCGATCTCAAGACGCTCGGCCTCTACACGGCCCGCGCCCTCAGCTTCGATGGCGTGGAATACGATGTGCTGGAACATGCGCTCACCCCGGCCCAGATCGAGATCTACGACGCTTATGCGGGCGCGTTTCGGACGATCCACCACAATCTCGAGGCGGCACTGACCGCGACTGGCGTCAATGACGCCTCGGGGGGGACCAATGCCTCGGCCGCACGGGTTTCGGCCAAGTCCCGCTTCGAGAGCACGAAGCAGCGCTTCTTCAACCATCTCCTGATGGGCATGAAGGCCCCGACCATCATCCGTGCCATCGAGGACGACCTAGCGGCGGGCAATGCTTGCGTCATCCAGGTGGTCTCGACGGGTGAGAGCCTGCTGAAACGCCGACTTGAGACAATGGACCCGGAGGATGAACTCGTCGAGGGTGCCTTGACGCCGCGCGATTATGTTCTGGGATACCTCGAACAGGCCTTCCCGATTCATGCGCAAAAGCTGGTCGAGATCGACGGCAACATGGTGGCGGAACCTTTGCGGGATGAGACCGGCGCGCTCGTTGTCTCGCGCGAGGCGCTCGCCCTGCGCGATGCGGCCATGATGGAGTTGATGACGCTGGCCCCGATCCCCTCGGCGCTCGACCAGATCCTCTGGGCCTTTGGCGACGAGGCCGTGGCAGAAGTCACGGGGCGGTCCATCCGGCCCCTCAAGGCCGAGGACGGCCATCTCTTCATCGAGAAACGCAGCGCCAGCAGCAATTCCTCCGAAACCCAAGCCTTCATGGACGGTGAGAAGGACATCCTTATCTTCTCCGATGCGGGCGGTACGGGCCGGTCCTATCATGCGGCGCAAACGGCGAAGAACCAGAAACGGCGGCGGCACTACCTGCTGGAGCACGGCTGGCGCGCCGATGCGGCCATCCAGGGGCTCGGCCGCACGCATCGCTCTGCCCAGGTCAGCGCGCCCTTCTTTCGGGTCTGCACCTCCGATGTGCATGGCGAGAAACGCTTCACGTCGACTATAGCCAAACGCCTCGACCAGCTGGGGGCCCTGACCAAGGGTCAGCGCGAGACCGGCTCGCAAGGCATGTTCCGCGAGGAGGACAATCTCGAAAGCCCGATCGCGCGGGCGGCGCTGCGCGGCTACTACGCCGATCTTGCCGCCGGACGCGCCGCCGCGATGAGCTACGAGAGCTTCACCGACTGGACAGCCCTGCGGCTGATCGACAAGGACGGCTTTCTGCTCGAAGAACTTCCCCCCATCCAGCGCTTCCTCAACCGGGTGCTGGCATTGCCGATCCACATGCAGAACGCGCTCTTTGCGGAGTTCATGAGGCGGATCGCCGATCAGACCGAACGGGCGCGCGCGGCAGGCACCCTCGATCTCGGCGTCGAAACCCTGCGTGGCGAAAAGATCGAACAGGTCTCCACCGAGGATCTCTGGACCTGCCCGAAATCCGGCGCCGTAACGCGGATCATCGGGCTCGAGGTGACGGACCCGGTGCATGTGCTGTCCGCGGATGAAGCGCTCTCGCGCAATCCGGACAAACAGCCGATGGTCAACGGCGCGTCCGGCCGCGCGGCGCTCATCTCGGCGCGGCCCATTCAGATGTATGACGAGGATATCGTCACCCTGATGCGCAAGGCGGTGCGGCCCAATGGGTCCAGCTATCTCGAGGAGACCCGGTTTGAAGCCTCCGCCTGGGAAGAGATCGGGAAGTCCGAATTCATCCGGCTCTGGGATGATGAAGCAGCTGCTCTGCCAAAAACCACCACGACCAAGCTCTACCTGCTGACCGGGCTGCTCTTGCCGATCTGGAAGGACATCCCGACCACCAATGAGCGCATCTACCGGGTCACGCCCGACGGCGGAACCAGCATGATCGGCCGCACGCTGAGCGAAGAGGGCGCGGCAGCGTTACGCGCGCGCTTCCTCGTCTCCAATCCACAGACGCCGGCGGAGATACTGACCGCGGCCCTGGGCACCACTGCCCAGGTCGATCTGGGCCGCGGCCTGACCCTGACCCGCCGCCGGGTGGCAGGCGAGGTGCGCCTCGAGCTGGGCGGTGCGGACAAGGGAATGATCGACGGCCTCAAGGCAATGGGGTGTTTCACGGAGATCATCGCCTTCCAGCTTCGTGTGTTCCTGCCGCATGGGGACGGTGTCGACACATTGGGCATCCTCTCCCGGATTGTTGGAACCGGACCAGACGCCGCGCAGGACGTGGCTTCAGTGGCAGCGGAATAGGTGAAGGGGCGATCATGACACTCGAAGAGATCAAAGCCGCCATCGATGCAGGTCAGACCGTACATTGGGCCAACACCGGCTACCGCGTGCACAAGGACAGCCTCGGCCAGTACCTGATCACGTTTGAGCCGAACGGCAGCACCATCGGGCTGACCGACCACAGCGGGCAGCGGCTGAACGGAGATGAGGCAGAGTTCTTCATCGCGAAATCGGAGGAGGGCGACGAGAAGAGCCAAGACAGCCATCTGAGACCAGACGGGCAGGGGAGGGGCGTCGTACCCGGCGGGGAGGTGGCACAATCTCTCAGGCGCCAGCGCTGAACTGAAGGTTGGGGAGAAAGGAAAGCGAGCTTTCTGGTTTGTGATCCCAGGAGGGGTCGAAAAAGAAATCCCGGATGCGCTGGCAAGGACGTCAGGCACCGGACATATCAGAAGGAACCATCCCATGTTCGCAGGAACCCTGACCCGCAATGCCGAGACCGCAGCCGCTCAATACTCTGGCATGATCCATTCGACGCGTTTCGATATCGCCATCCAGCTTGAAACCCGCCCGAAGATGTCCGAGCGCAGCCCGGATTACGACGTGACCGCGGTCAACAAGTCTGGCCGCAAGGTGCGCATCGGAACCGCATGGAACGAGACCGGCAATACAAGCGGCAACCCCTACGTCTCGATGCAGATCGATGTCGGTCTCGGCCCGTTCCGCGTCAACGCCGTGCAGACGAAAGAAGCGCGCGCAGCCAAGAGCGGCGAATTCGAGATCATCCCGATGGTCTCCAACGGCCTCATGAAATCCGGCTCGATCTCGGGCGAGCTGACCGCGATGGACGCTGACAACGCCTTCGCAGGCTACATCGCAAACATGATGTTCGACCTCGACTTCATGCTGATCGAGAACGAGTTCAAATCCGAGGACACCCACCCCGACTACCGCATCGAGGTCAGTTCGCCCCGCGGCAAGCCGATCCGTGTGGGCTCGGCCTGGATGGCCAAGAGCAGCCGCACCGGCAACGACTACCTGTCGCTGCTGATCAACACGCCCGATGGCGACCTGCGCGTCAACGCCGTGCAGAACGAAGAGCAGCGCGGCGGCCAGACCTTCTCGATCATTCCGTTCATCGACAGCGGGGAACAGCCGCAGGATGCAGGCACGGGCCTGTCGCTGGTTGCCTGATCAGCGCGCGAGGCTTGAACATCTGAACAGCAAGGGGAGCCGTGGGATCACGGTTCCCCTTTTGCAATGCTTGATTCAGTCGAGTGATCGAATGGCGATTGCATGGGGCGGTCCGATGTAGATGCGTTGTCTAGATTGGAAGCGCCGCACAGCGTCTCCAATAGAGTCAAACTTGCACAACCGCTTGAGCGGCAATTAGGGCTTCGACAGCTACTTGAACCTCGGCATAAAGTTCGGTGTCCAACTCTTCCGCATCGATTTCCACGATCAATGCATAGCGCACAGAAGGCAAACCTTCAGCGAGAAGCTTTTTGGATTTCCACCATCCGGTAACTGGGTGAACGGCCAACAAGTTTCGCCTTGCGAGATCTGATGCCTTACATGTCAGTTGATCGATGTGCAGCGATCCGACATGACGCCGATTGCTTCCGTATTCCCAAAGATCATCCTCTTCACTTCCGGGGCCATCCGGTTTTTCGGCCGCTTTGCTGATCCGCGCTAGAAATTGCGCTTCATTCTCGTCAGCACGATTGAGTTGGAACCGCAGATTGTGCGAGGCGTAGCGATACCGAACGCCACGAGAAGCTTCTGATGGGTTCGGGGCGACGAAGCTGCTGAGAGTCACCCGCAAGGTCACATCAGAATTGCCAAGCGCACGCAGGGCCTCAACGGGCCAGGGAAGGGGGAAAAGCTTCAACTCGTTGTGGACATCACCGCCCGTCTTTTCTGAGATCCCATAGGGTGTGATCGTATCTTCTACGATGAGTGTTAGCGCATTTGACGCACTGCGGCGGGCGCGGGCCATGTCGGGAACGCCATATCCATAGCGCTGGAAGAGCGGCGTGTAGTGCCCCTTCTTCGCTTGGGCAGGTAGATGTGCTCGCATCTGCTGTGACCATCGTGCTGAAGACACGTAAAGCCCGCGAACCGTTTCGGGCCAAAGCGTCGGGTAGTCCGACCAGAGCTCGGTCGCATCCTTGGCTGCAAGAGCCGTCGCAGCGCTAGTATCGAAGGTGAATGTGAAGGACCGCACCGGATAATTGTGGTGCGTCGAAAGGAGAGACAGCCATCCATGCCGCATCGGCGGTGGCATGGCGCTTAATGCCCAGTTTCCGCCCTCAAGCACAACGTCCGGCTTGTTGGGCCAATGGGACGACCAGGATGCCGTTCGCGACGCAGGCGATAGATCCCCGAATGGTGCAAGCGCTTGGGCTGGTTCGCCGACAGGTAGCACGGTCTTCTCGGTAAAGGCACCGACAGACAGCGCGTTCCAAGCCTGCGCCGGCGACTCGATCTCGTTGTCTTCGTGATCGCATCGGTCGAGGTAGTTTCCGGCACCGAAAGTGAAGTTGTCGGTGTTCCCGGCCGAGACAAGCACCAGGCGTTGCTGTTTCACCTCACCTGAAACACCGGCGGCAAGTTGATCGAGCTCCGTCGACCACGAGGTCGGGGCCCCGTCATGCGGGGTGTCCTCACCCGTCGTCGTTGTCATTGTGAAAGTACGGCGCCGGGGGCCGACCTGTTCGACCACGTTGATCGCTTGTCTGGTCACCGCGCCGAGGAGATGATGCGGGTTTATCCCGGCATCAGGCAAGAGCTTCACGGATTCCAGACGGTTCGCGACAGAAACTGGGTTCGCCTGATGCAGTTTTGGCGCCAGATCTCCGAAGAGCGCGAGACCACCCATTTCTGTGCCGTGGCCTTTCACATCCTCCAGTCCCCAAGCCGGGTTGGCGGCATGCCGATCCTGAGCGCTCAGCGCAGGCTGAAGGAGAGGATGAGCCCGACTGACGCCGGTATCCATAAGCGTAACGTAACCAGGATCGGGATTGTCGCTATATGTTGTCCGGCCCGTAAGCTCATCGACCCACTGCGCCTGTTCGTCCACCGGCAGGCCGTCAAAGAAATCTGCGGTGATGGTTGGAGCAGCAAGGGCGCGCACGCCGCCGACTCGGCGGACGGCCTGGGCGAGCTGATTGCGATCGGCTTGCACGACCAGGATGGTATCTTCGGGAAACTCCAACCGATCCGCGCCCACAGCCACGCCATAGTTGGGCGCCGCAGCAACGAAGTCTTCAGTCATCTCCGGTTCGAGCCAAACTTCCCAGACAGTCGCAAGATCCGCCGCTGGAAATTTGTCTGGCGGGCTGCGCCAGAGGGCACGAAGGCCAGCTTCGGTAACTGCCGCCACGCTCTGGACTAGGTCCGCGTTTCTTGGGCGACCGGGAACGACCTCACCATCCTTCTCTCGATCGGGTGTATCCTCCGTTCGGAACTGCTCAACTTTCTTGCGCAGCTTTTCGATACCTTTGGCAGTCGCAAAGACCGTTGCCCGCTCTTGAGCAACACCCGGATCAGGCGTCTCGGCGACGCGAAGGAGCGTCAGGCCACTGGCGTCTAGGCTGTCCCTTTTCAGGCGCTCGTCGACACGGGAGCTGACTTCCAGATAAACGCCGGGAAGGTCAGTGGCCGGAATATCCGGCAGCGCATCAATAGCCTGAAGCAGCGCTTGAGCGTGCGCGGCGCGATTGGGGACATCACTTGGTCTTTTGGACCCGCCCCCGCCCTTTGCTTGGAATGGGCGAGGTTGTCCGAGATTGCGAAGGTGGAAGTGTCGAAGATCTCGTGCCATTGTCGTCCGTCCCTAATTCTTGGAGCGACCGTCGGCGTTCGAGGGCATCAAGCAAATCCTGTGTCGCAATCTTGTCGGTATCTTTCAGCACAGCACGTCGGGCGGCATCTTCCGCCGCCGCCACGACATCGGCCGTCGAGAGGCCTTCGGCGACATCCGTCACCCGCTTCCATCCCATGCGAGCGAGCGAGAAACCGATCAGACGGCGTTCGAGCGCCTGCCGGATCGCGGGGCCGTCGGGCATCACATATGGCAACACGAGATCGAAGCGGCGCAGTACAGCTCGGTCGAGAATTCCTGGTAGGTTCGTAGTGGCGATGACGATCGAAGGTCCTGTGTCCTCATCGAGGAATTGCAAGAATGAGTTCAGGACCCGCCGGGCTTCGCCGACATCATTCTCGCCACCCCGGGCTGCCGCTAGAGCGTCAATCTCATCGAAAAGATAAACACCGCGAGTGGTCTTGATCGCATCGAAGACCATTTTCAGCTTCTGTGCTGTTTCACCCATGAACTTCGTGATCAGCCCGTGGAGCATGACCGAAAAGAGGGGGTATTGCAGCTCCCCGGCAAGCGCTGATGCACTCAGGGTCTTGCCGGTCCCGGGAGGGCCGGAGAGAAGAACGCGCCGCCGTGGCTTTAGCCCCTTTTCTTCGAGCTTCTCGCGCATGCGTGTCTCGACAACGAGATGGGCAAGTTCGCTCTCGATCCTGTCCGGCAAGATTACATCGACGAGCCGCTCGGTCGGATAGCTCGCGGCAAGAAACTCCGCTAGATCGCCGCGAGGTGTCGCCATTGGGGTGACGGCAGGAGTACGCTTCGCCGGCGGTTTTTGTCCCGCTTCGGCCCATTGCCGCAACTGTTCGGCCAGCCGGGTGTGCCCCTTCTGTTCTTCGGCTGCAGAGAGTTGCATCGCCAGATCGAAAAAACGATCAGCGTCCCCTTCTGCGTGGCTCTTAACGAGACCGATGAGTTGTTGGGCGGAAGCCAAGGTCGAACTGCTCTTTCTGATTGATCATTTTCAGCGTTGATAGGGTCTTTTCTACATCCGAACCCTTTAACAGACCAGACAATTTGCGCGGTTTGCACGCGGAGTGTGTCGGTTTTGTGCACTCGACCATCGACCTGAGACTTTGCCTTCCGGCCTCCCTTGCTCGGCTTCGCGTGTCGCAGGTGAGAACGGCCCTGCGGTCCGTCGCGCATTCGGCCATTCGGCCTCACCGCGGCGTAGCGCCAGCATCCCGGTTTGCCCGCCTCGCGAGCACTGCGCTCCCCGGCCGCTCCGCCGGATTGTGCTCTGGTCTGTTTTGCGAGGCAAAACGATCCCGCCGCTCCATCCGTCTTCCGCGTCCGGTCACGCCGTTTGCCTGCTCGGGTCGGGCAAACCTACCGTCAAAACACACACACATGAGCGTGGAAGCATATCCTCCGGATGGCCCCCAAATCAGCCCGCGTCAAGGATCACAAAACTTTTCGGCGAGGGCGGGGCCTATGGCGCGGGGCGGTCCCGTATGTGAGCGCGCGCATGTATCGGGTGCTGCGCGTGGAAAACTTTTGCGCCCGGCAGGCCGGCGGCTGCGCCGTCCCTGACCCGGGCAGATTCGGAAACCAGACATTCGGCCATGCCACCACACTCACGTGGTGGTCAGTCAAACATCTGGAGATACCAAAATGGCTTACGACCAAGCGAACACCTACGAGACCATCGAGCTTTTCGGGCTGACCGAGAAGGACGCCCATCTGCCGATCCCGGAAGATCACATCCTGAAGGACAGCATCATCCGCGAAACCTTCGAGACCCTGCTCGGGCAATTGCGCGGGACCGGCCTCGAGGCGGAAATCGAACCGCTGGCCCATGGGCTCGCCACGATCCTGCAGCGCCGCAAGGTGGCGCTCGGCAAGGAGGTCGACCGCACCGCCGACAAGATCGGCGCGCTGGCAAAATCCCACGACGGGTCGGAGATCGCCGAGACCGCGCTCGAAGAGGCGCAGGCGCGCTTTCTGCAGCTGCGCGAGATCGTAGGCGCCATCGAGGTGATGAGCGAAGCAGCAGCGGAATGCTACGAGATCGAGACGGGACATGCCTTCATCCCGGCGGCAGGGTCACGCGCCAGTGGTCGGGCGCAGGAGACCGGGGCCGTCTTCGAGGCCCGGCAGCTTCTGGAGCAGCATGATCGCGAGACGGCCGCGAAGTCCAAGGTCGAAGGCGTGCCGCTGATTGTCTCTGGCGCAACCGACTGGACCGATATCGACGTCATCTTCAATACGCTCGACAAGGTTCGGGAGCGGATCAAACAAAACCGCAATCAGGAGATCTTCCTCTGCCACAAGGGTGGAAAGCACGGGGCCGAGATGATCGCGGCCCGCTGGGCGCGGGCGCGCGGGGTCTCGCAGGCGCGGTTCGATCCGCGCTGGTCCGCCCATGGGCGGGCGGCTCCGTTCAAGTGCAACGATGAGATGCTGGACGACAAGTTTGCCGCGACGGGGGTTGTTCTCTTCGGCGGCAATGGCGTGGCGCTGAACCTCGGACAGAAGGCCGAGGCAAAAGGGCTGACGGTAATGCGGGTCACTGATCCGGCGAAGAAGACCGCGGAGATGTAATTGATAGGGTCGCCTAAGGGCGGCCCTTTCTTCGTTTCTCAGAGGTGCGCGAACCTCAGGGGTATCGCAGTGAACTCCAGCAATGGGCATCGAAAGTCTTGGTGATTGCAATCTGGCCAATCTGGTTTTTGGGAATGACTGGATGGTATCTCGATGCAATCACAGCTTATTATGGTCGTGCGGCAGAAGACATTTGTTGCGCAGCTCAACACCCGCCCAGGTTTTTCCCCGATGCCTTTTTCTCCGGAACGCACCAAAGAGATTCAATCGCGCATTGATGCGCGTTTGCGGTCTGGGCAGGCAAACGATTGGGAAGTGTCTTTTCTCACAAACATGGCTGAACGGTTTCAGCGATATGGGACGGAGACGCGTCTTAGCAAAGCTCAGTATGCCAGCCTGCACAAAGTCCTGAAACTGGAACGGGAAAAACCAGCCCAGACAAGGTCAGCTGCCGACGACGGCACTTCTCAACCAGCACCAAAGCGCAGCTCCAGAGCCGTACAGGCGAGACCCCGTCCGATCTCCGTGACCCGCGCGATCACCGCACCTCGGCGTGCCGTGCGCAAGGCTCAACGCCAAATCATGGTGCCGTTGGTTATTGCTGTCGCGTTTTTCGCGTTGGTTGGATCATTGTTTGAGTCATCAAATTCACGATCCACACCCTACAGTCCGTCAGCATTGCCCACATCGCAAACGGCAAACACCGCTTACGTCTATGTGACAGGGACACGTGTCAACCAACGTGCTGGGCCGTCTACCTCGAACGCCGTGATGGGCGTCTTGAGCGAAGGGACCCGCGTCGAAAAGCTTCGCGATGAAGGGCAGTGGACCCAAATTCGGTCTAACTTGGGAACGGGCTGGATGTCTTCCGGTTTCCTGTCGTCGGCGGCGCCACCTGCAGAGCGACCCGCCTCCCAGGACCGGTCGCTTCGAGCCAGCGATATACGGATCATTGATGGTGATACGATCGATGTTCGAGGCATGACAGCGAACGTGCGACTCGTCGGGTTTAACGCGCCTGAGACATGGAGACCGTCCTGCACTGCGGAGCGGCAGGTCGGGGAACGCGCAACAGCGCGTCTTGATCAATTGGTGCGGGGTGCGGCGTCAATTGAATTTGAGCGCGTGGCCTGTTCCTGTCGGCCCGGGACTGAAGGCACGGATCAGTGCAATTTCGGGCGGTTCTGTGGCTCGCTGTTCGTTGACGGTCGGGACGTGGGAAGTACGCTCATCGCTGAAGGTTTGGCCGTGCCATACCGATGTGGCCGCACCAGTTGTCCCTCACGCCCTCAACCCTGGTGCCGATAGCAGGGGCACTCACCCGACATAGACGACGGATCTTCGCTCGCGGCTGAACGCTGACCTGCCATGTCTTGAGCGTGACGGATCATTATCCACGTGCGTTAGATTAGAACGAACCAAGCCATCTCAGATCGGGATCAACGGGATCGATGGCGGGTTCAAAGTGGCGGCACAGATTTGGGTCCCTCCTTTTTTACTCATGGATGGGGATCGCACGGGGTCGGTCCGGCCGTGCCCTCCGCTTGCGCTTCGGCAAGCACAAATACGGCTTCCACGCCTTTGGCGCGGACCCTCCGCATTTGCGCTTGCGACCGGGCCTCTTGCCCCCGTGCTGTGAGATCCCCATCGCAAAAAGGAGAGACCCAAATGACCAACCACTACGTCGCCACCGTCCCAGTCAAATTCACCGACAATGACGGCCAGGAACGCACCCGCTTCCAACGCGTGGGCGCCATGTTCCGCAACACCCGCAACGGGGACGGCTCGGAGTTCTTCAGCCTCAAGCTCGACTTCCCGGTCGCGGTTTCGGAGCTGGTGATGTTCCCGCCGAGCTCGAGGGAACCTCAGGACTAAATCCTCTGACGAGGATGGGCCGCCATCAGGCGGCCCTTTCCCTGTTCCAGGGACGCCGTCACCGGCGGGGTTGATTGCCGGTGGCGACCCCCAGGTGTCGGTCGCTGCTCGTTCGTGGGTCGAACGCCGCCAAGATCAAAGGAATCGCGACAGAGCAGCCAGCCAGCCTCAAGGGGGCCATCCCCAAAAACAGCCAGGCCGGGCCTGGCGGTTTTTGCGGCAGAGATTTGGCCAAGCCAAATCTGGCCCTCCTTGACCCTGCCTGTCCGCCCTGTCGGTGGGGTTTGCGCCTGCCCGCGTTTCCGTCCGAACAAATGCGTGTTCGGCCAGACCCTCGGGCGGGGCTGGAGAAGGGGACCCATTGGACAGGTGGGGTTCTTGATGGTGAGGGAGGCAGGGCCTCGCACCTATGGTGCTCGGCGTGAAGCGGAATACAAGGCTGCGGAGACCAGAAGCAACGTAAGTATATTATTGACAGATTGGTATAGTATCGTATGGTGGGGCAGCCTTGTATGAAGGTGGCAGGAAATAGGGGGGCTTTCTTCGCATGTCTCGTTCAAAACGTCTCACAGATGCGAACCGCATGGAGATCGTTCGCGAGGCTGCGGAAGGTGTGTCGACATCCGTGTTGGCCGAGCGGTTTGGCGTGTCGCCGCGGGCGATCCAGTACACGCTCAAAGCCGATGCCGAGCGCCAGACGGATGCAGCCATCCCGGTCTCCGCGGTCAGTGTGAAGGTCACGGCTTCGGAGCTTGAGGCGCTCGACGAGGTGCTAGCCGACGCCGGGATCGAGAGCCGGGCCGAGGGGCTGCGGCGGCTCATTCAGGCGGCAGGCGGGGTGTTCGTTCCGGACGCGCAGATGGCAGCAGAGATGTCGCGCTACCGCGCCTCTCTGCACGAGGTTGGCAATGGGGTCGCACAGATCGCCAAGCAGATGACGAAGGCCAACCGGATGGGGAAAGGGGCCGTTGGCGGCGCGAGTGCCGAGTTCTCCGAGTTGCGCCTCGCGCAGATGCGCGGGCTGGCGCGGTTCATCCTGGATTCCGCCGACGAGATCGATCTGCTCCTGCGCCGCCGTCGGGACGCCATGCAGCTGCAGGCCACGGCAGCGCTGAGGGAGTTTGCCCATGCGGCTGAATGATGCTGTCGATGCCGTCACGGGCGAGGTTTTTCGGGATGGCTGGAGCCGCATCCGGGGCTCGATGCAGGGGCTGCACCTGGCCAAGCAGAGCCAGCTTGTGCGCGCGGCTGCGGGGCACCGTCCGGCGGTCTTCAAGGCGATCCGGGGCGGTGGCACGCATACCAAATCACAGCTCGCAAACCAGCTCGATTATCTCACCACCAAGTCCACCCATATCGTCGACAGTAGCGGGTTTCTGGATGGCAAGGCGAAGCTCGAGGCCAAG
The DNA here is from genome assembly GCA_039817025.1 of Pseudomonadota bacterium. Lineage (GTDB taxonomy): Bacteria > Pseudomonadota > Alphaproteobacteria > Caulobacterales > Hyphomonadaceae > JANQQC01. Next base: position 30,242 of record JBCBWQ010000002.1, on the reverse strand, counting down.
GACGTCAAGGACCTGACCGAGCGCTTTGCCAAGCGGTGGGATGCGGGCTTCAAGCCCAAGCTCGGGCAGACCACCCACATGCTCATGTCCTTCCCGATCGGCACGCGGGGCGAGGATGTGCGCGACATCGCGACGGATGTGGCGGAGCGGTTCTTCCAGGCCGACGAGGGCCATTTCGACTACATCATCGCGGTGCATGAGGACCGCGATCACCCGCATGCGCATCTGGTGTTGAACCGCCGGTCGCAAGAAGGCGAGTTCTTTTTCCTCGGGCGCAACCATCGCTTCAACTATGACGATTTCCGCCTCGCCATGGTCGAGGAGGCGGAAAAGTACGGCGTGCGCCTGGAGGCCACGCGCCGGGTGGATCGCGGGGTTGTGCATTACCCAGCCCCTACCCGCGAGGTCTATGCGGCGAAAGAAGAGGGTCGGGCACCCCGCGAGCGCGAACGCGTGGGCTCCGACCTGACCCGGACGCTGGCAGAGATCGCCAATACCAGAACCGTCTACCACTCGCTTGCCGCAGAGGCTTCGCGCGAAGCCCGCGAAGACATTGCTGCGGCACTCTTTCGCGCGGGCGAGGTGCTGGCGCGTGGCGGGCAGGTGGACCGAACAGGAGATGTGTATATGGCCGAGGATCAAAGCTTCGAGGATCTGAGAAGCCTTTATGCGGAGAAGCTCGCGCGGGTGCAGGGCATGATCGCCGAGAAGTCCGACGCGGAACGTCCCGTGCTGGAAAAACGCCTCATCGAGATCCAGACGCAGGTCCAGCATATGCAGCCTCTCGGATTGCGTTCGAGCACGCTGTCTGAGGTGCCTTCGGAGGGCGGGGTCTACTCAGAGGCGAATATCGACACCAACCAGCTAGAACGTCTTGCCGAGCCAGGCCTGCGCTCACGGATCGACGCGGCCCTGCGCGGCACCGGGATCAGCACATCGGAAGTGGTGGCCCGGATCGAGACGGGCGCCTCAAATGCAGCGCTCGAGCATCAATGGATCGCCGATGATCTCTCCAAGGTGGCCGAGGCGCGCGATCTGAACCTCGAGCGCCGCGCTGATCTGGAACAGGCGCGGGACATCCTGAACGATGTGCACGTGGCACTTGGCACGCTGTTGGAACGGGAAAACGTGCTGCGCCGGGATGGGGTCGTGGAGGAGGAAGCAGTCAGCGAGCGGTTCCACTATCAGGAGGACGCAGTGCGGGCGATGGAAGGGACAATCCGTCAGGAGATGCGCGCCGAAGGTCTGACAGTGCAGCAGATCGAGGACCGGGAGCGGGAGGTCGTTTCGCGGGCAGAGCGCCGGATCGAGACCGAGCAGCGCGCGTATCTCGAGGCACACCCGGATCTGCTCGCACGCCCGGGCGATGTTATCGACCGGTCCGAGCCCTACAGGGAGGCCATCACCGATGCTTCCCGCGCCAGCGAGATGACCCGCGAGGTCGACCGGATCATGGAGGGACGCGACCTCCGCACGTCCGTTGCGGATGCTGTCGCAGATGACTTGCGCGCGCGCTATCCGGACATGCCGTCCCACCTCGCCCGTGGGCTCGGCGCGACCTACGCGGCCGTCGTCGAGATACGCGACACGGAGGTTATCAATCAGGTCCGCCGCGAAATCGAGATGCGCGACGGGCTCAGATCTGGCACGCGCGACGAATTCCTCGCAACCGGCGATGAAACGACGGCGCAGTTTGACCGTACCGACCGCCTGGCAGGCGAGATTGCGCGTGTCCTGGACCATGAGCGGGCCGGGGAGTTGTCCGCGCCCTTCGAGACCGAGGCGGAGCGAGACGCTTTCCGAACCGAGATCGCGCGGGTTCTTGATGATCGCCAACTTGAGCGGCTCACATCCGGCGATGCCGATGCGCTGGACAAGGTTCTCGAGGACCGTCTCGACCGGCTTTATGTCGCCAAGGTCTACCTTCAATCCGATGCCGCCACGGCCAATACCGAGGCCCTGCGCCAGGTGGTCGATGATCTCGCCGACGCCGAGTATGAAAAACACCGCGCCACAGACGTGGATGGCGAGACTGAGCGGGGACAGGTCCATTGAGCGCCGCGATGGGCAAAGCGCGGATCGCAACAGGGGTCTTGCTGGTAACGCTGGTGACCGGGGCCATGGGCTATACCATCGCCTCGGCGGTGCTGACCTACCAGGATATCGGCTTCGGGGCCGAGATCGACTTTGCCTATATCGCGCAGAACTATGCGGCGATCCTCGACCGTCGCCCGGAAGATGCCCAGCTTATTCACCTGATCATCGGCAGCTTTGCCGCCGCTGGCATGATGCTGAGCCTTGCTCTTTCGGGATCGGCCCTGACACGCTTTGGCCAGACGCATTGGCAGACCGCGCGCGAGATGAAGGCCAATGGCTTCTTTGGGGCGCCTGGGACCGGGTTCATTCTCGGCAAGCTGGGGCCGCCGGGCTCCCGCGCCAATTACATCTGCTCAAAGGTTTTCCCGCATGCGCTGATCGTGGCCCCCACCGGCCGTGGCAAGACCACGGGCTTTGTCATTCCGAACCTGCTCACCTGGCAAGGCTCCGCCGTGACGCTCGATGTAAAGGGAGAGTGTTTCGAGGCCACGGCCCGCCACCGTGCAGCCCAGGGCGACAAGGTCTATCGCTTTGCGCCAACCGATTGGGAGGGCAGGCGCACGCATCGCTACAACCCGCTCCTGCGCATCTTTGAGCTGAAAGATCCCGCGCGCCAGCAGATGGAATTGCAGCTCCTGGCGACGCTCTTCCTGCAAAGCGACAACGACCGGGTGCAGGGCCTTCTGAAAGGCGGGATCGATCTCTTCGTGGCGGCGGGGCTTTTGGCCTTCCAGCGCAAGCGCCCCACCTTGGGTGAGATCTACCGCATCGCGGCCTCTGGTGGGAACAAGCAGAAGGAGTATTTTGCGCGGGGCCATGAGGTCGACAACCGGGCCGCCAAGCTGATCTTCACGCGGCTGGCCTCGACCAACAATGACACGCTGACCTCCTATGTCTCGCTCCTGATGACCTCGGGGCTCGATCAATGGCAGAACCCGGCGATTGATGAGGCGACGGCGGTCTCGGACTTTGATTTCCGGACGATCCGCAAGAAGCCCTTTTCGGTCTATCTCGTGGTCCAGCCCCTCATGGTGAAGCCGCTGGCGCCGCTGATCCGGCTCTTCTTCTCCGATCTTCTCTCCGCCATGCAGGAAAAGGATCCCGGGCCGGATGAGCCGTGGCCGGTGATGATCATGCTCGACGAGTTCAATCGCCTCGGCAAGATGCCCATCGTGGTCGAGAGCATCGAGACCCTGCGCACCTATCGTGGTCACCTGGCCGTGGTCACCCAAACCATTCCCGCCCTCGATGAAATCTATGGCGAGAACACCCGCCGCGCCCTGCAGGGCAACGCGGGCGTGAAGCTCTACCTCACGCCGTCGGATGAAAAGACTGTCGAGGAGCTGAGCAAGGCGGTTGGCAAGACCACGAAGACCGTCATCACGCGATCCCAGTCCATCGGCAAGAACCCCTTCGAGGGCCGTAGCCAGTCCACCCGGACCGAAGAAAGTTCCTTGCTCCCTGAAGATGAGGCGCGCCGCCTACCGCTCGACGAGATCGTCATGGTCATCGACGCGCAAATGCCGGTCCGCGCGAAGCGGATCCAATATTTTGACGATCAGCTGTTCAAGGCGATCCATGCGGCGCAGACGGGCGAGTTGCCGTTTCCGGAGCCGGGGGGAGGGGGATCGCAAGGCACGCTGCCGCTGAGTGTCCGCGCGATGCCGATGACACCGCCATCGGACGGGTCAGGCGGATCCGAGGCCGACGTTGAGGCCGCACGCCAGGCTGCTGATGGCCTATCATCAGGGCAAACCGATGTCGCCCCAAAGAAGACTGCGCCTGTCGTTCAAGCCGCTATCGCCGAGGAACAGCGACAGATGGAAATGGATTTTGGGGGCGAGGTTGCGGATGCCGAGACAGTGGGCGTGGATGATGAGGCGCAGATGCGCTCTGCCGTCGATGGTCTCGATATGTTGGAGGCAACTATGGAGCGAAGCAAGAACGGCGTACGAGAAGGGATTTAGTTACTCATATTGGCTCGTAGTCCGTTTTCGCGCGCTCAAGCCGTGCGCCTACGGTATCCAACCCCCATCGACGATCAAAAAAGAATTCCAGCGCTTTTCTGGTTTCGATACGAAGCCATTCGCCTTCAAAGCCGAATTCACGTCTGACGACCTTTGCTTGCTCTTCAGAAAGTCCTGTCTTTGGTCGCAGCCAGATGATTGCTCGAGTATTCCAATCCACGTCCACCGGCAGAGGCTTGTCTATGAGTTTCTCCTCGAAAGAGCTGTCAGGATCGATGCGGATCGGGAGGTAGTTCCGATATTCACCGTGCTTGAAACTGTGGGCACGCACGTGCACGCTTTCACCGTCGGACGTGAAGCGGGTCGGTGCGATCCACTGCCCTTCGTCGGCACCGGACGACATTGATGTGTATCGTACGTGGATGGCTTTACCCGATCTGATTGCCTGGTGAAGCAGCGCGATGGTCCTCCGATCTGCCTTGCGTTCCGGTCGTGGTAACGCGGAATGTGGCGTGCTTTCATCATCGCTCGTCAGGATAGCGAAGGCTTCGGTCAGGCCGGATGGTGCTAAAGCCTCGTGATCGCTCGCAGCTATGTAGGTCTTTCGCACCGGATCATAGGTCGGCGGTGAACTGTGCGCGAGACCGAGATAGACACGGAAGTCCAGCGCTGCCTGCGCGGTCGAAATACCGAAGCGGTCGATCAGATCCTTGCGGTTTGCCATACCCCGCCAAGTCAGGCAGCGGTCCAGAAAGATCAGGCGCTCTCTCTGCGCATGTTTGAGGTCGTCGAGCTTCATGTGCGCATCCCTACCTTGACTCTCGCCCACATGTCCATCTAGAAAATATACGATTAAAAAATATACGGACTATTGCCATGAGGATTCTTCACACCGCCGACCTCCATCTCGGGCGTCAGTTCAACGGGATTCCTCTCGATGCCGATCACGCAGCAATACTCGACCAGATCGTTTCGGCGATCACCTCCCGCGACGTTGACGTTCTTGTAATTGCAGGAGATATTTTTGACCGGGCTGCCCCGCCGACGTCAGCCGTGCGTCAGTTCAATGGGTTCTTGGCGCGCGTTGCCTCGGAGACCGACGCGGCCGTGGTGATGATCGCCGGCAATCACGACTCTGGTGATCGAATCGCATCCATGGCGATCATGACAGACACACGACGCGCTTTAATACGTGGGGCTATAAGTGCGGACGAGAAGCCGCTGTTCCTCACGGACGCCCACGGACGTGTGGCGTTCACAGGGTTGCCCTTCGCCTACGAGTATGCCGCCCGTGAATGCTTTTCCGACGAAGCTCTCCACACTCCCGAGGACGTTCTCGCGGCTCAGGTGGCTTGCGGTCGGCGTAACATTCCCGATGGCACGCGTTGGGTCGTCGTTTCGCATGCTTTTGTAGCCGGAGCATCGAGCAGCGAAAGTGAACGACCTCTCACTAGGGTCGGCGGCATCGAGACCGTCAGTTCGGCCGTGTTCGAGGGTGCCCACTATGTGGCTCTTGGCCATCTGCACCGGCCGCAATCGGTTGGTGCCTCTCATATCCGGTACTCGGGATCGCCATTAGCTTTCGGGTTTGATGAATCTGACTGCCAGAAGTCGATGAGCCTCGTCGAGATCGATGCGGTCGGGCAAGCGACGATTGAGAACATTCCTTTCGAACCCGTTCGTCGGGTGCGCGTCTTGAAGGGACGTCACGCAGAACTTCTCCTCGCAGACCGATCTGACGATTTTATCAAAGCTGTTCTTACCGATGATGCGCCTGTGATCGATGGAATGAAGCGCATCCGCGACGTGTTCCCGAACGCCTGTGAACTTGTCTACGATCGGGATGAAAAGGCGCCAGAAGTAAAGTCCCTAGCGGGACGTGCCTTAGCGGTCGCGAACCCAGTCGAAGTCATTGGCGACTTCCTCGAACACGTGCGGGACGAAGGGTTCTCAGAGAACGAACTGGAGGTCGTAGCGTCGGCACTCGGTCGTCTGCGTGAGACGGAGGATGTCCAATGAGACCGGTTCGGCTAACACTTCAGGCGTTCGGTCCTTATCCAGGTCGGGTGGTTATCGACTTTCGGGATGCCGTCGAGGCGGGTCTTTTCGGCATCTACGGACAAACAGGATCAGGTAAATCGACCATCTTCAGCGCGATGACCTTTGCGCTCTTTGGAGAAGCGGCGAAGGCAGAGCAAGACGCTCCTTCGTTGCGCTCGGATCACGCCGATCCGGATGTAGTGACCGAGGCGGAGTTCGTGTTCGACATTGGTGAGCGGCGATATGTTGTGCTTCGCCGACCCGACCAGATGCGACCCAAGGCACGCGGTGAAGGCGAGACACGGAGCGCACACGAAGCTTATCTGTTCGATGCGACCGGAATATCGTTAGACGACATCACAGACGCGGCGCGGGGCAAGATCGTGGCCGAGAAGAAGGTGCGCGACGTCGACGCGGCCGTCGTCGAGATGCTTGGATATGGCTCCGAGCAATTTCGCCAGATCGTCCTCCTGCCGCAAGGGCGCTTCGAGAAGTTCCTTTCGGCCAAGACGAAAGAGCGCCTCGAAATCCTGCGAGAACTCTTCGATGTCTCGCTATACGAGAAGCTCATGGCCGATCTCAAGTCAGCAGCCGATGAGGCTGAACGGCAGGTGCGGGAGGAACGTGCGCTCTGCATCAGGCAACTCGCGGCAGAAGGGTTCGAAAGCACTGATGCACTGATTTCGGGCATCGAAGCCGCAACTGAGAAATGTGCTGAGCTACGCGCGAACGAAGAAACCGGGAAGGCGACGGCGGAAGCTGCCGAGAAAGCAGTGCGTCAGGCGGAGGCCATCGAAGAAAAATTCGCGACGGCCGAAAAGATGAACGAACGGCTTTGCGCACTTGAGGCGCAGAAGGGCGATGTCGAGACGCTTTCTGAGCAGGTCCGACAAGCCGAGCGCGCGCTCGGTCTGATCGATGTCGAGGAACGTGTGAGGGATGCCGAACGCGAAGTTGCTGAAGCCGAGTCCAAGCGAGAAGAGGCACACGAGGCCGCCGAGGTTGCCGCGAACGGAGCAGAGAAGGCGGCACAGGCGCTCAGGCGTGAGGACGAACGTGCCGGTGAGGTCGAAAACCTGCGCCAGAGGAAGGACGAACTGGAGAGGTATGGTCGAATCCTCGAGGCAGCAGCCGATAGCAATCAGGCGGTCGAAATCGCGCTGAAAGAGCAACGGGACGCCGAATGCGCTCTTCAGAAGGCAAAGTCAGACCTGACCGAACTTCAGGAGAAGCGCACCTCGAAAAGCGCCGAGCTGAAAGCTGCGCGCGAAACGGAGGCGAAGCGCACCGAGATCGTGGGTCGGCGCGCAGAGCTCGACAAACGGCATCTGGCCGCCAAGTCCTACGAGGGCGCTTTGCAGGATGTTGCAACGGCTCAGGCCGCTGTCGAAGAACAACTGCGGAAGTCGGAAGCTGCGGCCGGAAAGGCCGAGAAGGCGCGAGATGATTTTGAGACGGCCGAACGGGATCTAGCGGCCGCACAGGCGCTGCACCTTGCGACGAGACTGGAAGCAGGGTCGCCATGTCCGGTCTGCGGCGCAACCGAGCATCCTGCGCCGGCGACTGGCGAGATTGGTAGTGCGGGCCTGGACAAGGCATTCCGAGAGTCACGAGAAGCATGGCTGGCTGCCGATCGCGAAGCCCGGCAAGCCGGCGAAGCACTGGTCGGGGTGCAAGCGACGCTTGAGGAGCGACAGAAACGCTTGTCCACCCTTGAGCCGCCAGAGGAGCGTGCTGCCGTCATCGCGGCGCAGATCGGTCGTGAAGACGACGCACTCGCAGCGCTTGGGCGCCGGGTCGACATTCTTGCCGCGGAGACCGGGATCGAGGAACTGGCACTGCAGATCGAGGAAAAGGAGCGAAAACGCGATGAGTTGCGGGACTGCTTCGATGAGCGGCGGAACAAGGCAACTGAGGCCAAGGCGGCACGCGATGGCAGGCTCGCAGAGGTGCCGGAGAACCTCCGCGATGTGCCGGCGCTCGCGGCCACACTTAAGAAAGTGACCGGGTCGCTAGAGTCGCTTCAGGCTGCGCGGACCGCGGCGGAAAAGGCGCTGAACTCCGCGCGCGAAAAGGCACTCGGCGCGGTTAAGGATCTAGAAAGCGCGGATAAGGCGCTCGTGGACTGTAAGGCGCGCCATCAAAAGGCGGTTGAGGTCTTCCGGACGAGACTGGCTGGAGCTGGCCTCACAGCAGAGGCGTTTCAGTCTCTCAAGCCAGCCATCGAAACTCTCGATGAAGATAGAGAAACGGTCGAGACCTACCGGCGTGAGCACAAGAGTGCGTCTGATGCAGTCACAGATTCTGCCTCTGCGATTGAAGGCATGTCCCGGCCTGACATCGAATCGCTGCGGAAAACGCACCAGACCCATGCTGAGACACTCGGCAGGGCTACCGAAGAACGCGTCGCCGCCCAGACCCGTGTCGATCAGTTGGATCGGCTTAGAAAGGGGATGGAAGAGACGCTGCGCAAGCTTGACGAAGCCGAAGCGGCATCAGGCCCGCTGCGCGGACTAGCTGCGCTGGTGAACGGGCAGAACTCGCAAAGACTGACCCTGGAGACATTCGCGATAGGCGCGATGTTCGACCAGATTCTGGAAGCGGCAAACTTACGCTTCGGCCCAATGACAAACTATCAGTATAATCTTGAGCGCGAGATGGAGAATGGAGGGCGAGGTAAACGAGGCCTTGGAACACAGGTGTTTGACGCGCACACCGGGAAATCACGCGCTACAACCACACTCTCAGGCGGCGAGACGTTCATTGCGGCACTCGCTCTCGCACTGGGTCTTGCCGACGTGGTCGAAGCGGCGAGCGGCAAGGTCCGGCTCGACACGATTTTCATCGACGAAGGGTTTGGAAGTCTCGACACCGAAAATGGTTCTGGCACCCTCGAACAGGTCCTACAGGTTCTCAACTCTATCGTCCGGCAGAACCGCGCCGTGGGTCTGATTTCGCATGTACCGCTTGTTCAAGAGGCGATCCCCAACGGCTTCTATGTCAGGAAAGGGATGTCTGGGAGTAGCATAGAGGAAAGGGGGGTGGTCTGATGGTACCTCGTTGGTTTCGACGGCGAGCTCATTCGCGGCGCTTGCCAAACGGTGGCACTACCGACGTTCGAGAAAGCTGGGTCTTACAGTCTTCTTCGAAGGCAAAGCGCCAGCGCAGTTTCCGGCATCAGTGCCCCATATGCGGTGCAGACGTGGTCACGGTCCGTATGCCCAATGGTGGAAGCGCTCATTTTGAGGGCGCGAAGGGATTGTATAGGATCAAGCACCCATGTTTGCATGTTGGCGAAGGTTTGAGCCGAGTGCGTGACACGAACACGCCTGACCTCTTCGAAAACTGCTGAAATGTGCACCCCACTCGGGATTCAATTGCTCTAGCAGAGAAAAATCGCCTAGAGGTTGAGATGCGGGCGGCGTTCTCTTGAGATCGAACTGGCCAGTTTGGAGATTTTATTGATGAGTTTTGTATGGAAGGTTTTTCGTGTAATTATTTCTTTGGCGATTTATTTCTTTGCTGCTTTGGTAGTTGTTGCACTTGCAATGCAGTCATGGTCGGACGGCAGCCAAGTTCTTTTTGCATTGGGTGCGCCCGTCGTTTTGGTTTGGTGGCAAGAAAGGCGGCGATCTAGAAAAATTGCTTCTGCGAATGGCGCCGCAAAGAGTTCGGAAATACCAAAATCGAATTCAGCGCCGGTAGTGCCTCCAAATGCCTATGAAAAACGTGTCGAGCGTGAACGCGAACGAACTCGCGATGCCAATGTTTCCAAAGCATCGGCCGCGACTCAAGCCTATTCCCCACCGAAGCAGGACTACGCCGAGATCGTTCGCGCTGGAAAGTCTGCGGCGCCAGCTCTTGCGGCAGCCGCTGAAAGAAAACAATCTGAGCGAGTTGCATCGAGCAGGTGGTCCCGAACAAAGAAGAGCGGATGGGTGCCGTCAAACGAAACGGCAAGCGTGGCAGGGCGTAACATCGGAGGGATGGTCTACGTTGGCACGCCGCCCTTGCTGAATACCTATGGGTATCGTGACAAATGCCGAGCTTATATCGATCCGTCGCTATCAGTCGCGCGTTCCGGCAATGATAAGGCTGGCGATGGCATGCCCTATTGGCCCGGGTACTCGGATATCTCAGCCCAGTGCCGGGCGACATACCTTGACTGGCTTGCCAGCGGGCGAAAAGATGCCTCCTACAACCCCGGCTACATGTTCCTGTATTTTTATGGGTTGGAGCGTCGCTTCTTCGTCGATCAGTCAAACGAAGATGCAAAGGATATCGTCCAGGAAGTTCGGCGGTTGCAGTCGCTTTACCCTGACAACCACTCCGTCAGGCGCTATTTGGGAGAGTTTCTCGACATCGCGATGCTCGCTGAAACCGACCTCGACGCTATCGAGCCGATATTCGAGAAGCAGGGCTGGGAACTTCCGTTCTCACTCAAATATGCAATCGGAGCTCGGATCGACAAAGGCGAGAACCTGACAGCTGACTGGTTGCTGAGTTGGTTCATCTGCCATCCGGAAACAAATCTGAGAACTCCTGCCACGCGGTGCCGTGACGAGTTCGTCGCTCTTTTCCGCATGCGGTGTAATCAGCGTTTTCCTGACGGACTTAAAGTTACCAAACCCCGAAAATCACTCACGGCATCTTATCGAGCCGCTTCCAGCGAGTTTCAGGGGTCCGCCAACCCGACCGTGGACGGCAAGCCGGTCCCGGATATTTCCGGCCTGCGCAAACCGGTCGAGATTGCCCGGGAGCTGGCTGATGAGGTAATGAACGATCTCGACAAGCTTAGTCGCTTCTTGGGCCGAAATCCTGACGGTCGCGGAAGCGTTGAAGCCCATGCCTTGCTGCCCTCGGAACTGTGGGAGGCCTTTCCATCCGAGGAAATGGACCGCTTGAAATCCTGGGCTGCCGATATCGTAGATCGGGGCGGATTGGTGCCGCTTAAGGAGGTTATCGGATACCTGGAGGGAGAAACGAACGAGAAGTTCGGGAAACGGCAGATGACAGGAGCGGCCGACGCGCTCGCGCGCCTCGGTTTTGGTCTCGCGCCCGACCCTCGGTTTGCACTCCGATCACCCAAGGCGGAAGAGCCTGTTGTGCTGTTTAGCCTGGGCAAACCCATTGAAAAACTGGAGGAAGTCTCTGACAGCTATCGAAGCGCCTTGATCGAATTGGCACTTGGGTCGTTCGTCGCCCATGCGGATGGTCGCATCGCGGAGCCTGAACGCAGGGCGCTGGAAGATCAAGTTTCTGCCGCGGCCCTTAGCGATCAGGAATGCCGCAGGCTGCGAGCAAACCTTGATTGGTTCCTGGCCGTGCCGCCGGACATGACGCTTCTGCGGCGCAAATTGAAGGAGGTGGGCCAAGACAGCCAGGCCGCTATGCGGGCAGCACTGGTTGGTGCAGCACATGCCGATGGTATTATTCACTCCGACGAAGTCGCAAGTATCGAGAAAATCTACAAGGCTTTGGGCCTCGATCCTGCGCTTGCCTACTCGGACCTGCATGCTGGCGAAGTTGCGGATGGTCCTCGCACTGTTCGTGCCTCGCAACCGGGTCGCCCGGGCGAAGCGATACCCGATCTTGAAAAAGCCAGCGGACCCAAACTCGACGCGTCGCGGATCGCAGCAATCCGTTCGGACACTGAGCGCGTGTCGTCCGTCCTCGGTCAGATTTTCGATGTCGAAGAGAAAAAAAGCGGTGTCTCCGGACCTGCCTACCAAAGTCAGCTGGCAGGGCTGGACCCGAAACACGGCGCCCTTGTCCTCGAACTTGTCAATCGGGAGCATTGGTCTGAAACCGAGTTCGAGACGATCTGCGCCTCGCATGGCTTGATGGCGTCCGGGGCTTTGGAAGTCGTGAATGAATGGGCCTTTGAGACCTACGATGAAGCGCTTCTCGACGAGTATGATGGATATGACGTGTCTTCGGAGATTGCGGAGGCGGTAAAAGAAAAGATGAGTGCGGAGGGCAGGGATGTCTAAGTTGAAACCACGTGAACGCGATGCAATCGTACAGGCGCTTCGGGCCGGGGTCGTGCCCAAGCTCGGTTTGCGCCATATTCAGGTTGGCCGCGTCCGAGAGATTGAAGAGCTCGTCAAGGACATGGGCCGGATATCCGATGGCGGATCGGCGATCCGGTTCATCATCGGGGAATACGGATCGGGCAAAACATTCTTTATGAACCTGATCCGCCTCGTCGCCCTGGAGAAAGGCCTGGTCGCGATGTTCGCGGATCTGGCGCCAGATCGGCGCATTCACGCGACCGGCGGACAAGCTCGGGGGCTGTATGCCGAGATGGCCCGAAACCTCTCGACGCGGACAAAGCCCGACGGCGGGGCATTGGCCAGCGTGGTGGAGCGGTTTGTTAGCCAGGCTCACCGCGATGCAGAAGAACAGGATTTGCCCACAGGGTATGTCATTCGTGAACGCCTTGGCCACTTTGAAGAACTTACCGGGGGGTTTGAGTTCGCTGAAGTCATCCGCCGATATTGGGAAGGCCATGAGACCGGCGACGAAGAGCTGAAATCCGCGGCCCTGAGGTGGCTGCGCGGCGAATTCGCGACACGTACCGACGCGCGCAAAGCCCTTGGTGTGCGAACGATCATCGACGACGCCAGTGTCTATGACCATCTGAAGCTGATGTCGGCATTCGTGTGCGAGGCCGGTTACAAAGGATTGCTGGTCGGCCTCGACGAGATGGTGAATCTCTACAAACTCACCTCGTCGCAGGCCCGCAATGCAAACTATGAGCAGATTCTCCGGATCCTCAACGACGTGCTGCAAGGCAGTGCCGAGAACCTGGGATTTCTCATGGGCGGGACCCCGGAGTTTCTGATGAACACCCGTCGAGGGCTATACAGTTACGAAGCCCTCCAATCGCGTTTGGCTGAGAACACCTTCGCACGAGACGGATTGATCGACCTTTCAGGACCGGTTGTCCGGCTGGCCAGTCTGACCCCTGAAGACCTCTTCGTTCTTTTGGCCAATGTCCGGCGGATCATGCAGGAAGATGCCGGAGCTTTACCGGACGACGCGCTCGAGGCTTTCATGGCGCATTGCTCGGACCGGATCGGTGAAGCTTACTTCCGCACCCCGCGCAATACGGTGACCGCATTCGTGAACTTGCTTTCTGTGCTTGAGCAAAACCCCGGTGTCGAGTGGAGCGATTTGATCGAAAAGATCGAAGTCTCCGAAGACCTCGGTGAAGACATGACCGAGGTAGACGAGTCGACTGGCGCCCAAGACCCCGGTGACGATGACCTGATCAGCTTCAAGCTCTGACGCCGATGAGCAGTGCGTTCGACAAACTGGCGAGGCCTGTGCAGAAATGGATACGCCAGAAAGGGTGGCGCGAACTTCGCGACATCCAGGCGCGATCCATCCGGACGATCTGCGAGACCAATGCCGATTTGATCGTTGCGGCTTCCACGGCGGGCGGAAAGACTGAGGCGGCGTTTCTGCCGTTGATTTCACAGGTGCTTGACGAGCCGTCCGACGGCACCGGCTTCGACCTGCTCTACATCGGCCCGCTGAAAGCCTTGATCACGGACCAGGCCATGCGGCTCGAGGGCATCTGCCAGGAAGCAGAGCTTCCGGTTGTTCCCTGGCACGGGGATGTCTCGCAATCGATCAAGACGCGCGCGTTGAAATCTCCAAAAGGGATCCTGCTGATAACCCCAGAGTCCCTTGAGGCACTTTTCATTCGTCGCGGTTTGGAAGTCGTGCGCCTGTTTGGGGCCACGCGGGCGGTCGTGATCGACGAACTACACACGGTTCTGGATAGCGAACGCGGTGTCCAGCTGCGTTCACTGCTCACACGGCTCGAGCTTGCGATAGAGCGCCCAATCCGTCGGATAGGTCTGTCAGCTACGCTGGGCGACATGGACCTCGCCAAGGCCTATCTTCGCCCTGACGCAGCGAGCTCTGTTCAGCTGATCGAAGCAGATGGCGGCGAGGCTGAATTGAGGCTTCAGCTTCGCGGCTACCTCTCAGGCGATGAAGATGAAAATAGCCCATCCGCAACGGACGCCATAGCAGCCCATCTATTCAAACACCTTCGAGGCAGCGACAACCTGGTCTTCGCCGGAGCGCGCCAACGGGTCGAGATTTACGCAGATCGGTTGCGGGAGCTTTGCGAACGAGAGCACCTGCCACAGGAATTCTATCCCCACCACGCGAGCCTCTCCCGAGAACACCGTGACTTCGTTGAGCGGCGCTTGAAGGACCCTGCGAATCCGACGACCGCCGTTTGCACGTCGACGCTCGAGCTTGGAATCGACATCGGTGACGTGACCTGTGTGGCTCAAATCGGCGCACCATTCAGCGTCGCGGCGTTGCGGCAACGGCTCGGGCGATCAGGCCGCCGTGACGGACAACCGGCCATTCTCAGGCAGTACGCTGTCGAAGCCAAGTTGACGCCGGAGAGTAGCTTCGTGGATCGCCTTCGCCTCGGCCTGATCAGGTCCATCGCGATGATAGACCTGCTGCTGGAAGGCTGGTGCGAACCACCAAAACCGCAAGCCCTTCACCTCTCGACGCTCGTCCATCAGATTCTATCAGTCATTGCGCAGCGCGGCGGTGCGTCTGCAGGTGTGGTCTACAACGTGCTCTGCCGCGAAGGTCCCTTTCGGAAGGTCACAACCGAAGTCTTCGCAGATGTATTGCGTGCGATCGGCCATCCAGAAACCGGCTTGATCGAACAGGCCGGCAGCGGGCTGTTACTCTTGGGGCCGACTGGCGAAAGGCTTGTTGAGCATTACAGCTTCTATGCGGTGTTCCAGACACCTGAGGAATTCCGTTTGGTTGCAGAGGGGCGGGATCTTGGAACCCTGCCGATCGACAATGTTCTTGCTCCCGGGATGCTGCTGATTTTTTCTGGGCGGCGTTGGGTAGTTCAAGAAATCCATGATCGTGAAAAGGTCATCGTCGTCAAACCCGCGATGGCTGGTGTGCCTCCCGTCTTCGGCGGCGATGCGGGGGATATTCATGACAAGGTAATTGACCGAATGTTTGCCGTACTCGAGGGGGATTTCAGCCCAGCTTACATGGACACAGTCTCCTTGACGATGCTCGAGGAAGCGCGTGCTCATTATGAACAGCTGGGATTTCGGGCCAATAACATACACAGCATTGGCGAGCATACATCAATCATTGCGACGCGGGTCGGGACGGTGAAGACATCAACCCTCGCGCTAGCACTCAGAAGCGAGGGGCTTTCGGTCGAACAGCATGACGGGTTTCTGCTGGTGGAGGCCGGGGACGAAACCCCCGATCTTCAAACAGTACTAACGCATATTCGATCTGGCGAACCTGTCGATCTGTTCGCGGGCGCAGGGAACTTCATGTCGGAGAAGTTTCATCCGTACCTGTCGAAGCCGCTCTTGGAGTTGGATGCAGCCAGTTCGAAGCTTGTTCCTCAAATTCTTCCAACGTTGGTTGAAAGGATCATTCAGGCATGAGCGGTGGGAAGCAGAGGTTGTTTCCTTGCATGCCCTGAACCGCTAGGGCCAAATGCAATGGCCTTTGGGGGCGCAGAGATCATTTGGAGAATGTCGTGGCCGATAAGCTGAACATAAATCTAAAATATTGCTATGGAATTGGAAAACTTGAGGCAGAGCTGGAGTTTAAGCACAAAGGCTACGCGATCTACGCTCCGAACGGTGTTATGAAAACATCGTTTGCGAAGACAATGATGGACCTTTCGGAAGGCAATGCGCCGAAGGACCTGCACTTCCCGAATCGAGAACCTACTTGTGAGATCACCCTGAATGGCGAAGCCATTAAGAAAGAGGAAATTTTCGTCGTTAAATCCTACGATGACAAATTCTCTTCAAGTCAGGTGTCCACTCTTCTTGCGAACGCCGAACTCAGAACGAAGTATGAAAGAATCCATCAGTCGATTGGCGAAGCAAAAAAGGCTTTGGACAAAGCTCTCAGGAACGCTGCCGGGTTTGGAGAAAGATCACGGGAGAACTTAGACCCGATTATCGAGGATGTGTTTGGCGGCAGCTATTATGAGGCACTTTCTGCGATTGAGGACGAGCTCAACGAGCTTCATCAATCGGACCTCGGCAAAGCCGACTACAAAATCCTGTACGACCCAAAAGTTCAGCAATTCCTTGCCAGCGAAGATGTGGCGGCTGCGGTCGAAGACTTTGCGCAAAAGTATGACGAGATAACCGAACAATCGCCAATCCTTCGAAGGGATTTTCAGTATCACCATGTCGCCCAGGTTCAGCAGCAGCTCGAAGCGAACAACTTTTTTAACGCTGGACACAGCATCAGCTTGGCGGATGAAAACACGGATCAGAAGGAAGAGGTTTCATCGGACCAATCGCTTCGCGAGCGCATCGAAGAGGAGAAGTTTCGCGTCTTGAACGATGAGGCGGTGGCGAAGAAATTCGACACATTCAATTCAAAGCTCAAAAACAAGGAGCTGCAGGCTTTCCGAGACTATATCACAGATAATAAACACCTTCTGCCTATGCTAAACGAACCGGAAGGCCTGAAACGTGACCTTTGGATGCAATATCTTCGGGCTGCACTTGATGAGTACAAAGCGCTGGTATCCGAGTATCGAACTGGTCAAAGTGCTCTCGCTGAAATCATCGCAGACGCGGACAGCAGCAGAGGTGATTGGGATGCTGTAGTGGCAGATTTCAATCGTCGCTTTCTCTACCTGCCCTTTGAACTTTCCGTTGACAACAAGGCCGATGCGATCCTCAAAGGAAGTGCTCCTTCGATTGCTTTCATCATCAAAGATGAAGGTGAAGAGAGGCGTTACGCTTCATCCGAAAAGCAAGAGCTGCTCCGAGCGCTAAGCACAGGTGAAAGCCGCGCGCTGTACATCCTTGATATTATGTATGAGGTGTTCGTGCGATGGAAGAACCGCACCAAGACCCTCTTTGTCTTTGACGACATTTCTGACTCGTTTGACTACAAGAACAAGTTCGCGATCATCGACTTCTTGGAGGATGTAACCAAGGTCGAAGACACCAATTTCCTTGCCATCGTCCTGACTCACAACTTCGATTTCCTTCGAACAGTTTCAAGCAGAGATATCTGCCCAGCACATCAGTGTCGGCTGGCGTTTCGATCTGATGATGGGATCAAGCTTGAGCCATTCGAGCGGACCGATATCCAGAGTCCGTTTCGCAAGTGGCAGGGCAGGTTGGCGGAACCGTCCGTTCTAATTGCCTATATCCCGTTCTTACGTAATTTGATCGAGTACACGCTTGGCCCAAAAGATGCCGATGGGAATCCTAATGCTGACTACCTTCAGCTTACCAGGATGCTCCACTTCAAAGATGAAACTGAAGCCCTCACCATCGAGGACTACAAGGCCGTATTCGAACGTCATTTGAGCGGGTGTACCTTCCCTGATGTTGATCTGACGCAGCCAGTTATTGAGCATCTTTTCGCCACGGCCGATGAGTGTGAAAAAGTTGCCGATGGCATCAATCTTGAGCAAAAGATCGCTCTGTCAATCGCGATCAGAATGCGAGCCGAGCGATACATGGTCGCGAAGATCCGTTCTGCGCAGGAAGAATTTGATGTTTCGAATAAGCAGACGGGGAAGATTTTTCAAAAATTCAAAGACTTGTTCAATAATGAAGCCGAAAAAATAGGCCTTCTACGCCGCGTTAATCTAATCACGCCAGCGAATATACATCTCAATTCCTTTATGTATGAGCCAATCTTAGACATGGGCATGGCCGAGTTGGTGACGTTGTACCAGAACGTAAAGTCAGATTTGAACTAGGCGTGATCGGAATGCGTTTTGCACTTTTAATGGTCAACGAGTTGAGGCGACGCCTGGTGCCTTGGGCAACTGCCCAGGCTGCAATGCCGCCATGCTAGCTCGATGCGGGACCAAGAAGGTCTGGCATTGGGCGCACAAAGGCCGCCGTCATTGTGATCATTGGTGGGAAAACGAAACCGAGTGGCATCGCGACTGGAAGAACCGGTTTCTCACCGACTGGCAAGAGGTGCCAGCTCGCGATGAAACTGGCGAGCTTCATATTGCGGATATCAAGACACCCTATGGCCTTGTGATCGAGTTCCAGCACTCTGCTATCAAGTCGGATGAGGTAAGAAAGCGCACAGATTTCTACGGTCAAGTGATTTGGATTATCGATGGAACCCGCCGCCCAACTGATCTGATCCAATATGAACGGATGCTGTCAGAAAACTATCCGGAACGGTTCGACGGCGTAGATATCTACACCGTTTATTGCGAGGAAACACGGCTTCTCAAAGAATGGGGATCATTGGGCAAGATCGTCGGATTTGACTTTGGCGGCGAAAATCTATGCTTGCTGACAGCCGCACAAGGCAGAAGCCGTTATCTCTTCGACTTCCCAAAGGTGGAGTTCGCTAGGTTGATTAGTGAAGGGAGGCCGCTACCAGTGGTTCAGTTCGCAGAACCCACCCAGCGTGGCTATCGAAGGCGTAGAAGATTCTAGTAAACTTCAGGTTGCAAACAGTCGTTCTTGGCGGCAATCCTGGTCTACTAAAATAAACCCTTTGGATATGAAAACCGCCCGTGGCAGATCACCAACAGTACCTTTGCGGTTTTGGAGGGTTTTTCTCATTTGCCCGTCATCGTCGCCCCAATCTACTCAACCTGGCCAGTTGCGCCAGCATCTGCGACCCGGCCCCCGGTGACCCTGTGCCGCTTGCCTGCCCCGTCTGTCCCATGCCTTGCCGCACCGGCATCTGCTGCACACCGAAAAACTGCCGCGCTCTAAGGGCGGCATATTCCGCACCACTCGCGCCGCCGATCAGGTAGCGGTTGTAGGCCTGCTGGCTGCCCATGGCGGCGCGGGCGAAGCTGTAGCCGCCGCCGAGACCGCCGGAGAGAGCAGGCATCATGATGTTGCCCGAGATCGCACGGACAATGAAGGGCGTGGCGATGATGAAGCCCTTGGCCATGAGGACCATCATGAAGAAGGGGATGAGCGCGCCGATATTGGAGGCGCCTTCCGGATCACCAAGCTCGCCGATCAACGCAGAGGAGACGCCCGTGATCGTTGCGAACACGCCTGCGACGACGATCGGGTAGAGCGCGAAGGAGACCAGCGCCGACAGCCAGCGCGCGAAATAATCCTTGGTCACTTCAAAGAGGGTCAGGAAGATCATCACCGGCGCGATCCCGATCAGGAGCGCGATCATTAGGCGCGAGGCCACAAGGATGAAGGCGGCCAACCCGCCGAGGATGGAAAGCAGCAGGACACCAACGATATCCAGCATGGCCCCTGCCATCCAGTTCAGCTCGGACCCAGCGGCGTTCAGGTAATCGCCGAGTTCCGAGATCAAGCGGTCGAACTCTTCAGCGAAAGTGCCGGAGGGTCCAGGGCTGCCGCCCCCGACTGAGGCGACGAGTGCGCCCGCGATGCTGTCGATGCCAGCGAGGATGGCGGAGGAGAGGGCGTTGAATTGCACCCAGTTGGTCGCGAAAATCCCGATGAGTCCGATCTTGACCGCCAGCCAAAAGGCCGTGCGCCCGTCCATCGCCTTGTACTGGTAGATCATGTTCAGGAAGACGAGGATCACCACCAGCGTTGTGCCCAGCACCAGGAGCGTGCCGACCGTTGCCGCGACGGACCCGAACTGTGTTTCCGCGGCGGTGTCGAGATAGCCTTGGGAGGTTTCAACGAAATAGGTGACGACGCTCATCGAGGTTGTGCCTCACCAATTGCCTGCGGCGTCGCAGATTGCTTTGGCTTCTGTGCGGACCTCATTGCCGCGCCGATTGTAGCGATCAGAGGCCTGCAGCATTTCCCATCGTTCGTCGCTGGCGTGGTGTTCACGGAAGGTGGCCACGGCCTCATCCCATATGGGGAAGCGGGTTTCGCAGGCGCAGCTGGCGGTCTCGACGATGCGTTCGAGGTTCTGCGCGCGATAGATGTCCTGGACCAACACCCGCTGATAGGCATCGCGCAGGGCAATACTCTGCATCCACTCCGGTTCAGCCGGACGGTCCGGGCAAACATCAAAACTGCGCTCAAGGCTCGGGACCAGGTTGCGCTCCGCCGAAGCGGGTACTGCGGAAAATCCCAAAGCCATTGCGATGAGAGCGACATTGACCCAGAGACGCATCATGAGGCGGCCCCACCATCTGTCGTCTCCCGTTTCAGGAAAACCGTGTAGCCGACATTGGCGAATTCCGAGGAGCTAAATGACACGACTTCCCAACCCTCTGCACCTCTGGCGTTCAGAATGTTCTTCATCTCTGCTTCGCCAGTCTTGCGACTCATAGGAAAAGACAGAACGTCGTATTCAAAAGTTCTCATGGGGAGGCTCCGATCTCAGTTGCGCCGGGGAGGTAAAATTCGGTGATGCCGCGACGTCCGTCATGGCGACCGGCCTGAATGATCACATCGATGGAATTTTCGATGTATTGGATCATGTCCGCATAGGTCATCGGAATCTCGGTCTTGAGCGCGGCGATAGCCAGACGCTGCACGGCCAATTGCGGGGTTTCGGCATGGAGGGTTGTCATGGATCCGCCGTGGCCGGTGTTGATCGCCTCGAGGAAGGTCATGGCCTCCTTGCCGCGCACCTCGCCGAGGATGATCCGGTCGGGGCGCATGCGCAGCGTGGCGGTGAGCAGCACATCGGCCGTCTGGAACTCCGCATCGCGGTTGGCGATGAGGGTCACAGCATTGGGCTGCGTCGGCAGAAGCTCGGCGGCCTCCTCGATGGTGACGATGCGTTCCTCTGATGGCACGTGAGACAGGATCTTGCGCGCGGCGACGGTCTTGCCGGTGGAGGTACCGCCCGAGACGATCATGTTGAGCTTGTTTTCGACACAGAAGGCCAATGCGTCGTCGATCACACCCGCCGCCACGACCTCGCGCAGCTCGCGCGTTTTCTCGAGGCGCAACTCCTCGAGCTTGCGCTCCTTGCCATAGAGAAAGTCGAGCGCGATCCCCTCAAGCGGCAGGCTCGAAAAGAACCGCAGGCTGATCGACATGGCTGAAAGCACGGCGGGCGGGGTGATGACCTGCGCGCGGATCGGGCGGCCCTTGTAGGTGATCGAGACCGAGACGATGGGGCGGTCCTTGCTCAGGGTGGTGTTGGCGGAGGAGGCGATTTGGTTGCCGAGGTCTTTCGCGTCTGTCGCGGTCAGATTCTGATCCAGCCCTCGCATGAAATGATCGCCCTGGAACTCGCCCCAGCAGTTGCCGTCAGGGTTGATACAGATCTCGATGACATCGTCGCGGGCGGCGGCATCGATCCGGTCGAGCGAAGTCTGGAGATAGCTCAGCGACATCGGTTCAGAAAATCTCCAGATCGCGGTCGACCATCACCGTGACGCGCGCGCCCTGGTCGACATAGATGACGGGCCCGATCAAGAGGTAGTCGCCGATCACAGAGTCGGTGGCATCGGCCAGATCGTCGCCGACGTCTTCCAGCACGTTTGCGGTGGTCTCATCCTGAACGTTTGCGGCGGCAACGCTTGGGGCGGCGGAAATCAGCGAAATCAACGCCGCCGAGCCGAAGCGCTCATCGAAGCGGGTATCGACAAAGCCGGTAACGCCAGAGCGGCCCAGCTCGTCTCCCCCAAAGGAACTGATCTGAATGGTCTGGTTATCGGGCAGGATGATCCGGTCCCAGGCGATGGTGACGCGGCGCTGCGCGATATCGACGCCGGAGCGATAGCGCCCGATGAGACGGGAGCCGCGCGGGATCAGGAGCCGGGTGCCATCGAAGCTGAAGACATCTTCCGAGACCACGGCACGGGTTTGACCGGGCAGGGAGCTGTCGAGGGCGGTTTCCATGACGGCCTGGATCATTGTTCCCTGCACAATCGTGTTCGACGGATTGGCAATGACTTCGGCCTGCGTGACCGAGGTGGGCAGGGCACCGTTTAGTACGAAATCCGTCACCTCTCCGAAGGTCCGCTCCGTGAGTGCCGTCTCGTTCGCACCAGACGCGCCGCCGAAGGCGATAGTGGGTGAGGCGATGCGGCGTTCCTGAAACGCGCGCTCTTCGGCCGCGCGACGCTCGAGCTCCGCCAGACGTCGGGCCTCTTCCTCGCGGCGGAGCCGTTCTTCCTCCCGCGCGCGCAGCTCGTCGTCGCTTGGGCCGATGGGTGCCGGGAGGGGGCGGTTGGCTTCGAGCTGGGCCAGCTCGAGATCCATGCGGAGTTGTTCAAGTTCGCGGTCGCGTGCCGTGAGCTCATCCCGGAACTGCTGTTGCGCGGCCTCAGATGCGGCTTGCAAGGCGGCGATCTGTGCGGTCAGCGCGTCGATGGCCTCGGCCGCAGCCGTGTCTTCCTCGACCACGGGTTCCGGCGCATTGCGCAGCTCTTCGATTTGGGCCTGAAGCGCTGCGAGCTGCGCCAGAAGTTCGGCATTGGGCTCGACAGGCTCGGGCGCGACCAGGACCACTTCGGGTTCGGGCGGGGGCAGGGTTTCGATAGCGCCGAACCCGTCTCCTTCGTTCTGGAAGACATCCGGCGTGGCCGTGGGCAGGGCTTCCTCTTCTTCGGGCTGGGAGAGGAGGTAGAGCAGCGCCCCGCCAGCGCCGATCAATAGAACAACAACCAAAGCAAGGAGCGGAGAGCGCCGTGGGGCAGGGGACAGACCTCCCCCTCTGCGTTGCTCGAGGGCGGCGAGGCGTTTTTCCAACTCAGTATTGGCTGTGTCACTCATGAGGTGGCTCCCGCAGGTGGCGTCGCCTCGATGCAAACCACCTCGTCACCGATCCGCAGCACCCATTGCCGGTTCACGCCTGAGACCCGGATCACGCCCTCCTCGGTGGCCTGCGTGTTCACGGTCCGCTCGCGCCCGTTTGTATAGCGGAAGATTGCGGGCACCGGCGCGTTTCGCGGAAACGCGAAGTATGTAAAGGTCCCATCATCCCAGACGCGTGTTGGCGTGAACTCGGCCTGTGCACTTGCCCCGTAATTGTAGTTCGGCGCTTGCGCCGCGATGGCCCGCGTCGGGCGTGCATCGTCTTCCGGATAGCGGAACTGCACCACGTAGAAGGTCGGGCTGCGCGTCTCCTGGACGTTGAAGTAGTAGCTGCGCCGGTTGGTATAGACCGTTATGTTGGTATGAACGCCGCGCGCGACGGGTTTGATTGCGAAGGCCTGACCACCGGGGACGCCGTCAATCTCGAAGCCCTCGGTGTCGCCCGCGATGATCGAGCGGATACTTTCACCCTCGCCGAACTCGACCGTGGTCACGTGGGTGAGCGAGACGCTGAGGCGATAGACCTGGCCTTCAAGATAGGTGGCCAGCCGTACCCGGCTGTCATTGGGCCCGCCACGCGGAATGGCTTCGGCGAAAGCGAGGCCGGGCAGCAGTACAAGCAAAATTGTTACGAGGGCCTTCTTGAGCAAACTAGTTCTCCAATCTGTCGGAGCGGATGGAATATTCGAGCGCGGTGAAGCCAAAGGGATTGGTCCAGACCTCGTCGATCGAGCGGCGGGTCTCGGGGCGGAACTCGAAGAGAAGCGTGGCGGTGAAGAGCCCCGTCTGGACGCCATTGAGCGAGGTCAGCCGCTTGCGCAGGCGCACGGTGGCGCGGTTCGTGCCGATCCGGTTGATGCTGAGGATTTCGACGTCGAGCCGGGCGTTCGGCCCGTAGACTGTTGGCGGGTAATTCTCATTGGCGCTGTTCCAGATCTGGCGCAGGCCGCTTTCAGCGGCCCCGTCCGAACGGCGTAGCACGCTGCGAATGCGCAGATCATTGTCGAGCTGGTTGTAGACCTCGCGGTCGGTCACGTAGCGAAACACCTCCGCCTCGATGATCGCCTGGTTGGCGGTGACGGATGTGGCGCCGACGGACGCCTCGGGCAGGGCAAAGCCGGTGGCGGGATCATAAGGCACGACGACCGGCGGTGGATCGACATCGAGGATCGCAACCGCCGCCGCGCTCAGGCACCCGAGTATGCCGAAGATGAGGCCAATGAGGCCCAAGCGCTGCCAGAGCCGCTCCCGTCGGAGCGCCCCGTAAACCAGTTCCTCTTCGATGATCTCTTGTTCACTCGCCACGCGTCACACCCCGGTCTCGGCGTTTCGAAAAAAGCGGAATCGGTTCTTCGCTGCCTCTCGATTCGCTCGAACGCGAAAACCGATATTTGATACTCTGGGTCAATTTCGAAACGCCTTAATCAGCCCGCAACTCAGGGAGCGTGAAGTCCATGAACCGCTGCTCCTCGGCGATGGTGGCTGCATCGATCACGCCGCCCGTGCCATCGCCCACGGTCTGCACCGCCTCGAGCTGCCACATGGCGACCAGAGCGATGGCAAGTTCAGCCGTCACGCGGGTGTTGAGATCGACGCTTTCCTTTAGCTCGTCCATGTCGTCGATCAGCCCGACCAGCCGGTCGACCCGCTCAAGCGACTGACCGGCGTCCTCGTAGCTGTTCTGGGCGGCGGCCGAGACCAGCGCGCCAGTTGTGGCTTGGGTTGCCACGCGGTTTGCCCCGGGATTGCCGCTGGTGGCCATTTCCGAAAGCGTGTCCTCGTCAAACCCGAGATCGGCTAGCACCCGGTCCATCTGGGTTTCGATCTCGCCCGCGCCGGAGCCGGTGAGGCGTGAGAAATCGCCCGTCTTGATGGCCTCGATGGTGGCGAGGATGTCGCCGAACTCCTGGTCGAGCAGGCCGTTCAACTCGTCTTCCATCTCGGTGCGGATGATTTCAGGCAGTTCGGCGAGGCGGGTGAGGGCCTCGTAGGTTCTTTGCAGTTCTGCGAGTTGGTCCGTGAGTGTGGCAAGCTGTTCGCGGAGCTGCGTCAGCTGCTCGTTCTGCAGGATCTCGTCCTCGATCATCTGCCGGAGCTGCTGGATGTTTTGTGCGATGTTCTGGGTATCGACGACGGGTACGCCCTGCGCTGCGGAAGGGGACACGGTGCCAAGATGCAGGCCAATCCCAAGCGTCGTGGCCAAAGCCGTTCTCATGAGCAAATGTCCCATCAGTCTATCTCCCTGATCGTGAATTCCATGAACGCACCCTCGGCCATGCGGGCGCTGGCCTGGGCCAGCTCTTCGGCGGAAAGGAATCGGGTGCGTGCGGCCTGCAGCCGGATGCGGGCTGCGACGAGGCGCACAAGTTCGGCGCGGGTATAGGTGTTGAGCGCTATGCTTTCCTGCACGTCTTCCGTCTCGGAAATCCGCTCGACGATATCGCGGATGCGCAGGGCGGCCTGACGGATCGCTTGGGGCGAGTTGTTGCCGTAGACCGCGGCCCCATGGCCCGTGAGTGAAAGACTTGCATTGGCGAGAAGCGCGGGGTCGATGGTGCCAAGTGCCTCGATGCCCCCGATGCGGCTGAGGTAGAGATTGTAGCGTTCTGGAATGACCTGAACGTAGTGCTGCGTCTCGGCAAAAGGTGGCACGCCGCCGTACTCGAAGACTCGACCGGGTCCCGCGTTATAGGCCGCGAGCGCGTTGATGACGTTGCCATCGAAGGTGTTGAGTTGGGTCGCGAGATAGCGCGCGCCGCCATGCACCTGAAGGTAGGGGCTGTCGTAGTATTCCGGGTTGATGCCGAGATCGCTGGCGGTGCCCGGCATGATCTGGGTGAGGCCGAAGGCGCCAACCGGGGACCGCGCGCCGATGGTGAAGCGGCTTTCTTGCCAGATGAGGGCTTGCATCAGCGCGCGCCACTGGACGGGTGAGAGGCCTGCGCGGCCCACACCCGCAAAGCCGCTGGTTTCCTGTGCGACGCGGATGATGAGTTGCTCGATGCTCTCGGCGGCGTCTCCGAACATCTGTGCGCCGCCGGGATTGGGATCAATATTTGCCGTACCGTAGACGGCTTCCACGGAGCGGTCCGCATCGCCGCTGCCGCTTTCGAGGCTCGAGACCATCGCGGGCAGGCCTTGTCCCCCGAAGCTGGTCTGGGCATCGAGGATGCGCTGCAGGGCTTCCAGCTGTTCGCGCTCGATCTCGGAGATGAGTTCACGCACGGACAGCTTGTCGGCCTGAACGGCCAAGTCAGCTTCGCGGTCGCCGGTCTCAACGATATCGCGCGCGGTCAACCCGCTGTCATTGGTCGGCACACCTTGAGACAAGGCGAAACCGGGCAGCAGGCAAAGGGCCAGGATATGGAGCAGGCTAAACTTCAATGTCGCGCTCCGGCGCGCCAAGGGGCGTGAAACTGCAATCCGGCGCGACCGGCGCCGTTGAGGCCAGGAAGGTGAAGCAATTGGCCTGCGGTTCCTGGTACTGGGCGCAGGAGGCCAGCACACCGAGCGCGGCCACAGCTAGAAGAATACGGATCATGAAAGTCTCCAGAAGTCAGGGCGGTCGCGGTAATCGGCACCGACGAGCGCCTCGCCTTTTTCCATGCCGCCGAGGATGGTGAGATTGGGCCCAAGCGCGCTCAGATCGGCATCGACCACGATTGAACCCTGGTCATCGCGGATGAGGGCCAAGCGGCTGTCGCTACCGGTGTTGAGAAGCACATCGAGTTCCTTCTCATAGAGGTTCAGCATCGCGTAGTCGGCGGCGTGCGCCCGGATGTTGGGAAGCAGGATCTGCGTCGGAACCGCTTCGACGATGGTCTTGCCGGTCCGGGTGCGTTCGAGCTGGCTGGCATACTGCGTCATCATCACCGCGACGGTGTTCTGCTTGCGCGCGGTCACCAGCCAGTTCGACAGCCGTTCGGCGAAATACGCGTTGTCGAGCGCCTTCCAGGCCTCGTCGATCACGATGATCGTGGGGCGGCGGTCCTCGATCTCGCGCTCTACCCGGCGGAAGAGATAGGAGAGGACGGCCATGCGCTCTTTCTCGGCCTCGCTGTCGAGAATGCCGGTCAGATCGAAGCCCACCACATCGCCTTCGAGCGAGAACGTATCTTCCAGCGTCTGCCCAAAGATCCAGCCGTAGCGGCCTTCCTCGGTCCACTCGAGCAGGCGCTGGTGCAGATCGCCGCCATCATCGGTGGAGACAAAAAGCGACGCGAAGTCACGCCAATTCCGCAAGGCCGGGTTGGTGGCCTGCGCGTTCTGGCGCACGACTTCCTGGATGCGGTTGGTCTGCGCGGGCGTCAGCGGTTTGTCGGCTCGGTAGAGCAGAGTGGCGAGCCAGTCCGAGAGCCAGGCGGTCCCGCGCGCATCGACCTCTGTCCAGAGCGGGTTGAGGCCGGTGGGCTGCCCGGCTTTCAAAGACGCATAGCGCCCGCCATTGGCGCGGACCGCCATCTCCATACCGAGACGGTAATCGAAGACGAAGATCCGCGCCCCTGTTCGACGGGCTTGTGTCATGAGAAAGGCCGACAGCACCGATTTGCCCGACCCGGGTCGCCCCATGATCAAGGTATGACCGCTGGTCGGCTCTTTGTCGGGCGACCCCTGCTCGTGATAGGAAAACCGGTAGGCGCTCTGCTCGGGCGTCGGCAGATAGGTGATGACCTTGCCCCAGGGCGATTTCTGAGCAGGCTTCCCCAGCTGCGTCCGATGAAACGCCGCGAAATCCGCGAAGTTGCGGTTGGTGATCGCACTGGCACGGACGCGCTTGGGCTGGTTGCCGGGATGCTGGCTGAGGTAATGGGCTTTGGCCGCGACCCGCTCGCCGATCATCTTCACGCCTTCGGCGGCGGCGGCGTTCACGATCTCGGCGCTGAGCGTCTGCAACTCGTCCAGCGTGTCGCAAAAGATGGTTACGACCATGTGGTGTTCGCCGAAGCTCTGACGCTTGGCCTCGAGATCATCGGCGGCGATGTCGAGCGCTTCCATGAGCGACAGGGCCGCATCCTGGCTGGCCTGCATCTGGCGTTTCTGCCGCTTGATCCGGCCTGCCATGAGGTTCGAATTGATCGGCGTGAAGGAATGCGTGACGATCATGTCGACGGGCAGGTTCAGCATGTCGAACATGGTGCAGGAGGTGGCCTCGGAATATTCCCCGATGGTGAAGCTCTTCCCAAAGCGATGCCCCACGACGCCTTCGGATAGCTCGAAGTGATCTCCGTGAAACGTCACCCGGGTATTGGCGATGTTGAAGGACAGGAAGCCGTAGGTGTTTGCCGGATAGAGCGGCAGTTCCGTTCCCGTGTTGAGCGCCCCCAGAAACCCGATCAACTCGCCGCTCTCGGACGTCAGCACGCGCGGGTTCAGCTCCGTCAGGCCGGAGAGAAAGACGTTCACCGCTTCGCCCAGACGGCGCAGGCGCTTCTCGGTTGCTTCCTTCAATCGGTCCGGCGCGCTTCGGTTCAGGAAGGGCAGGACGCTTTTCGGAGGCGGGCGATGAATAACGGTGAGCGTCAGGGTTTTGTCGCGCAACCCGCTGGTTTCGAGTTTTGCACGCCAGAGCCGGTCCACCTCGCCCGCGAAACTTTCCTCGCGCACCGGCTCGAGGTCCGGCGTGATCGCCTTGGAGACCTTGTGGACGTAGTAGCTGAACTCCGGCCCCAGCTGCGCGATGATCCGGGCGAAGAGTGCGGTCACCTTGTCGAGATAGGCATCATCCGTCGTGTAGCTGTTGACACCATCCAGCCGGATGCACTGGAAAAGCTCGTTGACCCGGGTCCGCACGGTCTGGTCATCGACGAGGCTCACATAGGGCAGCATGTGCGCGAGGCGGGTCTCGTGCGCGTACCAGTCCGGCGTCATCGTGCGGAGATCAAGCGCGGCTTCACGGGGCATAGCTGTCCCCGCCATGGATGGAGCGGTTCCGCGTCGGCGGCGTCTCCTGCAGTGCCGTCATCAT
Source organism: Pseudomonadota bacterium (assembly GCA_039817025.1). Lineage (GTDB taxonomy): Bacteria > Pseudomonadota > Alphaproteobacteria > Caulobacterales > Hyphomonadaceae > JANQQC01. Next base: position 1,458 of record JBCBWQ010000002.1, on the reverse strand, counting down.
CACATCGATGAAGCGCGGATCCCAGTCCGCGGCCTTCCAAAGCACGGGATAGAGCAGGGCCGCGACAGCCAGCACCGCGATATGCTGGACCCAGACGAACAGGAGCACCGAGCCAAAGAGCCAGACCATCGCATACATGATGGGCAGGCCCAGGAGCTTGGGCGGGCGCACGAGGCCGAGGAAGAGAGGCGAACGCTCAGGCACCGGCAAAGACCGCGGCAACGATGGTGGGCGCGGCGGCAACACCGGCGATGCCGACCAGGACCCAGAGTGCCTGGCGCAGATCAATGATGTTGAAGAACCAGCTCAAGAAAACGCCCAGCACGGCGAGCGTTGCGATGACGACGCCGAGCGGACCGGTCAGAGCATCGACGATGCCCTGCAACAGGCTTTGGATCGGGGAGAGATCAATGCTTTGCGCCAGGGCGGGCTCGGCAATGAGCAGGAATAGCGCCAGCGAGGCGACAAAGAGGTTTGAAATCTGTTTCATGAATTTGATCCTTCCAATCGGGCCACGACGGCCATGACGCGGGCCACGTGGTTCTGGGTTTCTCGGTAAGGGGGAATGCCACCGTGTTGGCGCACGGCTTCCGGCCCAGCGTTGTAGGCGGCAAGCGCCAGATGCGGATCGCCGAAGCTTTCCAGCATCATCGCGAGGTAGCGAGCGGAACCGTCGAGGTTCTGTTGTGGATCGCGCGGGTCGACGCCGAGGTCGCGCGCTGTGTCGGGCATAAGCTGACCAAGGCCAATGGCGCCCGCGTGTGAGATCGCATCCTGCCGATAGGCGCTCTCCACTTCAATATTGGCGCGGTAGAGGCTCAGCCAGTCCGTGACGGAAAGCTCCGCGCGCCTTAGGCCGGGGTGGCTGGCATAGCGCAGGGCCGTGGTCTCTATGGCGTTTAAGACATCGGCGCGGGGCAGGGGTGCCGGACCGACACGGGCTGCAAAGCGCATCGCTTCACGCTCTGGCATAGTTTCATCGCTGCCGAAAATCGCAAGTTCATCGGCTGCCGACCCCTGACCGATGCCGTCATTGTAATTGCGCGCGAAGCTATTTTGGGATTGGGACGGCGTCAGGGAGCCGTCGCTCTCCATGACCAGCACCATTTGCGCTGAGGCAGGTGCTGCGACCAGCCAGAGGCAGACGAGGTTACTTGCCAGCGCCCTTGTCTGATGGGGCTTTGTCTGACGGCGCAAGTTTATGCGTACGGCTTGTACCCGCCTCAAGCGGCAGGTCGACATGCGAAAAGCCAAGGCCAATGAAGAAAGACACCACGCCGGAGATCGTCTTGAACTCGCGGATCTTGATATCGTTGTAGGTCGTCCGCGTGCGGGCGGTGACGAGGAGCTTTTCCACCCCGTCATCAGAGACAACGCGCATGATCCAGACCCCGTAATAGCTGGGGCCTTTCTTATGTGCCGACTCCTGGCACAGGATTTCTGCGCTATAGCCGCTTT
>JBCBWQ010000029.1:3047-18442 GCA_039817025.1 Pseudomonadota bacterium | reverse complement strand
CACCCACAAGACGCAGTCACGTTCTGAAGTCTCGGTCACCACGAAGAAATTCGTCCGCCAGAAGGGCTCAGGCGGTGCGCGTCACGGGTCGCGTAATGCGCCGATCTTCGTCGGAGGCGCTGTCGCCCATGGCCCGCGCGTGCGCAGCCATGCCCACAGCCTGCCGAAAAAAGTGCGCAAGATGGCGCTGGCCCACGCGCTCTCCTCGAAGGTTAAGGGCGATGCGCTGATTGTTCTCGACAAGGCGGAGCTCGACGCCCCGAAAACCAAGGATCTGCGTGCCAAGCTTGCTGACCTCGGCATCGACAATGCTCTGATTATTGGCGGCGTTGAGCTGAACGATAATTTCGCCAAGGCTGCGCGAAACATTCCGAATGTGGATGTGCTGCCAGTTGCCGGCCTGAACGTTTATGACGTGCTGCGCCGCAAGACGCTGGTCCTGACCAAGGATGCTGTCGATGGCGTAAAGGCGCGTTTCGAAGGCACGCTGCAGCCGGCTTCACCGTTCTCCGCCGATAACTTCGTGGATGACGTCCAGCTCGTCGACGGCATCGGTCCAAAAGGCGCGCGTGCGCTGCGCCAGGCTGGCCTCGGTACGCTGACTGCCTTCGCCGAAGCCTCTGATGCGGATCGCAAGGCCGCACTGGAAGGCATCAATGCCGTTGAGAAGGCCGAAACCGAGGATTGGGTCGGCCAGGCCAAGGACATGATCGCCGGCGGTGCCCCACGCGCCAAGGTCGATCGCGAGTACGCTGCACGCCTTCTGGCAAAGCGCGCCAAGGAAGGGAAGTAGACGATGGCTGACATCAAGCTGGAAGACTACGACACCATCCTGGCTCCGGTGATTACCGAGAAGTCCACGCTGGTGGCTGAGCAAAACAAGATCATCTTCCGCGTGCCGCTGGAGGCGACCAAGCCCCAGATCAAGCAAGCGGTGGAGAACCTGTTCAAGGTCGACGTGACCAAGGTCAATACGATCCTGGTCAAGGGCAAGACCAAACGCTTCCGCGGCGTTGCCGGTCGCCGGTCCGACTTCAAGAAAGCCGTCGTCACCCTGAAGGACGGCCAGTCCGTCGACATTTCGACCGGGCTGTAAGGGGAGACATTCGATATGGCACTGAAGACCTATAATCCGACATCCCCCGGCCGGCGCCAGCTGGTCACGGTGGACCGCTCCCACCTGCACAAGGGCAAGCCGGTCAAGTTCCTGACCGAAGGCCTGACCAAGAAAGGTGGCCGCAATAATAATGGCCGCATCACGGCTCGCCGCATCGGTGGCGGCGCCAAGCGGCTCTATCGCAAGGTCGACTTCAAGCGCGCCAAATGGGACGTGTCTGCAACGGTCGAGCGCATGGAATACGATCCGAACCGGACTGCTTTCATCGCGCTGATCAAGTATGATGATGGCGAGCTGTCCTACATCATTGCGCCGCAGCGTCTTGCCGTTGGTGACAAGGTGATCACGTCCAGGACCGCTGACATCAAGCCGGGTAACGTGCTGCCGCTGCGCAACATCCCCGTCGGCACGATTGTCCACAATGTGGAGATGAAGCCGAAGAAGGGCGGGCAGATCGCGCGCGCTGCAGGGGCTTATGTCCAGCTGGTTGGCCGCGATGGCGGTTATGCCCAGGTGAAGCTCTCCTCTGGTGAGCTGCGCATGGTGCCGCAGGACTGCCTGGCCACGATCGGCGCAGTGTCCAACCCGGATAATATGAACAAGGTTCTCGGCAAGGCCGGCGCGACACGCCACAAGGGCAAGCGCCCATCGGTTCGCGGTGTTGTCATGAACCCGTTCGACCACCCGCATGGCGGCGGCGAGGGCAAGTCCTCCGGCGGCCGTCACCCGGTGACCCCGTGGGGCAAGAAAACCCGCGGCCCGAAAACCCGTAAGAACAAAGCGACGGATCGCCTGATCATCCGCCGCCGTAACGCCAAGCGCTAGGAGCCAGACCGACATGCCCCGCTCCACCTGGAAAGGTCCTTTCGTCGACGGCTACCTTCTCAAGAAGGCAGAAGTCGCTCGTGAGTCTGAAAAGCGTCAGGTCATCAAGACCTGGTCGCGCCGCTCAACCATTCTCCCGCAATTCGTCGGCCTGAACTTCCAGGTCCACAACGGCAACAAGTTCGTGCCGGTGACGATTTCCGAAGAGATGGTCGGCCACAAGCTCGGCGAGTTCGCGCCGACGCGGACTTATTACGGTCACGGTGCCGACAAGAAAGCGAAGAGGAAGTAGCCATGGGAAAGCCTAAGGCCCCTCCGAAGCAAGCCGCAAACGAAGCGCGCGCCGTCCTGCGCATGCTGCGCGTAAGCCCGCAGAAGCTGAACCTCATCGCCCAGACCATTCGTGGCCTGCCGGCCCAGAAGGCGATGGATGAGCTTGCTTTCTCTCGCAAGCGCCACGCGGCTGATGTGCGCAAGGCGCTCTACTCGGCGATCTCGAACGCAGAAAACAACCACGACCTGGACATTGACAGCCTGGTGGTGAGCGAAGCCCATGTCGGCAAGAACCTCGTCATGAAGCGCATCCGCGCCCGCGCCCGCGGCCGTGCAGCGCGCATCATGAAGCCGTTCTCGCAGATCACCATCGTGCTGCGCGACACCAGCGTCGAAGCCAATGAAGCGGAGGCCGCGTAATGGGTCAGAAAGTCAATCCCGTCGGCCTGCGCCTTGGCGTCAACCGGACCTGGGACAGCCGCTGGTACGCGGACAGCGCCGACTATGGCAAGCTCGTCCATGAAGACATTGCGATCCGCAAGGCCATCCGCTCCAAGATGAAGCAGGCCGGCGTGTCTAGGATCATCATCGAGCGTCCGCACAAGAAATGCCTCGTCACCATTCACACGGCCCGTCCTGGCCTTGTGATCGGCAAGAAGGGTGCAGACATCGAAAAGCTGCGCCTGGACCTGGCGAAGATGACCGACGATGAAGTGCGCGTGAACCTCGTAGAAATCCGCAAGCCGGAAATCGACGCCACGCTGGTTGCCGAGGATATAGCGCGCCAGCTCGAGCGCCGGGCCTCGTTCCGCCGTGCGATGAAGCGGTCTATCCAGTCCACGATGCGCCTCGGCGCGCTTGGCGTTCGCGTGATGGTGGCCGGTCGTCTTGGCGGTGCTGAGATCGCCCGCACCGAGCAGTATGCAGAGGGCTCCGTGCCGCTGCACACGCTGCGCGCCGACATCGATTATGGCACCGCTGAAGCGCTGACGACCTACGGGATCATCGGCATCAAGGTGTGGATCTACAAAGGTGAGATCATGGAGCACGACCCCATGGCTCAGGACAAGAAGCTGGAATCCTCCGGCCAGGCGCGGGCTCGCTCGACGAACCAGCGCGGCCCGGCATCGGGTCCGCAGGGCGGAGGCGCATAAGTCATGCTGCAACCGAAACGCACCAAATACCGCAAGGCCTTCAAGGGCCGCATAAAAGGGACAACAAAGGGCGGCGCAACGCTGACCTTCGGTACCTATGGTCTTAAGGCGCTCGAGCCTGAGCGGGTGACCGCCCGTCAGATCGAAGCAACGCGCCGGGCCGTGACGCGTCACATGAAGCGTCAGGGCAAAGTGTGGATCCGTGTCTTCCCGGACCTTCCAGTCTCGGCCAAGCCGATCGAGGTTCGTATGGGTAAAGGTAAGGGCTCGATTGATCGCTGGGTTGCCCGCGTCGCCCCTGGCCGGATTCTGTTCGAGATCGACGGTGTGTCTGAGGAAGTGGCGCGCGAAGCCCTGCGCCTCGGCGCGGCGAAGCTGCCGATCAAGACCAAAATCGTCAAACGCATCGAGGGGATCTGACCATGAAGGCCGCTGATGTGAGAGCCAAAAGCGACGACCAGCTCAAGGACGAGCTGTCTAAGCTGAAGAAAGAACAGTTCAACCTGCGCTTCCAGACGGCCACGGGCCAGCTGGAGAAGACAGGCCGGGTCAAGGAAGTCCGCCGGGACATCGCGCGCATTCGCACGATCCTGCGCGAGAACGCCGCCCGCTCGGCCGGCGCAGAAGGGTAGGAGAGCGACATGCCCAAACGCGTAATGGAAGGCGTGGTGGTCTCCACCAAGCAGAACAAGACAGCGGTCGTGCGTGTGGAACGGACGTTCACACACCCGCTGCTGAAGAAGATCGTGCGTCGGTCGAAGAAGTACCACGCCCATGATGAGAACAATGTCGCGGTCGAGGGCCAGACGGTCACGATCGTCGAGGGTCCGCCGCGCTCCAAGCTGAAGCGCTGGGAGCTGGTGACCGACGGAGGCGCTGAGCAATGATCCAGATGCAGTCCAATCTGCGGGTCGCCGACAATTCCGGCGCGCGCCGTGTCCAGTGCATCAAGGTGCTGGGCGGTGCCGGACGGCGCTACGCGTCCGTTGGCGACACGATTGTGGTGTCCATCAAGGAAGCGATCCCGACCGGCCGCGTAAAGAAAGGCGATGTTCGCCGCGCGGTTGTCGTGCGTGTTTCCAAGGACATCAAGCGTCCCGACGGGTCCGCCATTCGTTTCGATACAAACGCCGCTGTGCTTGTGAACAACAATAACGAGCCTATCGGCACACGGATCTTCGGACCGGTTCCGCGCGAGCTGCGCGCCAAGAACCACATGAAGATCATCTCGCTCGCCCCGGAGGTGCTGTAGTTATGGCCGCCAAGGTGAAAAAAGGCGACCGCGTCATCGTGATTGCCGGCAAGGACAAGGGCAAGCAGGGCGAAGTCCTGCGGGTCGTGCGCGAAGACAATCGCGTCGTTGTCCAAGGCGTGAATGTGGTCAAACGCCACCAGCGTCCCGGGCAGATGGACCCGGGCGGTATCAAGACGTTCGAAGCGCCAATCGCGATCTCGAACGTTGCCCAAATGGATCCGCGCGACGGAAAGCCCACGCGCGTCGGTTTCAAGACCGACGAGCACGGCCGCAAGACGCGCATTGCAAAACGTTCAGGGGAGTCGATCGATGTCTGACGCTTATACCCCGCGCCTGAAACAGAAATACCTGGAGCAGATCGTTCCGGCGATGCAGGAGGAGTTCAGCTACTCCAACCCCATGCAGATGCCGAAGCTCGACAAAGTCGTCCTGAACATGGGCGTCGGCGAGGCTGTGTCTGATTCCAAGAAGATCAAGAACGCCCTGGCAGAGCTCGAGCGCATTGCTGGCCAGAAACCGGTTGCCACCAAGGCTCGCAAGTCCATCGCTGGCTTTAAGTTGCGCGATGGCATGCTGATCGGCGCCAAAGTCACCCTGCGCCGCGAGCGCATGTATGAGTTCCTCGACCGTCTGACCACGATCGCACTTCCGCGCGTGAAGGACTTCCGGGGCCTCAACGGAAAGAGCTTTGATGGCCGTGGCAACTTCGCCATGGGCGTAAAGGAACACATCGTCTTCCCCGAAATCGACTACGATCAGGTCGAAGACGTCCGCGGCATGGACATCATCGTATGCACCACCGCCCAGACGAACGAAGAAGCCAAGGCGCTGCTTGCGCATTGCGGCTTCCCGTTTCGGAACTAGCGCTGAAGGGACGAAGGCATGGCCAAGAAAAGCGCAATTGAGAAGAACGAACGTCGCAAACGCCTCGTTGCCCAGTACGCTGAGAAGCGCGCTGCGCTGAAAGCCCAGGCGATGGATGAAAACCTGTCGCTGGAAGAGCGGTTCAAGGCGCGCCTCAAGCTCGCTGAGTTGCCGCGCAATTCCGCGCCAAACCGTGTGCGCAACCGGTGCGAAGTGACCGGCCGGCCGCGCGGCTATTATCGCAAGATGCGCATGTCCCGTATTGCGCTTCGTGAACTTGGTTCGCTCGGCCTCGTGCCGGGTCTCGTGAAGTCCAGCTGGTAAGAGAGGAGGGCACACATGAACATTTCCGACCCCCTCGGCGATATGCTGACCCGCATCCGCAACGCACAGATGCGCGGCATGACCAGAGTGTCTACGCCGGCATCGAAGCTGCGCGTGCGCGTGCTCGAAGTGCTCGAAGCGGAAGGCTACATCCGTGGCTTCGCCGAAGTTGAGCGCGAAGGTCGCCGCAATATCGAAATCGACCTGAAATACTACGAAGGCGAGCCCGTCATTCAGGAGATCAAACGCGTCTCCAAGCCTGGCCGCCGCGTGTATTCTTCGGTCAATGACATCCCGCTGGTCCGGAACGGCCTCGGCATTTCAATCCTGTCCACATCCAAGGGCGTCGTGTCCGACAATGTGGCGCGGGACAATAATGTCGGTGGCGAGATTCTCTGCCGGGTCTTCTAGGGCGAGGAGTGATAACAGATGTCTCGTATTGGAAAACTCCCGATTGATCTGCCAAAGGGCGTCGACGTCCAGGTGAATGGTCAGACGATCAATGCAAAGGGCCCGAAAGGCGCGCTTTCGCTGACCTTGTCTGAGCTGGTCAAGCCTGCACTCAATGAGAACGCGCTGGAAATCCAGCCGCGCCCAGACCTCGTTGACCAGGCAAATGCCCGCATCGCCGAAAATGACGCCAAGGGCCGCAAGGCGATCACGTTTGCTGAAGCGCTTGACCCTGCCGCACGCACCCAGTGGGGCACCGCCCGCGCGCGCGTGGCAAACATGGTCGAAGGCGTCGCGAACGGCTTCACCAAGACGCTTGAACTCGTCGGCGTTGGTTACCGCGCCCAGATGCAGGGCCAGGACGTGAAACTCGCCCTCGGCTTCTCCCATGACGTGGTCTACAAGGCCCCCGACGGGGTGAAATTGTCTACGCCAAAGCCGACCGAAGTCGTCATTGAAGGCATCGACAAGCAGGCCGTTGGCCAGGTCGCCGCAGAAATCCGCAAGTACCGCCCGCCAGAGCCCTACAAGGGCAAGGGTGTGCGCTACCAAGACGAATATGTCCGCCGCAAGGAAGGCAAGAAGAAGTAGCCATGATGACTCCTCGCGAAAAACAAGCCCGCCGCTCCCAGCGGACCCGGACCCGGCTCAAGAAGCTGGCCAATGGTCGTCCGCGCCTGTCGGTTGCGCGCAGCCACAAGAATATCTCCGCCCAGATCATCGATGATGAAAAGGGCGTGACACTGGTTGCTGCTTCGACGCTGGAAAAAGACGTGCGGGATGGTCTGAAATCCAGCGGCGACACCGCCGCTGCCCAGAAAGTCGGCTCCGTGCTGGCTGAGCGGGCGAAAGCTGCCGGGGTTGAAGACGTTGTCTTCGACCGCGGTGGGTTCATGTTCCATGGCCGGGTGAAAGCCCTGGCGGACGCCGCCCGTGAGGGCGGCCTGAAGTTCTAGGAGAGCGGCAATGGCAGACCAACAGGGCGGACGAGGCGACCGGGGTCGCGGACGCGGCCGCGGACGTGACCGCGAAGAAGAACAGTCCGAATTCGTCGACAAACTCGTCGGCATCAACCGCGTCGCAAAGACGGTGAAGGGCGGTAAAAACTTCGGTTTTGCTGCGCTGGTCGTCGTTGGTGATCAGAAGGGCCGTGCGGGCTTTGGCAAGGGCAAGGCCCGCGAAGTCCCTGAAGCGATCCGCAAGGCCACCGAAGAAGCCAAGCGTAACATGGTCCGCGTGCCACTGCGCGAAGGCCGCACGCTGCACCATGACGGCAAAGGCCGCTGGGGTGCTGGCAAGGTCGTGCTGCGCGCTGCGCCTCCGGGGACGGGCGTGATCGCCGGTGGTCCGATGCGCGCCGTGATGGAAGTGCTTGGCATTCAGGACGTTGTTGGCAAGTCGATCGGCTCGTCCAACCCCTACAACATGGTTCGCGCCACGTTTGACGCACTGAAAGAGCAGGCCAGCCCGCGCATGGTTGCGTCCAAGCGCAGCCTGAAGGTGCAGGACGTGGTCAACCGCCGCAATGACGGTGTCTCCGAGGCCGGTATGGCCGCTGAGACCACGAGCTAGAAGGACCGCTGACCATGGCCAGCAAAACGCTTACCGTTCGCCAGACCGGCAGCCCGATCCGCCGGGCAGACGTCCAGCGCAAGACGCTGATCGGCCTTGGCCTGAACAAGGTCGGTCGCACGCGCGTCCTGGAAGACACGCCCGCCGTCCGCGGCATGATCCGCAAGGTCTCCCACATGGTGGAGATCGTCGAAGAGGCCTAGGCCAGCCTCGTGCTGCCGAAGCCATCTACGAAAGAAGAATAGAGCGATGAAACTCAACGAACTCTCTCCCGCTACCGGCTCGACCAAGGCGCGCAAGCGCATCGGGCGCGGTGTCGGCTCCGGCACGGGCAAGACCGGTGGCCGCGGCGTCAAAGGTCAGAAGGCCCGTTCGGGCGTCGCGCTCAACGGGTTCGAGGGCGGCCAGATGCCAATCTACATGCGCTTGCCCAAGCGCGGCTTCAAAAAGCCGAATGCAAAGGCGCTGACCTGGGTCAATATCGGTCGAATCGCCAAAGCAATCGAGGACGGCAAGCTCGACGCGACGGACATCACTGAGGATGCGCTGGTCGCGTCCGGTGTCCTGCGGCGCAAGAAGGATGGCGTGCGTCTCCTTGCTAAAGGTGATGCGCCTAAAGGGGCCGTCATTACTGTAACGGGTGCTTCCAAAGCTGCCATCGAGGCGGTGGAAAAAGCCGGTGGCAGTGTCACCGTAACGGGCGGCGCTGAGGACACAGCTGAGGCGTAATCGCAGCGCTTTTTTCGCGCGCCCCTTCACAAACACCCTTTCGCCGCCGATCTTGGCGGCGAAAACATTTCCGGGAGAGGACCGCTCGTGGCGACAGCAGCAGAGCAGATGGCCCGAAACATCAGTTTCGAGAGCTTCACAAAAGCCAAGGACCTGCAGCAGCGTTTGCTGTTCACGCTCGGGATCCTTGTCCTGTATCGGCTGGGCACGTTCATCCCGGTCCCGGGGCTCGATCCGACCGCCTATGCGCAATTCTTCGAAACGCAGTCCGGCGGTATCCTCGGCAGCGCCAACATGTTCTCCGGCGGCGCGTTGGAGCGGATGGGCATCTTCGCCCTGAACGTGATGCCCTATATTACAGCGTCTATCATCATGCAGATGATGACGACGGCGTCGCCGACGCTGGAAAACCTCAAGAAAGAAGGCGAGGCGGGCCGCAAGCAAATCAACCAGTACACGCGCTATTTGACGCTGATGTTCGCTCTGGTGCAGTCCTTTGGCATCTCAGTTGGCCTGTCCAATCTCGCCCTGGAGGGCATTCCGGGCTGGTTCTTCGTGCTGACGTCTGTCGTCACGCTCACGGGCGGCACGATGCTGCTGATGTGGATGGGTGAGCAAATCACGGCGCGCGGGGTCGGAAACGGTATCTCGCTGATCATTTTCGCCGGCATTATCGCCGAAATGCCGCGGGCCATCTTCAACCTGCTCACCCAGGCGCGTACCACGTCGGTGAATGTAGTCTTCGTCATCGCGATCACCGCGATCGTGATTGCGCTGGTCGTGTTCATCGTCTTCATCGAGCGCTCGCAGCGCCGGCTGCTGATCCAGTATCCCAAGCGGCAGCAGGGCAATCAGATGATGCAGGGGCAGAACTCGTTCCTGCCGCTGAAAATCAACACGTCCGGCGTGATTCCGCCGATTTTCGCCATTGCGATCCTGATGCTGCCCCTCACGGCCGTTGGGTTCATGGGTGGCAACACGGCTGATCCGGATGCCGTGGCTTCGGGCGGCGGCATTCTAGCCTGGATCGCGGCCAATTTCGCGCCCGGCTCATGGACCTACATCATCACCTACGCGGTGCTCGTGGCGTTCTTCTGCTTCTTCTACACCTCGATCATGTTCAACCCGAAGGAGACGGCTGACAACCTGCGCAAGTATGGCGGTTTCCTCCCCGGTATCCGGCCCGGATCGAATACGGCGGCTTATATAGACTATGTGCTGACTCGACTTACGACGATTGGCGCTATCTATCTTGTATTCGTCTGTATCCTGCCGGAGCTGCTCCGGCGTTATTATCCGGAGATTCCCTTCTATATTGGCGGAACGTCGCTTCTGATCGTGGTGTCCGTGACCATGGACACCGTCACCCAGATCCAGTCGCATCTGATCGCCCACCAGTATGAGGGGATGATAAAGAAGTCGCGACTGGGAGGCCGTAAGAAGTGAACCTAATTCTGTTTGGCCCGCCTGCGGCGGGAAAAGGCACCCAGGCCAAGCGCCTCGTTTCCGAGCGCGGCTTTGTGCAACTCTCTACTGGCGACATGTTGCGCGCCGCCATTGCTGCTGAATCAGACCTCGGCAAGCAGGTGAAATCGATCCTCGAAGAGGGCGCGCTTGTGTCCGACGAGATCGTCATTGCGCTCATAGACGAACAGCTTACGGCCAATAAGGACGCGGCGGGGTTCATTTTCGATGGCTTCCCGCGCACGGTCGGCCAGGCCGAGGCGCTGGACCACCTCCTGAAAAGCCGAGGCACGGAAGTGCACCGGGTCATCCGTCTCGCGGTTGATGAAGACCAGCTCATTTCCCGCGTCACAAAGCGGTTCGAGGAGCAGGGCCGAAAGGACGACAACCCGGAAACCTTCAAGTTCCGGCTGGAAAAATACAACGCCGACACAGCCCCGCTGTTGCCGATCTATGCCGAACGCGGCAAACTCGTGGAGGTCGATGGCATGGGCTCGATAGAGACCGTGGCCGTGGAAATCGACGCGGCGCTGAAAGAGGTCGCGTAGCGCTGGATTCTGCTGTTGACGCGCGCGTCTACGGGGCTATAACGACGCACTTCGTTAAGAAGACTGTGCCCGTGCGCGCGACGGACCGTAGCCCATCGCGCCCTTAGGCATTACTTGAATGGTTTAGGAGAGAGGCCCGTGGCCCGTATCGCAGGCGTCAACATACCGACGAATAAGCGCGTCAACATCGCGCTGACCTATATTCACGGCATCGGTCCGGCGCTCGCGCAGGAAATCACCGAGAAAGTCGGCATTTCGGCTGAGCGCCGCGTTCAGGACCTCACAGATGCCGAAGTGATCCAGATTCGTGAAGCGATCGACGCTGGATACATGGTCGAGGGCGACCTGCGCCGCGATACATCAATGAATATCAAGCGTCTGATGGACCTTGGCTGCTATCGCGGCCTGCGCCATCGCCGCAAGCTGCCCGTTCGCGGCCAGCGTACCCACACCAATGCCCGCACCCGCAAAGGGCCCGCTAAGCCCATCGCCGGCAAGAAGAAGTAGGACGAGCAATCATGGCCCGTGAAGCGACCCGCGTGCGCCGCAAGGAACGCAAAAACATCTCGTCTGGCGTCGTGCACGTCACGTCGAGCTTCAATAACACCATGGTGACCATCACCGACGCCCAGGGCAATGCGATTTCCTGGTCATCGGCCGGTGCCATGGGCTTCAAGGGCTCGCGCAAGTCGACGCCCTATGCCGCCCAGGTGGCCGCTGAAGACGCTGCCAAAAAAGCGCAGGACCACGGCGTGAAAACGGTTGAGGTCAATGTTCGCGGCCCCGGCTCAGGCCGTGAAAGTGCCCTGCGTGCGCTTCAGGCTGTTGGCCTGACCGTCACATCGATCCGCGATGTCACGCCGATCCCGCACAATGGATGCCGTCCGCCCAAGCGCCGCCGCGTATAGTTCGCTCCGGCTGCTCGCCAGCGCTGTCCATATTCTCAAGGAGGCCGCCCGTGCCCGATACTGTAACGCCAAGCGTGAACGACCGTAACTGGAAAGAACTGATCCGCCCGAACCGTCCGACCATTGAGCCGGGCCTCGATCCAAAGCGGAAAGCCAAACTTGTCATCGAACCCCTAGAGCGCGGCTTCGGCACGACGCTCGGCAACGCCCTGCGCCGCGTGCTCCTGTCTTCGCTTCAGGGGGCAGCGATCACGGGTGTCCAGATCGATGGCATCGTCCACGAATTTTCGTCCATTCCCGGCGTCCGCGAGGACGTCACCACTATTGTCCTGAACCTCAAGCAGGTCGCGATTGCCATGGTGTCTGACACGCCGAAGCGGATGGTGCTCAAGGCGTCTGGCCCGGGCGAAGTCACTGCCGGTCAGATCGAAACGTCCGGCGACACCTCGATCCTCAATCCGGATCTCGTCATCTGCACGCTCGACGATGGCGCAGATGTGCGCATGGAATTCACCGTTGCCACGGGCAAGGGCTATGAGCCGGCTGACAAGAACCGCCCGGAGGATGCGCCGATCGGCTTCATTCCCGTGGACGCAATTTACTCGCCGGTCCGCCGCGTCGGCTACACGGTCGAAGACACCCGTGAGGGCACAGTTCTCGACTATGACAAGCTGAATCTGACGGTCGACACCGATGGATCGATCAATCCGGAAGATGCCGTCGCGTATGCCGCGCGCATTATTCAGGATCAGTTGCAGCTGTTCATCACCTTCGATGAGCCGACGATTGAAACCCAGGGGTCCACGGAAGAGGCCGACCTTGGCTTCAATCCGATGCTGCTCAAGAAGGTCGACGAGCTCGAGCTGTCGGTTCGTTCTGCGAACTGCCTGAAGAACGACAACATTGTCTATATTGGCGACCTCATCCAGAAGTCCGAAGCAGAGATGCTGCGCACGCCGAACTTCGGCCGCAAGTCTCTCAATGAGATCAAGGAAGTCCTCGCTGGCATGGGCCTGCATCTCGGCATGGAAGTGCCGGACTGGCCGCCAGAGGACATTGAAGGCCTCGCCAAGAAGTACGACGACCACATCTAGCCTCAAGGACCGCCCCCGGGAGGGCGACGGAGACCAAAATGCGCCACGGCCTTGCACACCGCAAACTGAACCGGACCAGCTCGCACCGCAAAGCGATGCTCGCCAACATGGCTGCGTCTCTGATCCAGCACGAGCAGATTGTGACGACCCTGCCAAAAGCGAAAGAGCTCAAGCCTGTCATGGATAAACTCGTGACGCTGGCCAAGAAGGGTGACCTGTCTTCGCGCCGGCTCGCCATTGCAAAGATCCGCGACAAGGATGCGGTGCGCAAGCTCTTTGAGATCATGGGCGACCGCTACAAAGACCGCGCGGGCGGCTACACCCGTGTGCTCAAGGCTGGGTTCCGCCATGGCGATAATGCGCCGATGGCTGTGATCGAGCTTGTTGATCGTGACCCGGAGGCAAAAGGCGCAGCCGACAAGGCCCGCCACGACGCCGAACTCGAGGCGATCGACGAATAGGGCGCACCCCTTCATTCGCGCCAATAAAGATTAGCGCCCCGGTCGATCGGCCGGGGCGTTTTCCATGCGCGCCATGAAACAGTCCACATAGGACCCATTCCAAGCCTGTATTGGTGGGCACAGAGTGTTGCTCACATATCTGGTGGAACGTTATTGGACAGTCATAAGGACAAAGACCCATGTTTCGCTCCGTTCTCGCCGCTGTAGCACTCACCCTGTCTGCGCCGGTCGCCATGGCCGGGCCGGCGGCTGAGGCGATCGTCGAGACCGCCTCTGAAAAACTGTCCGAAGGAACATTCGAGCGCAGTGATCTGATGCGCATTGTCGATACGCAGCGGATTGCTCGCTTTGCGCTTGGCGGCCACGCCCGGCGTATCCCGGCTGAAGACCTTGAACGGTTCGAGGTCGCCTTCGAGGGCTTCCTCGCCCACGCCTTCGAACAGAATCGCCACCGCTTTGACGGTGCGTCTGTGACGGTCATCGGCTCCAGTGATCGCAATGACCGGGACTCGGTTGTGGAGACCCGCGTTAAATTGCCGGGAAAGGACTCTCAGACCGTGCGTTGGCGGGTGATCGAGCGTGGCGGCCAATGGCGGATCGTGGATGTGCAGGTTGGCGGGCTTTGGCTCGCCATTGAGGAACGCGCGCAGATCGATGCAGTCCTCGACCGGCGCGGAGCCTCAATCGAAACTGTGCTCGCGGCCCTGAGGAAAGGCAGCGGGTCTGCTCCGGCCCGCGGTGCGCTTTAGGCAGCGCCGGTAAACCAGTCCGGCTGCTTGAAGGGCAGGTCGAGGTCCCGTGCCACTGCTTCGTGGGCAATGGCTCCGTCGGCCACGGTCAGCCCTTCAGCGAGATGGGGATCTGCGTTCAACGCCGCGCGCGCACCCATTTTCGCGATCCTCAGCACAAAGGGCAGCGTGGCATTGTTGAGCGCATAGGTGGATGTACGCGGCACGGCCCCAGGCATGTTGGCGACGCAATAGTGCAGAATGCCATCGACCTCGTAGATCGGATCACCATGGGTTGTGGGCTTGGAGGTCTCGAAACAGCCACCCTGATCAATTGCGATGTCGACCAGAACTGCGCCGGGCTGCATGTGCTTGAGCTGTGCCCGGTTGACGAGCTTTGGCGCGGCAGCGCCCGGGATCAGGACAGCTCCGATCACAAGATCTGCTGCGCACACGGCAGCATCAAGGCTGGCAGCGGTTGAGTACATCGTCTTCGCGCTGCCATTGAACTGCTGGTCAAGTTCAGCGAGGCGCGCATTGTCCCGATCAAACACGGTGACGTCAGCGCGCATGCCCACGGCGATTTCTGCGGCATTCGTACCGGATACACCGCCGCCGATGATTACGACCTTGGCCGGCGCAACACCGGGAACACCGCCCAGAAGGATGCCGCGCCCGCGGCGCGTCTTCATCAGGGCCCATGCTGCGACCTGCATCGACATACGCCCCGCCACCTGGCTCATGGGCGTCAGCAGGGGTAGTCGGCCATCGCGATCGGTCACGGTTTCATAGGCGATGGCCAGTGCGCCGGACTTGATCAGCCCGTCAGCCTGCACCGGATCTGCGGCGAGGTGAAGGTAGGTGAACAGGGTATGGTCCCGGGTAAGCCGCGCGCATTCCTCCGGCTGCGGCTCTTTGACCTTCACGATCAGCTCGGAGGCGTCAAACACAGCGTCGGCGCCGGGTAGGATGGTCGCGCCAACGGCCACGTAATCTTCATCCTGAAAGCCGGACCCTTCGCCAGCGCCAGCCTGGATGGCTACATCATGGCCTGCGCGCGCAAGTTCTCCCACGCTTTCCGGCGTCAAACCGACACGAAATTCCTGTTTCTTGATCTCAGTCGGCACACCGATTCGCATTACGCCCTCCAAATTGGAACGTTATTGCTATAGGCGGTGTCTTCAGCAAGCGCCACCCTAGGCCGCTTCGGCTTCGGGCTCCGGATCCAGAAGGTCATCCGTTGCGTCTTCAACATCGAAGCGGTCCGATTCCAGGGTGATCCATTCAGACAGCTTCTCGCGGTCCACACCCATCTCGCGCAGGAGGTCAACGGCCATCTCCAGCCCCTTCGGCTCTGCCAATGACAAATGGGCCCGCATCCCGAGCGCTTCGAACCGTTTCAAGTCCTCAGGCGAATCGACAGCAACGAACCGGTGCATGCCAGGAAAATTGCGTTCGATGGCGGGCGTTATGGACTTGGACACTTCGTAGCGCGGCGCGCCGATCACAACTGCGCGCGCATGGTTGGCTCCGATCGCAGTGATCAGCTTCAGGTTCGCTGCGTCGCCAAAGGTGACCTTATAGCCGTCCGCAACGGCGGCGAGGAAACGGTCTGGCTCGCTGTCGAGG
>JBCBWQ010000029.1:0-2948 GCA_039817025.1 Pseudomonadota bacterium | reverse complement strand
ACGACTACGGGAATGTCGTTATCGAGCAGGGCATCGACGGCAAGGCGTCCGGATGCCGTCATGCCAAAAACGATGACTGGCCGGGCTGTCCCGGTGTCGGACGAAATCGGCGCAGCGTCCTGGTCCTTCTGACGTTCGGCAAGCTTTCGCGACAGCTGCATGCCAAGACCGGCCCACGAGGGCGCAATGGCTAGGGTCAGCGCAACGGCCGCCACGAGGACAGCTTCCACTCCGTTCGGCAGGCCAGCGGTCACAGCTCCGATGGCGAGGACGACCAGGGTGAACTCAGAGCCTTGCGCAAGCAGGAAGGCGAGTTGGGTCGCGCCCGGCACGGTCCATTTGTTCAGCCGCGCGGCAAGGTAGCCGCCCGCTGTCTTAGCCAGCATGATGACGGCTGCGCTTCCAATGACGTAGGGCCAAGCAGTGAGCAGGGCCGGGACGTCCAGCATCAGGCCGACGCTGATGAAAAAGAAGGAAAGGAGCAGGCCGCGAAACGGGCCGGTCTCGGTCTGAATTTGATGACGGTAAGGCGTGCCCGAAACGGCGAGGCCGGCGAGGAAAGCGCCCAGCGTCAGAGAAAGGCCCATCATCGCCGTGGCCGCCGCAGCGCCAAGCACGAGTAGCAAGGTGAAAGCTGTGAATGCCTCATCATTGCGAGTCGCGGCGAGCGCTTTGAAGGCCGGGCTGATGACGTATTGGCCGGCTAGAATGGCAGCGGCAAAGGCGATCACCGCCTGAACGCTCGCCCAGCCCATGGAGCTGAGAAGAGCGGACGGATCCCCTGCCAGCCCATGCGCAAAGATCAAGAGGAAGATTGCGACAATGTCCTGGAAGATGAGCACATGGGTGGCGGAGCGACCCAGCGGGCAAGACGCAAGGCTACGCTCTGTCAGAATGCGCGAGACAACGGCAGTTGAGCTGAGGCCAAGGGACACGCCGATCGCAATCGCTATGGGCGGCGATGCTCCGGCGAGGCCCAGCAGAAGCGAAAACAGAATGCTGCAGACAATGAGATGGGCGGGTGCAAGCCCAATCAAGTCGCGGCGGCTTTCCTTCAGCTCGCGCAATGAGACGTGCATACCAATGTCGAACAACAGGAAAACGACACCAAGTTCGGCAAGAAGATGGGTCGCATCTTCATCAAACTCGATGCCGATGACATGGGGTCCGATGACGACGCCGGCGATGAGATAGCCGACGATGGGGCTGAGCTTCAGGGCCTTTGACGCGAGCGCTGCCGCTGCACCAACGCCAAGCAGTGTGATCGCCGGCATAAGGGCGACAACAGGTGAGGCGGCTTCAGCGGCCATGAATCAGCTCCCGGGCATCAACACCAGATATGACACTCATCACGGCATAAAAAAGACCGCCATTCGATTACGTCGAATGACGGTCTTGAAGCGACAATTGCCGCCGGAAGGTTAGCGCGCGGCGATTGCTGTCTCGAAGCGTGCGTCCCTACATGGCCCGAGAAATCGAAAGAACGATGCGTTCATCGGCAATGTCGACATCGTCAATGTCAGTGCCCCAGTAGCGCAGATCGAGGTCAAAGCCTTCGACTGACAAGGTGCCGCCGATGGAATAGGCCGTGTAGTCCTCGCCTTCGTCGAAGCTGTAATTGCCAATCGACACGTCAGCGGAGAGGTTGTCGGTCAGGCCGAGACCTGCGGTGCCTTCGACGTAGAGGTTCTCATTGTCCGGGTCGAAGTAAGCGTAACCGCCGACTTCAACACCGCCTTCGAAGGCGTAGCCGAGGCCGCCATAGAGCTCGACAAAGTCGAGATCTTCAGCGTCGGAATCCGGGTAGAGATAGCCGATGACACCGACATCCCAGGCGACGCCGCCTTCGAATTCACCAGCCAGGCCACCATAAAGGTCGAGTTCGACGTTGCTGTCCGAGCCGTCTTCGAAGTCAATCGAGGATGCCCACGTGCCTGCGTAGAACATGCCGTTGGCGTAGTCGAAGCCGCCCTGGATCGCGAGATCCTCGTTCGACTGCGAGATGCCGCGCCAGACATAGTCGGACGTCAGGGTGACGTTGCCGCTGAATTCGCCTTCGGCGGCGGCGGTACCGGTAGCGCCGATACCCATGACAACGGCAAGGCTGGCTGTTTTGAGGAGTGTATTCATTGGTTGTTGATCCTTCCCACTGGTGGAGCCCCTCATGGAGTTCGCTGGTGCAATAGAAAGATCGCTTAAGAACCCGGCAACTTCACCCGGCCAGCCCGGCTGCAGTGGTCGAGCTACGCCTGTTTTTTGGGCGGCGTCGCCTCGGATCGCCTCGGATTGAGGCTCTAGCGGGCGGTTAGCGGAGCGTATCCGAGGTGAGTCCCGGCATCAACGAGAAGGGTTTCACCGGTGACATGGCGCGAAGCGTCTGCACAGAAGAACAGCGCCGCATCTGCTATATCGTCTGGCCCGCTGGCCGCTTGAAGTGGCGTTGCGGCACGGACTGACTCTTCCAGCCGGGCATATTGCTCCTCGCCCATCTGGTCCTTGAACCAACGGGTACCGATAAAGCCGGGGCACACCGCATTCACGCGAATCTTCGGGGCCAGTGCCCGCCCGAGGGACAGCGTCATCGTATTGAGCGCGCCTTTTGTGGCCGCGTAGGCCACCGAAGAACCAATACCTGTAACGCCAGCGATCGACGACGTATTCACCACGCAGCTCGCCCGCCCGGTCTGCTCATAAGCTGCATGGAGCAGTGCTTCGCATGCGCGGACCGCCATGAACGGGCCGACCACATTGACGGCATAAGTGTCCATGAAGTCCTGCTTTGAGAGGGCCCCCAGGTCGGAATGGTCACGGGCATGGCGGGTGATGCCGGCATTGTTGATCAGGATATCGAGCCGGCCCCACGCGGCGGCTGCGTCGGCCAGGGTGCGGCAGCCTTCATCCTCTGAAACGTCGGCCTGCACGACGCGAACCTGTGCCCCATGGGCGCG
>JBCBWQ010000299.1:0-2661 GCA_039817025.1 Pseudomonadota bacterium | reverse complement strand
TTGAGGCCGCCTTCGACCAAGAAGCAAGCGTCTACGGTTTCTCAGAAGACGCTTGCTTCTTGGTCGAAGGCGGCCTCAATGGCTGAGCGATCAGGGTGGGTGACCATGTCCAGCGTGGCCTCTCCGACGAAGACCATCGGTGTGTCGGCCAAAAACGCCCAATAGGATCCTTGCCAACTTTGATAGGCAGGTGTGCGCTCTTCTACTTCTTCGATGAGGTCAGCGTCTGCGCCATCCGGAATGTCGATGCACTCGTTAAAGCTTAGCCCCAACGCTTCAGCAGCGCTCCCGTCGGCGATGCACCATGGGCACAAGGGTTCAACATCGTCCGAAGGGCCAAATTGAGGGCCTGTATAGACGTGGCTACGCTTCTTTCCACAACAGCTGCAGCGGATCTTGCGCGCTTCGATTACACCTTCGCGCACGGGGTCTTCAAAGAAGCGGAAGCCTGGCAAAGGGTCGTCGGGTTGGCGGCTAAACAGGCGCATGGGATCGGGTCCTTTCGCTCTTGCGTCGCACGCTACCGCGCGCCAGTTACAAGCGCATGAAGCTCACCATAATCGAGACCGGCAAGCCGCCCCTTGAGATCCGGGATCGGTATCCCGGCTACCCAGCCATGTTTGAGGGCTTGCTGGCGCCGGCTGCCCCTGCCCTAACGTTTGAGGCGATCGCCCTGACGGATGGTGAAGCCCTGCCAGACCCGGCAACCCTGGAGGCGGTGCTGATCACGGGCTCGCCGGCTGGGGTATACGACCCTGAACCCTGGATGCCATCGCTGATGGATTTTATCCGCTGGTGCGCTGCTGAGGGGGTGCCACAGGTCGGGATTTGTTTTGGGCACCAGGCCATCGCGCAGGCGCTGGGGGGCGCGGTTGCCAAATCCGACAAGGGCTGGGGCGTTGGGCGGCACTCCTATGATGTGGTGTCCGCTCCAACCTGGATGGGTACGCCGTCGCCGGATACATTTTCGCTACTCGTCAGCCATCAGGATCAGGTCCTCTCCGCTCCGCCGGGGGCCCGCAGCGTTGCGTCATCGGATTTCGCACCATGTGCCGCGCTCCATTACGACACGGTGCCAGCCATCAGCGTTCAGGGACATCCGGAATTCAGCCCGGCCTTCGCCGCTGACCTCTACCGGCTTCGCAGGGCGCGAATCGGCGAAACACTGGCAGAGACGGCCATCGCAAGCGTGGAAACGCCGGCCGACGGCTCTGCTGTGGCTGAATGGATCGCGCGATTCCTCGCCCAAGCCCCGTCAGACTGAAGGGTCTGCGCGGCGACGGACGAAGCGCTGCAGATAAGGGCGGACGGGCAGGAACAGCTCGTAAGCGATACCAATAATCCACCTGAGGGGCGGCGCGCTGAACGCAATGCCGAGCCAGCGCCAGGACGGGAGCTGCTTCCAGAGCGCGGCGAAGGCGGGGCCGCCATCGATGAGCATCCCTTTTTTGTCGCGCACATGGAACCGGGCCATGGCGGCTGCACACCCAAGGTCGCTGGCCACCGCGCCGTCTGTGGCCGATACGTCAACCCACTCGATGGCGTCTGCACCGCGCCGTTTCCGGTAGAAACCGATCTCTGCCACGCAAAGCGGGCAAGAGCCGTCATAGTAGACCGTGAAAGCCTGAGACCCTGTCATGGAGCCACCCATTCTCGGACGGGCTCACCGCTGCGCCAGTCGAACACGGCCCGGCGGTGGCCCTGCCGGGACAGCTCCAGGCAGTCGATCCGGTCTGCTTTCACGATGAGGCGGGCAAAGTTTCGCTCAGCCAGAGAAAGGTCCCTGCGCGGCTCGGGGTGCTCCATGGCGCAGCCCGGCGCGTCGATGGTTGAATAGTCGGCCAAGCTCCGTTCCGGCAGCTTGGCAAAATCGGCCCGCCAAGCCTGACCGCCGACTTCGAGGCGGACCGATCCCGAGGCGCGAATCTGAAGCATCCGTTTCGGATCGAAAAAGACGATCTCGGCATGGGGGGTATGCTGGATAGCGGACACTTTGCGTGCGCGCCGGTCGGTGAAGAATATCGCTTCCCGGGTCTCAGCCTCGAAGCGCCGCAGCACGATGACCCGGCCGGCGATATCGGTCGTGCACATGACAGGCCATCGCATCGGTGACTTAGGGTCGGAACCGGCGCGGGTAAGCTGGGCAAGCACCCATTGCTCTGCGATTTCTAAATCTGTATCGTCTGTAAGACTCATACCAGAGATATAGGTCTGGCCAGCGACCGGATCAGCGGCGAAACGCCGCCGGACCCGGGGAAAGGTCCGGCGGCAATCGGACAAGCGGCTCTAGAGGGCGTTGAACCGATACCGTGCACCAATCGAGAAGACATTTTGCTGGTTTTCGATCTCCAGCGTGCCCGGGAAGAGCGCGTTGTTGACTTCAATGTCTTCCGTCGCGCGGTAGGCATACTCGCCATAAATATCGATGCGCTCGGTTGCGCGGAACGTCGCGCCGACTTTCACTTGATAGGCAAACTTTGTCTCGCCATCATCGATAATCCCGACACCAGACGGAGCGTATTCGACATCCGTATCGAGGAAGCCAATGCCGGCGCCGACATAGGGCTCAATCGCCGAGCCGCGCGCGAAATCGTAATAGACATTAGCGAAAATACCGGTCGACGAGATTTCGCCCCGGCCATCAGCGACGAGATCGCCTAC
>JBCBWQ010000298.1:0-2666 GCA_039817025.1 Pseudomonadota bacterium | reverse complement strand
TTCAGACCCTGCTTTCGATCTTCTGGCGGATAACCCGACCCGACTCGGCCAGGTTCAGGTCGATTTTCCGAAGATGGAACGGGGCGGGCTCGACGGTGGCTTCTGGGTCATCTTTACTCCGCAAGGCCCGCTGGATGACGCGTCTATGAGGGCAGCACGCGACGCAGGACTTTTTCGCGCGGTCGAAATCCGCGAGCAGGCGGCCAAGCACGACGAGTTCGTGCTCGTGACCACCGCCGATGCTGCGGAGGCCGTTGCCCGTGAAGGGCGTAAAGCCATGCTTGTCAGCATGGAGAATGCTTATCCTCTGATGCGGGATGTTTCGCTCCTGGAGACCTACCACCGTCTGGGATTGCGCATGGTGGGTCCGGTACACTTTCGGAACAACCAGTTTGCTGACAGCGCAACGGACATAACACCGGTTCATGGCGGCCTCTCTCCGCTCGGTCGGGACCTTGTCGAAGAGGCGAACCGGTTGGGCATGATCGTTGATGGCTCCCATGCGGCTGACAGTAGCGTGCGGGATATGATCGCCCTGTCGACCACGCCGATCATCCTCAGTCACACCGGCGTGAAGGCGGTGTTTGACCATCCTCGCAACATTGATGACGTTCTGCTCAAGGAACTCGCCGATAGTGGCGGTGTCATCCAGATCAATGCGTTTGGAGGCTATCTGGAGCGGCTCGAACCCACGCCGGAACGCGCTGCAGCGCTGGCTGTGTGGACAGAAAAGTATGGCGATAGCGTCTCCGATATTCCCGCCGATCGTGTGGAGCAGGCGATCGCTGATCGACGGGAGATTGATGCCGAATTTCCGCCGCCGCGTTCAACGTTCGAAAAATTCTATGAGCACCTGATCCACGCACTGGACGTGATCGGGCCGGACCATGTGGGGATCGGTGCAGACTGGGATGGCGGTGGTGGAACGATGGGGATGGAGGATGTTTCCGATTTGCCTCAAATTACCGAAAGGCTTTTGGCGGATGGATACAGCCCCGAAGACATCGAGAAAATCTGGTCCGGGAATATGATGCGGCTGCTGCGCGCTGCCGAAGCTGCCGCGGAGCCAGTTCAGCCATAGGCTGCCAGAACTTCGTCGATCACACGTTCAAGGTCCTTTAAGGTCGCCACGTGGACGAGCTTGTCACAGTAAGGACGGTAGCGCGGTATTTCACTATCGCCAGTGCCCCACAGGCTGGGAGCCTCGGGGCATAGCCAGATCGTGCGTTTTGCGCGAGCAGCGACTTCTGAGAAAAGGTCTGTGCGCGGATCGCCATTATTAGACCGCCCGTCGCCAAGCATGATGATTGTCGAGCGACGATCGATCTTCTGCCAATGGTCTGTCTGTAAGTCCGAGAGAGATTGTCCGTAATCGGTTGAACTCATTCCGATCGTATTGACGATCCGGTCCATGGCTGGCGTGAAATCCTGGCTGGCCATTATATGCCCGACATCCTCAAGCCGCCCTGAGAACGCAAAGGCCTCAACATCAGGCGCGACGTCTCTCAGGCCGTAAACCAACATGAGAAAGAAGCGGACAACCCGTGCGACTGACCCGGATACATCGCAAATGGCGACAATCTTGGGTTTGTCTTTCCGGGTTGTTTTCCAGACCAGATCAAACGGCACCCCATCAAGGCCGGCATTGGCGCGCAATGTGCGGCGTACGTCGAGCTGGCCGCGGCTCGTCCGGCGTTTGCGGCGGGAGTGTTTTGCGGCGAGGCGCCTGGCGATGCGCTCAACAAGTCCGCGCATGCGCGCAAGGTCATGGGCATCGAGGCGGGTAAGTACTTTCTCTGACAGAACCTCATCGCGAAATTGCTCAGTCGCCCCGGCCCCAAACGTCTCAAACGCCTGACGGGCATGGGCCGTAGCGCGTTTCAGAACGTCCTGCCTTCCGTCAATCAGGCGCTGTGCTTCGGCTTCGCCTTGCGGCGTCTTTTCGCCGAACGCCCGCATCATTTTGTCTTCCAGCCGGTCTACCCCCATCGCTTTCATCATCTGCTGCGCAAAGTAGGGGATCTGTGTAGAAAACCGGATATCTTCTACGCTTGCGACTTGTCCTGCCCGTTCCATTGCCATGGCGAGCTCAGTCTCCGATGGCTGATCAATCAGATCCATGAGGTCTGGCACATCAGAGGCAGAGCCAGATTCTTGTTGGGTGTCGGGTGCTTCAGCGTTCGGCGCGGACGGCCGTCGACTGAAGTAGAGCTCAAACAGCCGGTCGTGCGTGGCTTTCTCCGTTGGTGATTTAGCGAGCACGCAGCGCAACGTGTCCGCAAGGGCCTCGCGATCATCATATCCCATAACCGAGACGGCTCGGGCGGCGTCTATGGCTTCGCCGGTGGAGACCCGTACATCTGCCGACCGAAGGGCGCGTATAAAATCGGTGAGGATACGCTCCGCCATGGTGACCTCAGCTCAAGTCTGGGTAACCCGTAGCGAGGCGACCCTTGTCCTGCGCCTCAACGCTTCTTCGGGTAAGCTCCGGGATGTCTTTTGAAACTGCTTCAATATCGCTCTCATGCTTCAGAAGCACGTTGAGCGTCGTGCGCACCATGTCAGCGTTGAGTTCGTTTGCATGCAGCAGGATCAGGGTCCGCGCCCAGTCGACAGTTTCCGAAATTGAGGGGCGCTTGCGAATATCCTCTCCGCGAAGGGACTGA
>JBCBWQ010000297.1:0-2673 GCA_039817025.1 Pseudomonadota bacterium | reverse complement strand
CATAGTGGACGCCGTTTTTCTCGACCTTCCCGAGCGTCAGCTTGCGATCGATATTCGGCGTGCCATCGTCTTCTCGCATCCTGCCGCCGCCAAGTTGGCGAAAGCGATAGAAACTCAAAAGTGCTCTGGCGGTGTAGTCAGCCTGTAGCTTGACCTCATCGAATTCAGCTGAGGGGCGTTCGGCCAGAATCTCGATCGGGTCGAGACTACCCGCACTGCCCACATCATCTGCCATAGACCTCACCCCTCGCCGCTCTGATTATCCCGGTGCGGCCATGCTTTGCAACGCATGAACTCTGCGCGCTAACCCATTGTTTCAGGACCGTTTCACAACTCAATTGTGGCAGCAATCTTTCAAATTCACGACAATGGCAGCAAGCCGCTGCATACACCTATTCGGCAACCGCAGCGGACTGTTCCGATCCAGCCAGGAATCCGCCCGACTGGCGGGCCCAGAGATCGGCATAGAGACCGCCCTGGGCAACGAGGGAATCGTGGCTGCCCGTTTCAACAATCGCGCCCTGATCCATGACGACGAGCCGATCCATAGCGGCGATGGTCGAGAGGCGGTGCGCAATGGAGATCACGGTCTTTCCTTCCATCAAGGCAAACAGGCTGTCCTGGATGGCCGCTTCCACTTCCGAATCCAGGGCGGACGTCGCTTCGTCGAGGACAAGGATCGGCGCGTCTTTCAGGAAGATGCGCGCAATGGCGATGCGTTGGCGCTGGCCGCCGGACAGTTTGACACCGCGCTCACCGACCTGTGCATCGAGACCTTTGCGCCCCTTATGATCCTCAAGATCGCGGATGAAGTCTTCGGCATTCGCCTTTGCGACGGCATCCCAGATTTCAGCGTCTGAAGCATCCGGGCGACCATAGGCAATATTCTCGCGGATCGAGCGATGAAGAAGCGAGGTATCCTGTGTCACCATGCCGATGTTCGCACGAAGGGAGCCCTGGGTGACGGTATGGATGGGTTGGCCGTCGATACGGATGTCGCCGCGCTCAACATCGTAAAAGCGCAGAAGCAGATTCACGAGCGTTGACTTGCCAGCGCCAGAGCGGCCGACAAGGCCCACTTTCTCGCCGGGCGCAATCGAGAGCGAAAAGTCGTCAATCACGCCTTCGCCCTTGCCATAGTGAAAACTCATGGCGTTGAAGTCGATGCGACCGGTCTCCACGGCGAGCGCCTTTGCGCCCGCTTCGTCCTCCACAGCCCGGGCCTGGGCGAGCATGGACATGCCATCATAGACAACGCCGATATTCTCAAACAGCGCGGAGACTTCCCACATGATCCACTGGGACATGCCCTTGATGCGCAGCATGAGCGAGATCGCCACGGCAAGCGCCCCGACGCTGATGACGTCTCCCTGCCAGAGGAAGATCCCGAGACCGGCGACAAGAACCAGCGCGACCGCATTATTGAGATAGACCAGCATGTCGAACGCCGTGACCAGACGGAACTGCCGGCGCACCGTATCGAGGAAGCCTTCCATGCTGGATTGCGCATAGGCTTCCTCCCGGCCGGCATGGGCAAAGAGTTTGACCGTGGCAATGTTGGTGTAGCTGTCGACGACGCGCCCCGTCATCGCCGAGCGGGCATCGGCCTGTTCTTCTGAAACACGCGTCAGGCGCGGGACGAACCATGTGATCAACGCAATGTAGAGCACAAGCCAGAGAATAACCGGTGCCGTAAGCCTCCAGTCCGCCAACGCGATGAGAGCCAGCGTTGAAATGAAGTACACGGCGACAAACACAAACACGTCGAGCACTTTCGTGGTGCCTTCGCGTACAGCGAGCGCGGTTTGCATCAGCTTGGCGCCCACCCGGCCAGCATACTCATCGGCAAAGAAGCCCATGGACTGGCCGAGCAGATAATTGTGCATCCGCCAGCGTGCCTGCATGGGAAGATTGGGCCAGATGCCCTGATGGGCGATCAGCGCCCAGAACAGATGGATGGCCGGCAGTACGACGATCACGATCACGGCCATGGCGATCAGGAAGGCGGCATTGTCTGCGAAAAATGTCTCCTGATCAGCCACGGCCAGCCAATCGACGATACGCCCTAGAAAACCGAACAGCATGACCTCGCCCACGGCGATGATGGCAGAAAAGACTGTCATGATCGCGAGCAGCGGCCAGGCGTCTTTCACATAGTGCCAGACAAACGCCAGCAGCGTCGCTGGTGGACGGTCCGTCCGTGTTTGCGGAAACGGGTCAAGGAGGCGCTCGAAGTAACCGAACATAGTTGGCATTTGGCGGCAGGCAGGCGGAACGGCAATGGCAGCTTCGACACTTTCGTTTCTGGCCCGCCCCGCTTAGGGTCGTCGCTCAGCTTTAACGGGAGAAGGCGTGATGGCAGGTCTCAATCTGATGGACATGATTCAGTCAGCAGCAGGCGGGCAGGCCAAGCGCCAGCTTGGGCAACAACTTGGCCTCGATGAAAGCCAGACCCAGTCTGCTCTCAAGGCGCTTCTGCCAGCGCTTGCGGCAGGCCTGCAGCGCAATACGCAGGAACCGGGCGGCGTGGAAGCCCTGCTGGGCGCACTCGCCAATGGCCAGCATGAGCGCTACCTGGATGAGCCTGAAAGCCTGTCCCGGCAGGAAACCATCGCGGATGGCAACGGCATTCTGGGGCATCTCCTTGGCTCGAAGGATATGAGCCGGTCGGTG
>JBCBWQ010000296.1:0-2689 GCA_039817025.1 Pseudomonadota bacterium | reverse complement strand
AAGCGATGCATGAACAGACCGCATGGGCGTCCATCGTCCAGGAAGGCCGCAGCGCGCGTTTCTCCCACGCCATCGCTAACCCGTACGCGCATGATGCTCATGCGAATGGTCGGGAGAAGGGAAGGTTATCGATCAGTCGGGTGTTTCCGGTCCGCGCTGCGCCAAGCACACGCCCTCGATCACCTGGTGCAACCGGCCCGTCGGGCAGGTCGATGAGGGTCTCGGAATTCACGACGGAGACATAGTCGACGCGATCAAATCCAGCACGCTCCAGATGCGCGATCGCCTCCTGGCGAGCCTGCGCGACAGGCGTTCCTGCATCGATGCGGCGGGCGGTACGCAGAAGCGCACGAAACAAAGCCCCCGCAATTTTCCGCTCTGCTTCGCTCAGATATGCATTCCTGGACGACTGAGCGAGTCCGTCAGCGTCTCGGACGGTTTGGCCGCCGATGATGCGTATGGGGAAACCAAGATCTGAGACCATTCGACGAATAATCTGAAGTTGCTGGAAATCCTTCTCACCAAAAACAGCAACATCAGGAGCCACGTGGACGAACAGCCGAGAGACGACTGTTGTTACGCCATAGAAGAAGTGGGGACGGTGTATCCCGTCGAGCAAATCCGACATGCCCTCCACACGCACATTCGTCTTGGAGCCCTCAGGATACAGCTCGCGAGCGTCCGGCTGGTAGACGACGCGACAGCCCGCTGCTTCCAGCTTCTCCAAGTCTGCTTTCTCTGGCCGAGGGTAGGCGTCGAAGTCTTCGCCCGGCGCAAACTGTGTTGGATTCACGAATATGCTGGCGACGACGCAGTCTGACGCCTCAAGAGCGCGCCGAACAAGCGAAATGTGGCCGTCATGCAGAGCGCCCATGGTGGGGACGAAGCCAATCGAGTGGCCGGTCTTTCGCTGGTGGTCCACTGCCGCTCGAAGGTCGGAGCGGGTACGCGTGATCTCCATGGGGAATCCTGCAAAAATGTAAGTTGCCGAAGCGATTTGGTAAACGTGTTGTTAACCGTATTTGGCGACGGTGCGTCTATGGGAAAAACGATGATCACAGCCTTCAAGCGACTGGTTTTAGCAGCAGCCATAAGGCTTGCTCCCGAACATCCTCATTCTTCTTGTATGGATACGCCGGAACCGAGGCGTCGAAGCCTCGAAGAAAACACTCCGGAAGCTCTGCTTTTCGATACCTCGCGCACAGAGCTCGACAACAGTGTCGGGGCCCTTTCCAGCGAGATGAACCGTCTGTCCGGCTCGATCGGGGGATTGAGAGAGCTGATGTCAGCGATCTCCAAGCATGCGCCAGTTCTCGCTGCTGAAGCCAGCGTGTCTCCTTTTGCTGTTCTGCGGGATGACGCGATGCTGTTCGATGGCGAAACAACAGCTGGTGGGCACGAGACCGGCCACGCACTGGGGCTGGATTCCGAGCTGTTTGAACACGATGCCGAAATCAACATCATGCCCGCGGTTTATGCGGCCGAGCATGCGCAAGCTGCATAAGCAGCAATAAATTTTTGTGGAGTAACAGGCGATGGCGGCGGATGGATTCGGCTCTGTGGCGGCGGGAATCGGTATTGATGAGCTGGCCGAACCGTCATCGCGGTCGGCGAGGGCAATCGTTGTCGGAAACGAAAAGGGCGGCGCGGGGAAGTCGACCGTCTCAATGCATCTTGTCGTTGCGCTGCTCCGCATGGACAAGACTGTTGGCGTCATCGATCTGGATGTCCGCCAGCGCACCCTGACCCGCTACCTGGAAAACAGGCTGCGATGGATGCAGACCTCAGGCTCTCGCCTTCCCATGCCCGAGATCATCCGTGTTGATGCCAGCGACGAACGCGATCTTGATCGCGCCGAGGCAGAAGAGCGGGCGCGGCTATTATCAAGTGTTGAGCGTTTGAAGGCCCAGTGCGATTTTATCGTCATCGACGCGCCCGGCGGGGATACGTTCCTGTCGCGACTAGCCCATAGTGTTGCCGACACGCTCGTTACGCCGCTCAATGACAGCTTTGTAGACTTTGATCTTCTCGGCGACGTCAATCCCCAGACGCTGGAGGTTATCCGCCCTAGCTTTTATTCGGAGATGGTCTGGTCCTGCCGCAAGAAGAAGGCTCAGGAAAGTCGCCGTCCGATTGATTGGGTGGTGATGCGCAATCGCATGTCGCCGCTGGAGGCAAGAAATAAGCAGAAGGTTGGGGATGCGCTGCGCAATCTCGCCAAGCGCATTGGGTTCCGCATGGCCCCCGGGTTGTCTGAGCGCGTTATCTACAGAGAATTGTTCCCGGCCGGGCTCACACTCCTCGACCTAACGGATGCAGGCTCGACAGTGAATTTTACTATGAGCCATGTCGCCGCCCGCCAGGAGCTACGCGACCTTCTGATTGTCATGCAGCTGCCCGAGTTGCAGGGAGTGGAGATCGGTTTTTAGCGCCGATTGAGCTGTCAGTACTTTGAAAACTGGGCGGCTTCATAATCCGACACGGATGCAGCCGTACTGATTGAGGCGGAGTCTGCCTCTCCAAGGTTCATGCTGTCCCGCTCGGCTTGAAGCCTGGCAGCCTCAGCAATGCCAATGAGCTTGGGAGCCGCTGCCGGAGCGTTTGCAGGCGTGGAATCTGTTTCCGGAGCTGCCTTTGGTGCGGGTTGAATGGCCTTGGGTGCTGAAGGTTGAGTGCGCTTCGCTGTAAC
>JBCBWQ010000295.1:0-2705 GCA_039817025.1 Pseudomonadota bacterium | reverse complement strand
GGCGTGCCGAGGCACGCCGCACCATATCCAGCATGATGTATCGGACCCGGCGCTTGTCCTCGGTAAAGAGCGACTGCTTGGCGCGCACCGCGATCGGCAGGACCGGGCGAAACCGCACATTTACGTAGTAATCGTCCCGAAGCTTCAACAGATCCGGCGTGGCCAGATACGAGTAAGGGCTTCTGAATGACCAAAATACGTCGACGCCTTGTGTCATGGTGATGTCTCCAGAAAGGTATCCGCAGGCAGCGGGCACCGCGCCTCATTCACTTCGAAATGCCGACACCGCGACTTCGGTTTCGGGGTTAAAGTCCTTGTTCGGGTCCACAAAGACGCCGGCCGGAAACGCAACAGATATCGGCGTGTCTCCTGTTCCGAGACAGAGAAGATGGTTGTTGTCGCCATCCCCCAGATCGGCAAGTGCGTCGGGGGTTACGTCCCGTTCGGTGCCGTCCGCGGCCCGCACAGTCACACGGTAGAGATCACGTTCCACATCGCCCGGCTCGTCGCCGTTCTCAAGCACGACACCGCCCGCCCAGACCACCCGCACCGCTTGCGCGATACCCTCGGATGGGCAGTCGTCGCCGTCCGTGCGGCGCTGGCCAATGCCGAGGTCCGGGGCAGTTGGATCCGCGATTTCAGCCATCACAAGGGTTGGGCCGGGTGCCAGGGGGGTGACATCAACCGATGCCCCGCGGAAATCCACCACGCCGTCGATCGAGTGAAGGTGACCGACAATTTCGACCGATACCGGCGGATCGATCTCGGCCGTTCCGAATTCGCCCACCAGCAGCACCGTGCGCAACTCGCCGCCATCCGTTGCCGGCAGGAGCGTGACGCACTGGATTTGTCCGAGGGCACCGGAGGCTGTTGTTACGCGAAAATCACCGGCCTGCATCGTGGTGTGATCGATCTCCGCCCCGAAGATCACCGGCATGCCATCTTTGCCCGGTGCGCCACGGCAGATCAGCCGGGACAGACGTGGTAACGCGTTGTCTAAGCCAAAGAAGGCGGACAGAAGCTCAGCGGATTGGCCGCCGCTCTCGCGCGGGAGACCCGCGTCGGTGGTTGTGTCGGTCAAATCAAGGCTGGTGACATCCGCCAAGCTCGGAGATGCACTGGCCATGACGCATGACATGGCCGCGAACAGGTGGCGACGGACCGCGCGGGCTGCTCCGCCGTCGGCCCGGAAGTTAACTTCGGATATGCGTGGCATGCGCCCCTCCGCGTATTCTGCATGCGCAGCATATACAGCGAGGGATGCGTCCTTCGACGGCAGGTCTGGATCACCTGCGGCCAGTCAGTATTCATTTTCGGCCAGCGTCGTCCTTGTGCTGCGCCTGTTCCCGGAACGCTTTCGGCGTAAGGCTCGTCCAGCGCTTGAAACTGCGCGCAAAGTTGGAGGACGATTCGAACCCTAGCGCGCCCGCAATGTACTTGATGGGTTGCGTGCTGCCTGACAGGAGGGCACGTGCGCGGGTCTCACGGACCTGATCCACCAGTCTTCGATACGATGTCCCCGACCGATCCAGTTGTCTTCGCAGGCTGCGTTCAGAATATCCGAGTTCCATTGCGATATCTGAAAGCTGCAAGTTCAGGTTTGGATGAGCCTCCAAAATGGCCGTAACTTGAGTGACAGGCGTCGCCTCATACGCAGCCGTGGCAGCAAGCTGTTCGCAGAGCATCAATAGCCGCGCGTGATTGATTGGATCGCTGCCGGGAAGCGGTTCGTCCAATAAGAAGCGTGGAAACACGAGCAGGTTTTCGGTTTCATCAAAAGTGACGGGGCAATTGAGCTGATGGTCAACATCGCTCCACCCTTCGGGCCGACTGATCGTCGCCTGGGCCCGGCTCAAAGTATGCTCCTGTTTGCGCATCGCGTTGAGCAGCGAATTGATTGCGACAAGCGCGCTGCTGAACATGAAATACTCGATGTCGCCGTAGGGGAATTTGGAGCGCAAGCAAATGGCTGCCTCATCCTCTGTCAAATCAGATCGGTCACTGACAACTGCGATATCCAAAGACGGAAAGTTCAGCGGCAGGAAGCGCGCGAGAACATCCAACCCGGCACCGAAACTGGGCGCGTTCATCGCCGTGTGTGCTGGAAGACCAATATTGGCGGGCTCAAACCGCAACGCGAGCGTGATCCCAAGATGCGGGTTCTGCGTGGTGCTCAGAGCATTTTCGAAGAGGCGCTGAATCGGCTTGAAAATGGTCCGAAACTCGGAACTTTCCAAATTTTCTTCGACCAAGCCGGTTTTGGACAACAATGCGTCTGCCGGGTACCCCTGTCTTCGCAAAACCCGGAATACAAACCCTGGATAGCTCATGGGAATGACCGGATCGTCTGGTGTAAAGGTTTTGAGGGGCATCATCTCTCATCCAATATCAACATCTGGACGCTGGCAAGCGGCTCCACTAGCGGCCAAAGCGTTCGAGTTGCGCCCGCCGCTTGATGCGCATGTGTCTCTCACGGCGACCAGTTTTCAGGCAAGCTTTCACTGAGTTGTGTTAACGAGACACGGCCACCGAAACAGCGCATCAATGGAGCGCGAGATAAAAAGGTTGCCGCATTCGGCACGCAACTGGTTGTTGTGACGGGCTTTTTCAGCCGCACCCCGTTACATGATGCGGCAACAATTCGGTTTACGCACTGACTTCGCGGGGATAATTCAGCGGCGTGTGCGCAATGGGCGCTTTTTGCG
>JBCBWQ010000294.1:0-2793 GCA_039817025.1 Pseudomonadota bacterium | reverse complement strand
ACGCGGACATGTTCCTTGGAGGCGAGAATGTAGAAATCCTCTGGATGCAGAACGAGTCGGCCCTTGTGCGGATAGACCGGCTCCCAGAAATCACTCACCGCATGCCGGCCAATCCGCTGCAGGTCGATGACGCCGGCATGGCGGCGCGCGCGCCAGCCAACGGGGCCCTCCCCACTTGCGCGCAGGTCGATGGAGAAAACCGTCTCCTTCAGCGGTGTGTGGGGGCCGCGGCGAATACGCAGCTGTGAGAGCCGGTCGCCTTTGCGGGCGAGAACATAAAACGTCCGCGGCGAAATTTCGAGATAAAGCGGCCCGGAATACCCCGATGGCACATCATCGAACGCTGCGCCGCCATCGGTGACGAGGCGCGTGAATACATCGATCCGCCCGGTTGAGCTTTTCGGATTGGCCCGCGCCGATAGATCCTGGGGCAACTTCAGACGCTCATCGAGCAGGGCCAAATAGACGCAGCCGGTCTCCAGCACGGCACCATCGCTGATATTCATACGGTGCATCTGAAGATCGCCATCGTGCAGCAGCTTGCCGACACTGCCCCCCGCGCCGGGCAGAAAGCTTGCCCGGATACGGTACACATCATCCGACAAACGCAGATCGAGACTCGCCGGCTGGACCTGCCCATCGGCAAAATCGGACTCGGCAGACACCGCGCCGCAAGCGATCAGCTTGTCTAATTCTGCATCCGGCAAAACACCGGCCGTTGCGCCCTGTGGCTCGATCATCGCTTGATCCTCATCGGCGGGCAGGCTTAAGACGCTCCGGCGGACATGGAAAGGACCAAGCGGCATGGCCGACGCTTCCAGCGGAGACGACAAGGCAAACTGGCGCCCCGCAACCAAGCTGGTACGTGGGGGGCTACATCGCTCCGAACACGGCGAAACCGCAGAGGCGATGTATCTCACGTCCGGCTATGCCTATGACTCCGCTGAACAGGCTGCCGCGCGCATGGCGGGCGAAGAACCAGGCTTTGTCTATTCGCGCTACGCCAATCCCACCGTTCGCATGTTGGAAGACCGGCTTGCCCTTTTGGAAGGGGCGGAAACAGCCCGCGTCACAAGCTCTGGCATGGGCGCAATCTCATCTGCCATGCTGGCCCCGTGCCGCTCCGGAGACCGGGTTGTCGCGGCAAAGGCCCTCTTCGGCTCCTGCCGCTGGATCGTCGGCACACAGATGCCGCGCTTCGGTATCGAAACCGAGTTCGTGAGCGGCGCAGACATGGACGCATGGGCAAAAGCACTGTCGCGACCGGCTAAGCTTGTTCTCATCGAGAGCCCGTCCAACCCGCTTCTGGAAGCGGTCGACATCGCCGCCGTAGCAGAGCTCTGCAGGAAGGCAGGCGCGCAGCTCGTGGTCGACAATGTCTTCGCAAGCCCAATCCTGCAAAAGCCGCTCGAACTCGGCGCGGATATGGCCGTGTACTCCGCCACCAAGCACATGGACGGACAGGGCCGCGTCCTGGCCGGGGCTATACTCGGACGTGCGGATTGGATCGAGGAGCATATCGACCCCTATTTGCGCCATACCGGCCCTGCCCCGTCTCCCTTCAATGCGTGGGTTGTCCTGAAAGGGATTGAGACGCTCGACCTTCGCGTACGAAAGATGGCGGAAACGGCCGCACGTCTTGCAGATGCAATCGCCGGCCACCCCAAGGTTGCGAAAGTCCACTATCCTGGCCGCAGCGATCATCCTCAGCACGCCATTCACGCCAAACAAATGGACACGGGCGGAACGCTGATCGCCTTGTCCGTCAAGGGCGCACGCCCGGAAGCCTTCCGCGTCCTCAATGCCATGAAACTGGTCGATATCTCGAATAATCTCGGCGACACGAAATCCCTGGCCTGTCATCCAGCCTCAACCACCCACCGCGCGCTGAGTGATGAGGAGCGCGCCGATATGGGTCTCGATGAAAGCTGGATCCGATTTTCAGTCGGCCTGGAAGACGCAGAAGACCTGAAAGCGGACATGCTCTCCGCGCTGGATGCGATCTAGTGGCGGCGCGTAAGCCGCCCCCTGCCTATGAGGCCGATACCGATGGCGTGCGCATCCGCGTGCAGCCCCGGTTCATGCACGACGAATCTGAACCTGCGAAGCACAAATTTGTCTGGGCCTACACGGTTGAGTTGGAAAACGGCTCAGAGCGGGCCTGGAAGTTGGTCTCCCGCCACTGGGAAATCATCGATTCTGAAGGACGCCGCCAGATCGTGGACGGAGAAGGCGTCGTCGGCCAGCAGCCCCTGATCGAGCCTGGCGGTACGTTCAAATACACCTCAGGTGCACCGCTCGCGACGCCGTCGGGCATGATGACGGGCCACTACGATCTCGAAGCCGATGATGGCGCGTTGCTCAGCGCGCAGATCCCTACATTTTCGCTTGATAGCCCCTACGACAAGGCCCGGCCAATTTAGGCAGGTCAGGTATCCTGTTCGGACGCCGTCACCGGCATGCAGACGGGGGCAACATCGCTCGGCATTCCGCCACTCACAGCGCAAAGCTCGTCGGTTTGTTCGGCGAGGCCAGCGGCGGCCGCTAATGCCCCCTCGCCGGTATCCGGCACATTGCGCCGGACCGTAAAGGTCACCGGATCATACTGCCCGAGGGCGCAGGTCAC
Source organism: Pseudomonadota bacterium (assembly GCA_039817025.1). GTDB lineage: Bacteria > Pseudomonadota > Alphaproteobacteria > Caulobacterales > Hyphomonadaceae > JANQQC01. The sequence continues at coordinate 167 of JBCBWQ010000294.1, read as the reverse complement.
GATGCAGGTGAAGCTGCTCTGGGCCGGAAGAGCCCCCGTCCGCGCCGAAGCAGGCGTGATCGCAAAGTCGATAGGCTCACTCGAAGGCGAATCCGAAATCTGCACAGGCTCGTCAACCACTTGTGCAGCCATCAGGTGCGGCAAGGGATTGGCCGGCGAACTGAAAA
>JBCBWQ010000293.1:0-2795 GCA_039817025.1 Pseudomonadota bacterium | reverse complement strand
CTTGAGTCGATTGAAGACTTTACCGCGCCGCCAGCGGCTGAGCGGCCAGCAAGCGAGCCAATCGATGTCGGGCCAACGCTGAAGCCAGAAGCACCTATGACGGTCGCTGAGATGCTGGCGCAAGCAGCCGGGGCTGAGGACGACTATCGCGGCGAACCCTTTCCGGAACCGCACACCAAGCCGGGCGAGCCGACCAATCCTTTCGATGCGGTCAAAAGCCTGATCGCTGCTCAGCAGACCGAACCGTTCGAGACGAGTTCAGAAACTACGAGTGAATCAGCACCCCAGGCCGCGGATGTTTTCGAAGATTCAGATGTTTTCGAGGAAGGCGTAGGGGCTCTGGAAGCAATCGAAAACACGCCCGGAGCAGAACCGGCGTCGCCGTATGCTGACGACTTTGAAGGCGTCCACGCCGCGACGGACGAAACGGGACTGATCGATAACTTCGATGCCGAATTCATCGACGAGGACGATGACTTCGTCTCGGGGCCTGAGGCCGTTCAGACAGAGGTTCAAGCTGTTGAGGCCCCAGAACCGCCAGAAGCGCCAGAAGCCGAACCGCTTCCCGAGCCCGAGGCAGAGCCGAAACGCTACATGACGGACCTGCCAGACTTCGATGACGAGGATGCGTTCCTCGATCTTGAAGACTGGTCAAATGCCGGCAGCGAGACCCGGGAGTCCGACATCTTCGATGACCCCGACACTGTGGCCGATGTCGCGCCCCCCATCGCTGACGTTCCGCCAGAAGTCGCGCTTGAAACCGATTTCACAGAGCCTGCCGCAATCTCTGCGTCCGAGAATCCCGACACCGGCGACTATCTCGCCCGCGCCCGGCGCGCGGCCCAGGCAGCAGCTTCGCAGACCGCGGTCACCGAGAAACCAAAGCGTGGGCGAAAGCCCAAAGCCGCAAAAGGCACAGCAAAGCCCCTGCGCGAAGAGTCAGCTGGGGCAAACCGGACACCGATTTACGCAGCCGCCGGTGCGATCGCAGTCGCTGCGGCAGGGGCGACTGTCTATCTCAACCACGCCAGCGATAGCGCGGGCGATACTGATGTGATCGGTGACGTTCCACCCTCAGCAGACCCGGTCCAGCAAGCGAATGAACCAACTGTGGAAGAGCTCGCCGCTGTGCTCGCGGAAACCAGCGATGCAGCTGTCATTTCTGCAGCGCTCGATGGTGAAACGCTCGAGGAACGGGCCGGTGCAGTCAACGACAATTCCGTTGGGGACGACCTGTTCTCCGAAGACCCCGCGGTGCCAAACGGCGCAGCGGCCCCAACAGTACCCACTGCGGAACCCCCGCCAGTTCGGCTCGCTGCCGTTTCGCCAAACATTGCGCGTGTCCCTGATGCACCCGCCCTTGGTGCTGCGGCTGAAGCCGGCGACCCAATTGCGCAGTTTATCCTTGGCGAGGAACGCCTCGACGCGGAAGACTTTGCGATGGGCGCGCGCCTGATCCGGGCCTCAGCGGCGCAAGGGCAACCGGCCGCGCAATACAGGCTCGCCAAGCTCCATGAAAAGGGCCTTGGCGTGCCGCGCGACCTGTCCCAGGCCCGCGCGTGGACCCAGAAAGCCGCAGAGGGCGGAAACGTGAAAGCCATGCACGACCTGGCGGTTTTCTACGCCCAGGGCGATGGCGGACCACAGAGTTATGCGGCCGCTGTGGAATGGTTCCGGAAGGCTTCCGAGTACGGCGTGGTGGATAGCCAGTACAATCTCGGCGTTCTGTATGAGCAGGGATTGGGAATTTCCCCGAGCCTTGTCGAGGCGCTGGTCTGGTTTGAGATCGCCGAGCGCAACGGAGATCCCGGCGCACGCGAGAAGATTGTTGATCTTGCGGGCCGCGTATCAGCGGACGCTGCACGGCAAGCCCGCCGCCGCGCAACCGAATGGACACCGGCGACACAGCCCGCTCGCGCCAATGGCACCTTTGCCCCGCAAGCCTGGGCCGTGAATGATCCGTCCCGCGTTATCGCCATGCAGGATGCCTTGAATCATCTCGGCTATCCGGCCGGGGATGCAGACGGCCAGTGGGGACCATCAACGGCGCGCGCAGCCGCAGCGTTCCGGGACGCCGAAGGCCTTCCGGACGGGGCTGGGCTCGATCAGGCCTTGATTGATGCGGTGAACACGAAGCTCGACGCCGTACGCAGCTAGGAACTGTCGAAGACCAAGGGCAGGGCGGTTCGGGCGGCTCCGCCTGGAATGCTAAGAAGCGCCAGCGGCAGCTTCCCTGCGGGTTTTGCCGTGCGCACAATTTGCTGCGGACGCGGCGTGATCAGCCGTCCATTGCCTTTCGGGCGAACCCGGTCGACGGCAGCCCAGATCTCGTCTTGCCATGTCGCTTCGGGATCCGGATACACCTCGCGAATCCGGATGGCACCGAACCCGCTCGTTTCAATGATGAACCACGCGGACGTTTCTGCGTTGCGGGCATAGAACAGAACAAGGTTCAGCCACAGGATCGGCCAGAACAGCGGATGCACACCGCCGCGAAGATTATGGAACGTCTCGGCCATGGCGCAGACTATAGGCGCGGAACCAAAGGGGGCGGATAAGATCGACTTATTCAGTGCTGACGTCGCGGACATCGGGGCCAGTGCGCCTGCTCGCAATGACGGTCTCACGTCAGGTTCGCGCGTAATCTTGCCACAAACCCCGATCAATCTTGGTCCACGATATTGGGGAAAGTTACAGATGAAACGCGCTGGACTAATCGCCGCGGCCCTACTGCTCGCTCTGCCTGCCCACACACAGGCCTTCAAAAACCTGGCGCCAGACATGGCGATGGGAAA
>JBCBWQ010000292.1:0-2820 GCA_039817025.1 Pseudomonadota bacterium | reverse complement strand
CGCCGAAGTGTGGGCAGAGCGCCAGGCGCGAGACTTCGCGATTTTCGTCTTTGTGTCGATGCTTGCTTATAGTTTTCAGGACCTGGTGCTCGAGCCCTTTGCCGGGCTTGTTTATGGCTATACGCCCGGGGAATCCACGGCGCTGGCCGGAACGCAAAATGGCGGCGTGCTGATCGGCATGATTGTTACAGCCATAGCCGGAACCGTGATCGGAAAGTCCCGGGCCAGTTTCATGCGGATGTGGACAGTGGGTGGCTGTTTGGCATCGGCGATCGCGCTTCTGGGGCTTTGCGCCGCGGCTGCGGTTGGACCGGCCTGGCCGCTGCCGCCAACCGTGTTTGCGCTTGGCCTCGCTAACGGCGCGTTTGCAGTTGCGGCAATCGGATCGATGATGGCGCTCGCAAGTGCTGGCGCACAAGGACGCGAAGGCACGCGCATGGGCCTTTGGGGCGCGGCACAAGCCATAGCATTTGGCCTTGGCGGATTACTCGGCGCGGGCGCGCTTGATGTGATGCGGCTGGTTTTCGGTGAGTTGTCACCGGCGTTTGTATCGATCTTTGCGATAGAAGCTGTGGTGTTTCTTGCGGCGGCCGCGCTCGCGCTGAAGGTTGGCCGGAGCGCTGGCGATGACCGGATGATCCCGGCCATGCCGTCAACGGAATTGCTCGCAGCAGAATAGGGGACGAATGATGGATAGGGCCGTGATGCAAACTGAATACGATGTCGTGGTGGTCGGTGGAGGACCTGCTGGTGCAACGGCCGCCCATGATCTCGCCCATGAAGGACGATCTGTTCTGCTCCTAGACAAGGCGGGACGAATAAAGCCTTGCGGCGGCGCAATCCCGCCGCGCGCGATCCAGGATTTCGACATTCCCGAGCATTTGATCTGCGCCCGAGCAAATTCTGCGCGCATGGTGTCTCCGAAGGGCCGGCGCGTTGACATGCCGATCGAGGGCGGCTCGGTTGGCATGGTGGATCGGGAAGTCTTTGATGAGTGGCTACGCGAGCGAGCAGCTCAGGCCGGCGCACATCGACTCGACGGGTCGTTCGTGCGGATAGACCGCGCCTCAGATGGCAGCGCGCAAGTGGTCTACAAGGCCAAGGGCGCGGACCGGAAGCAGGATCCCGAGCTTACTGTTGCTGCGAAAACCGTTATTGGGGCCGATGGTGCAAAGTCAAAAGTAGCCGAACAGGAAGTTCAGGGGGCAGACGAGAAACACTGCGTGTTCGCCTATCATGAGATCATTGAGTCGCCTGTTGCGGCAGACTCCGCCGTGTTCGACGGTGCCCGGTGTGAGATCCATTATGATGGTCGGCTTTCGCCTGACTTTTATGCGTGGATTTTTCCCCATGGTGAGACGACCAGCGTCGGCGTGGGAAGCGCTCAAAAGGGCTTCTCCCTGCGTGGAGCGGTCGCGGATTTGCGCGAAGCGTCTGGCCTTGATGTCAATGATACGGTGCGTACGGAAGGGGCTCCAATTCCGCTCAAGCCGCTCAAGCGTTGGGACAATGGCAAAGACGTGATGCTTGCTGGCGACGCTGCAGGCTGCGTTGCGCCAGCGTCTGGCGAGGGTATTTATTATGCCATGCTGGGCGGAAGAACGGCGGCAGAAGCGGTCTCTGAGGTGTTAGCGACCGGGGATGTTCGTGCATTTGGGCGGGCGCGGAAGCGTTACATGAAGGAGCATGGCAAGGTCTTCTTCATCCTCGGGATCATGCAGCATTTCTGGTATCGCAACGATAAGCGACGTGAGCGGTTTGTCAATATGTGCGACGATCCAGATGTGCAGCGGCTCACCTGGGATGCCTATATGAACAAAAGGCTCGTGCGTGCAGACCCGGCGGCCCATGTTCGAATCTTCATGAAGGATATGGCGCACCTGCTCGGCCTGACGCCGGCCCATCGCTGAACTTCAGGACAACAATGCGATGACTGAGACGCGATCACTATCGCAGCGACCAATTTTCGTTGCCATAGGGGCGGCCGTCACGGTGTCCCTTATCGGCGGCGCAGCAACGCGGATCGGGCCCTGGTACCGTGCACTGGAAAAACCGAGCTGGAATCCACCAGACTGGGTTTTTGCTCCTGCGTGGACACTAATCTATGCCTGCTGCGTCGTTGCGGCAGTGCTCGCCTGGCGTGCCGCTCGGTCAAGTTCCGACCGGGCCTGGCTCCTGTCGCTTTTCTTTGTGAATAGTGTGCTCAACATTCTCTGGAGCTTTCTGTTCTTTACCTTGCAGCGGCCAGACTGGGCGCTCGCTGAGGTAGCGACGCTCTGGCTTTCCATATTGGTGCTTGTTGCCACGTTCTGGTCGTACTCGCGCGCGTCGTCACTGTTGCTGTTGCCCTACCTGTTCTGGGTCGCGTTTGCGGCCTGTCTTAATTTCAGGATTGTCATGCTTAATGCACCGTTTGGTGTGTAGTGCCTTCTGACTCACCATGTTTTCGCTCACGCCATCTTTGATTGATGTCATTCTTGTTGGGATCGGCGTTGAGTTCGCTGTCATCGCAGCTTGGCTTCGGCACAAGAGCCGGATGGATCTGTTGCTTCCTGTTGGGGCATTTCTGATATCGGGTGGTGCGCTTATGGCCGGATTGCGGATCGCTCTTTCGGGAGGCCCGGCAGCGATCATACAGGGTCTGATGCTCGTGAGCTTCGCCGGCCACATTGCAGCGCTCTATTTCGGCTACCGGGCAGCCACGCCGCGTAGATAAAAAAACGGCGCAAAGGATGAAGGTCCTTTGCGCCGTTTCAGTGTGTGGGGCAGGGAGTTGAGAAGCGAACGGTCTCCGCTGTTCTAGAGGCGGGCGAAGCCGTT
>JBCBWQ010000291.1:0-2873 GCA_039817025.1 Pseudomonadota bacterium | reverse complement strand
ATTGGTGTTTTCGGCACGGTCGGCAAGTCCATCAGGCCAAAGCCAAAACCTTCAGCGCCTAACGCCGCAGCGACACCGTCTGCCGCGCCGAGCCCGTAGGCGCTACCGCCAGACAGGACAATCGCATTGACGTCATCAACCAAAGTCCCGCCCGCAAGAAGATCAGTTTCCCGCGTCCCAGGTCCGCCACCTGCTACATTCACCGCTGCAACAGCCGATTTTTCGGCGAGAATTACGGTGGTACCAGTGATAACGCCTGAATCTTCAGCATTGCCGACCCTTAGACCAGCGACATCGGTGATGAGATTGCGTGGACCGGGCGCAGCCATGGCGAATGCTTTCGTTTTCTTCAGGGCCGTTCTAGTTTGAGTGCCAAGAAACGCCAAGAACAGGATTCTCCATGTTTCATCGCTTTGTAGCCGCTGCCCCCCTCGCTCTGTTTTTGGCTGCTTGTGGGAGTGAACCCGGTGAGACGCCGGTGGAGATTGAACCGGTTTCGACCGAAGTCGCAGAGATCGAAATCTGGGACAAAGGCGCAATGGTCGCCGCCGCAGACCGCCGAGCCGTCGAGGCCGGGTTGAAGATTCTCGAGTCGGGTGGACACGCAGTAGATGCTGCAATCGCGGTGCACGCGGTGCTTGGCCTTGTGGAGCCACAAAGTTCCGGCATTGGCGGCGGCGCGTTTATGCTCGTTTACGAAGCCGATACGAGCGAGATGACCGTGTATGACGGGCGCGAAACGGCCCCAGCCGCAGCGACGCCGGACCTCTTCATGGAGGATGGCGAGGTCCTGGATTACATCTCATCCTGGCAATCTGGCCGTTCGGCTGGCGTGCCGGGGCAGATTGCGCTCTACAAGGTGGCGCATGATGCCCACGGCACATCGGATTGGAATGACTTGTTTTCGAATGCGATTTCCCTGGCTGAAGATGGCTGGGAAGTGAGCCCAAGGCTCGCACAAGTGCTGGCAAATCCACGACTGCGAGAGTTCATCCGCCTGGATGACCACCCCGTATCTTCAGCCTATTTCTTCCCGGGCGGAGAGCCGCTTGCTGCGGGTGACGTGGTCAAGAACCCCGATTACGCAAATACGCTTCGGACGGTTTCCCTTCTCGGTCCCGATGCCTTCTACAAAGGCGCGCTCGCTCAGGACATTGTAGACACAGTCAATGAAGAGCCCCGCCCTGGCGGTATGACGCTGGAAGATCTTTCCAGCTACGAAGTAAAAGTACGTAGTCCCATTTGCGGCGATCATGCTGATGGCATGCGGATCTGCTCTGCGCCGCCGCCCAGCAGCGGTGGTATCGCACAAAACATGATTGTTGGCCTCTATCAGCGGCTCGTGGAGACGCGAGGGTCTGACACGACTGACGCGAAAGTCAGGGATTTCGTGGACGCCCAGCGCTTGGCATATGCCGACCGTGATCACTATGTCGCCGATGCTGATTTTGTCCCGGTTCCATCGGACGACCTCGTCAATCCGGATTACCTCGATGCGCGGGCAGCGGAGGCATTCACTCCGGACGCGGCTTCCACGCCGGGCGATCCAGGGGTCGTCCTTGGCCGCCAGCCCCTCATCGATATGTGGGGCCGCGACACCACCGACGAAACGCCGGGTACCACTCACCTCTCCATAGTTGACGCCAATGGGAATGCCGTGTCCATGACGGCGACCATTGAGTCTGCCTTCGGAAACTCACGAATGATTGGTGGCTTTCTATTGAACAATGAGCTGACGGACTTTGCCCGCGACCCCCAGATCAATGGAAAGCCTGTGGCGAATGCGCCAGGGCCGGGTAAGCGTCCGCGGTCGTCGATGTCGCCAACCCTTGTTTTCGACGGTGAAGGCGACTTGTTCATGGTCACCGGTTCGCCGGGTGGTAACTCGATCGTAGCCTATGTATCCAAGACGCTGGTTGGGGTTCTGGATTGGGGGCTAACGGCGCAGGAAGCAGCCGGCTTTCCAAATATCATTGCGCGCGGTGACACGATTGGCGTGGAAATCGACCGCGAAAACGGGCAAGCGCTCGCCGACATGCTTTCTGACGAAGGCTACGATGTGCAAGAGCGAGAAGGCGAGGCTTCGGGCCTGCATCTGATCGTCGTCCGAGAGGACGGCCTTGAGGGCGGTGCTGATCCTCGCCGAGAAGGTGTCGCTCTCACGCCGGCAGACGTCGCGGGCCAGTAGACCGAAAGCGGGCTTGCGCCGGCAGTTAAACCGCGATTGGGCTTAGCTGTCCTCTTCGGAAGTGCTGAGGTCCTGGCGCACCTTTGGATCATCGAACAGCCGATTGATGGCGGTCGCTTCATTGTAGCTGTCGTCAGCAATGAACCTGAGTTGAGGTGTGAACTTTAGGTCGATCTCTTTTCCGAGCCTGCCACGCAGAAATGCTGACGCCCGGTTCAGTCCTTCCGCAATAGATGTGGCATGATCTGGATCAGAGTTACCCAAAGGGGCACAGAAAACACGCGCGTGTTTAAGGTCCGGCGAACAGCGCACTTCACCAATCGTGATCGAAACACCTTGAAGCGCTGGGTCTCTGAGGTCTTCACGGGCAAGGACGTCAACGAGCGCATGGCGGATCAGTTCGCCCGCGCGCAATTGTCTCTGGCTAGGTTCAGCGGGGGAGGCTGGTCTGCGCGCCATTATCCCATTGCCTTTGACCGGCAGTAGGTGGTGAAAGCGTCACGTTCTGACTCCGAGGCGAACCAACTGGCTGGCGTGATCACGGGGGCCGCGCCGTCTATGCGCAGGATAGGATCTTGTTCTTTCGTCTGGTCGAACCGAATGGCCCGCCAGGGCGCACGTATCTCTACGCCATTCCGGCGCAAAATGAGACCGCTTTCGTCCACTGTTATGTCAGTGGGCGCCG
>JBCBWQ010000290.1:0-2873 GCA_039817025.1 Pseudomonadota bacterium | reverse complement strand
GTCGCCGCGAACGTGCCCTCAGCGAAGAGATCGTAAGATGTATTGTCGGCGGTGTTGCCGGTAAGCTCGGTTTGCGTCAGCCCTGTGGGCCTGAAGATCGAAGGATCGCCCGTGAGTATGGCCCCCAGGGTTTGCTGGTTGACGAAAGCCGGAAGCGGAACGTCTGCCCCTGGCGTCGCCGGATCGGGAATTGCCCCAAATGTCGAAAAGAGCGACAGCCCGCCAAGGTCAAAGCCGAGCGGGACACCTTGCGTGCCTTCTTCCTGGAAAACGCCGCCGCCGAAGAAGCCCGTAAACGGCCCGCCATTATCAAAGGCAAACCGGATGTCGGCACTCACTTGCTCGCCCTCGGCATCTTCTCCGAAGATAAGCAGGTCCAATGCCGTTCCGTCCGGATCAAACACTTCAAGGCTTTCGAACTCGCGGTAGGCCGCCGTCCCTGTCACCGAAAGCGCATCATTGATCTGGTACTCGCCGATCAGGGTGACATCGAACAGCTCACGGTCGACGGAGAGTTCCCGGCCACCGAGAAAGTTTCCAAACGTATTCAGCGAGGCGAAGTCGTTGGGGTCTGTGTTGCCATCGAGCGCCGGGATCACGCCCGACTTGAACGACGTGCCTGTCGGATTGTTTTCGACGTAGTTAGCGATAAGATCGAAGCGTAGCTCTGGCGAGGGTTCAAACAGGACGCTTGCGCGCACGGCCGACGTGTCGACGCTGTTGAGGTCCACGCCAGTATTGTTTTCCACATAGCCGTCGCGGGTCTCGTAGAAGCCGGCGACACGGACAGACAACATGTCCTCGACCAGGGGCAGGTTGTAGAAGCCATCCGCTTTGAAATGATCGAAGTTGCCGGCTTCGAGGCTGACACCGCCTTCGCGCTCATAGCTGGCCTTGTTCGTGATGATATGGACCGCGCCAATCTGCGCGGAGCGGCCAAACAGCGTGCCCTGCGGGCCGTTCAAGACCTCGACGCGCTCCAGATCGAAGAACGGTACAACTGAGCCGCGAGAGCGCGAAATAGACACGCCATTTTGGAAGACAGAGACCCGCGGTTCGATTGTCGACGCGCCATCGTCAGACGTGATGCCCCGGAGGACGAAGCCCGGATTGTTGACGCTTTGCTCCTGGACGACGAAGCCGGGCACGAAGGCGGACAGCTCGTCGAACTCGTCAACACCGATCCGGTCGATGAACTCGCCTTCGTAAGCCGTCACTGCAAGCGGGACTTCCAGAACCGATTGTTCGCGGAACTGCGAGGTCACCGTAATGACGTCGAGGCGCGCCTCATCGTCCTCTGCGACGGTAGCTGTATCTTGCGCTGTCGCGATGCCGCTCAGCAAACTTGCGCCGAGCAAAGACGCTGTCAGCGATCGGCGGTTCAATGAAATGCGAGTCATGGCTGGCCCCTGTTAACCCTTTGCGGGCCACGTATCGCCCGCGTGCATACCTATCGTGTCAGATTTATTGGCCTTTCATGACAGCCGGACAGTGGTGCTTCCGCGCAACAGGTAGATGGGCCCAGAGCTCGATGCTCTCAGCGGACGCCAGCGCATCCTCAACCTGGACGCCAAGATATCCAGCCGTGCTGTCGATCTTCGTATGGCCACGTAGGAGCCGAACTGAAAGCAGGTCGCAGCCTCTCGGTTTACTGTCGATCGCCAGGTCGCGGCGCTCCCCAGCGATTTCGAGACGGACCCGGATCGTCCAGACTTCTGGTGGTTAAGGTATCAATTTCCCCTTGCTGCACCGAACGGATGTGTTCCCCCGTCAGGTACGATTCGATGACACCTCAATGCAGCTGCAAGGCCGCAAGCCTTTCGGCTCCTTTTGCACGCCAAACCCGCATGTCGACAGAAATCGTATCAGACTAGGTGAAGAGCAGCTGAAGAAGACGTTCGGATTGTGAGTCGGCAGCTCCGTCTGTGTGACCTCGCGGCGCGCTCGCCAACTCCAGTGTCGTTAAGTGCGTAGCGATCAAGCTGAATACTTGCGCGTCCAAACGGCCAATCGAGCCACGCGGCTTATTGAGGGCTTGGAGTAGTTGAAAGGACGTCTGCCCAGCCCGGGCGTACAGGCCCTCGCTGAGCGTCCTCAACTCACTGTCGCACGACGCGTACAGCATGACGCCTTGCATCGCCGCAAACTCTTGCGGCGCAAGCGCTGAAGTTAGCGGTTTCCCGCCATCAATTCGTTTTGCTAGCTCAGACGCGCTCAAGCGGCCCCCGGCAGCCGCATCCGGCACGGCTCGATCGCACACGTCTTTGTAAATCGCCGTGAACGCGGCGGCGAGATAGGCCTTGCGCGAGCCGAAGAAATGCTGGACCGACGACACGGAAAGCTCCGATTGCCGGGCAATCTCGCGAAAAGTCGCCGCATCGGCACCGTCTGCAAGAATGGTCCGCTTTGTTGTTTCGAGAATGTGCCTTGCGGTATCGTGCTCAGGGATCGCGGCGTCGTCTTCGAGATTTGCGACATCCTCGGTCTGTCTGCGATGGGCGCTGTCTACCGCGACAACGCATGGTCCACCGGTCACGCGCTCTGCGAAGCGATGCGTCAGCGCCATGGCCCAAGGGTCGAAGCGGTCTGCGTCGCGCACGACAAGATAACCAAAGCGAAGGGCAAGGCTGAACGCATGGAGGAATTCTGGTGGAACCTGTCCGCAGTCGCAGGCTGAAATCACATCAGCCCAGAACAAGCGCTCCGCTTGAATACCTTTTTGCGTGGCCATGGTCGACGATTGCCGCGCGGCCTGAATGACGCCGTCCCAGAATAGCGCCTCCTCGCCGATTTGTGCCGCAGCGGCATCGCGCGTCGTCGAAAAGAGTATCGGACCGAGATCGAAGGCAGCGCAGCGAAGACCGGCGAGGCTG
>JBCBWQ010000028.1:0-18945 GCA_039817025.1 Pseudomonadota bacterium | reverse complement strand
CAAATGATGCAAGGACCAGCCAGACCATGGTCTGGCTGGTCCTTGCATCATTTGTCTGGACCGGCCTCCTTGCAGCAGGGGCCCTTTGGATTACGGCTGCGAATGTAAGACCCCACTTTGCCCAAGGCGTATGGCGCGGCGCGGCCGCTTTGATGGTTTTGCCTTGGTTTGCAGCATTCCTGTCGTGGATTTGGCCAAGCGCTGCTGACGTCGCCCTGCCCGCTCTGGAAGCCCTACCTGCTGGAACCGGCGCGGCTGTCACGGCGATGGGCGGCGTTGAGACCGCGCTTTCTGAAAGCTCCAACCCGGCCCTGGCCCGCATTCTCGCTGGCGTCATTGTTGCCGGCTGGCTTCTCCGCCTCCTTGCTGCGTGCGTTGCCCAGATCCGTCTGCAACGCCTGAAGGCGACCACAGCAAGGAGCAGCGACGAGGACCTTCAGGCTGCCGCGCGCTGGGCCGATGCCTTGGGTCTGTCCGGAATTCCCTTTGTACGCCGGACAAAAAGCGGCTCACCCTTCGTTGCCGGCGTGAAGGCGCGGACGGTCTACTTGCCCAAAGCGCTTTGCCCGAACACATCTGAACTCGTCATCGCCCATGAGTGTGTTCATCTCAGCCGGCGAGACCTGATCTCCCGCCCCCTCGAACGCGCCGTCGCTGACCTTTTGTGGTTTTCACCTTTCGCCTGGATTGCCCGCGAGCGGCTGGATTACTACCGCGAAGCCGTTTGCGACGCCGAAACCGTTTCGCTCACGGGCGAGCGCACGCGATATGCCCGGACCCTTGCCGAGGTTGCTCGCGCTGCGCAGCCCTGCCCTGGAGCGCTGCCCGTATCGGGATTTATCCCCCGCGCGGAAAAACCCCTGACGGCGCGCGTCAAAGGCATTGTGAACGATGCACCGCCGCGGGCGAACCATGTCTCGGCGCTTCTTATGTCGATCCTTGGCCTGATCGCAGCGCCTTTGGCCATTGCGCAGGGCCTTGCCCTGGACAGGCTTGCCGAGCCCCCCTTCACACACCCCGTCGTCATCCACGCAAAGGCCAAGATTTCTAGCGCCTATGGCTTTCGCACCTTCAATGACCAGCCGAAAATGCACCGCGGCGTTGATGTTGCTGCCCCTGAGGGAACCCCTGTTTTTGCGCCCATATCGGGCAAGATTTCCCATGTCGAACATGAGAAAAATCAGCCAGGCTATGGAAATTCGGTCTCGATAAGACTTGAGGACGGGAGCAAGATCCGGTTTGCGAGCCTTGATAAAACCCTTGTCGAGGAAGGCGATGTGGTCTGGGCGGGAGACACGATCGGCACGGTTGGCAGCTCCGCTAAGGATGCGAGCGGCCCCCATGTCCACATCGAAATCTGGCGCCACGAAGACGACCAGTACACGGCGCTAGACCCCATCGCCGAAGGCCTGACCGTTTACCGCAATTAGGCGCGGGCGACGTTGGCTCCATAGCCTGCGTGCGCCGGCTTCCTCTGGATCGGCGCACAACGGGCTTTGCAATTGGAACCACGGAAAAAGACTAGCTGGAATCGAGCGTCACCGGCGACGGGCAATAGGAGTCGTGCAAGCGTGAGCGAGCGGCACGCGCCGCTGCGCCCATGCGCCGGATAGGAACCCCCGCAGGCAAGAGGATCAGCCGAACGCCCGCCACGCTCAGGCGCGGCTCTGCGGCAAGGATGTCATCGCGCCAGTCGGGTGCCGGGTCCGGAAAGATGCGCGCAATGCGCACGCCGCCATACCAGCAGACCCGCAACTCCACATACGCTTCAAGTTGCGCCACCCGCGCCCAGACCAGCGCAAGGTTGACCCACAGAAGGGGCCAGAACAGTGGATGCACATGGGCCCGCATGGCGGCAAAGGTCTCGGCCATACCCGGGAGTATAAGGCCGGCTTTGCAGGGGGCGGATAGCCGTGGGCTCGTGCGGCGGCTTTATCCCGGAAAGAGACGTTAGCAGAGGTTCTGAAAGATCGCAGAGACGGACATCATTGATCAGTCTGATTGATGCGTGTGATATGTCAGGACTGGTTGGGGTGGCCAATCGCAAAAGCGTATTTTTTAGCCAGACAACCAACATTCGCTGGGCACCTTTTAAACGCGAATTCCTACGTTACCTTTGAAAATAAATTTTTCCGAGAGTACAAGCATTCAGCTTCGTAGTGAAAGTGAAAATGGGCGCACAAAATGCGCGCCCATTGACGTTGTCACTTACTGGCCGCGAGTAGCTTCGCATAGATCGACGTAATCTGCATCAGCGACGAATAGCATGCTTTACTCTTGCCCATGCTTTGCGGATTATGTCCGGCAATGTCCATGTAGGTTTGCTTGGCGACTGAAATTAGGTCCTCATCACTAAGCTGTTGGGGCTTGTTGAGCTGCCAGCCCGCGGCAGATTTATAAACAAACGCGGCGTGCGCAGCCAAAATCGGGAAGATGATACCATCAGGAACATCGATGACTCGTCCATTCTTACGCTCGACCGACCTTATCTGAGTACCGATAAAACCCTGATGTTCCTTCCAACGTGAATACAATTGCCATGCGATAGGTGCAATTCCAATAAACGCCTTGTACATTTCTGTTTGCGGCTCGTCTGCGAGCTTCTGGAAGATTTTGAGGCAGCGTGTTTTTTGACTATAGGCGAATACCTTATTGTTTAGATCAAGGCTGATACCTGACGGCTTGGGTACACTATCAGGCAATAAAGCGAACGTCGCTTGGATGAGTTTCTCAGTATCCAAGAAATTATCCTCTGCGGTGAGGTCGCTCTCACTTTTGCGCAATTGTGTATCTGGGTAAACAGTTTGGATACTCGTTTCCAACTCGTCCAATTGACCGCGGCGGCCGGCGATGGAGATAGGCTTGACATCATTTTGGAAATTGCGAGAAATTGAAATCTCAGCGATTAAATCATCATCATCGGTCACAATGATCTCGAACTTGATGCTAGGGTCACTGGTCTCGTCTTTACTGCGATTATCGAAGTAACGTTGAACTTCACCACGCGTCTGAGACCCGTTGATGATGCTAGCGTCGCTAAGAATCAGCTCACGTTTTTTGTCGTCAATTTCGGCGGATCTTGCGACCAGCACAGTTCCACCGTTTAAAACCCCAAAGATGTCTGGCGTTTCCTTAAGTGTTTTTCGAATGGCTTGATGGACCAACGTTGGCGATTTGCGTTGCTTGCCTTTTGCGTCCACCAAGTATTCGCGGACATTTTCGTTGTCCTGCAGACCAATTATTGACGACGCCGGAGCAGATCCAGAGTAGACCCTCCGTCCCGCTGCATCATCTTCAGGGGACGAAATATTTCTGCATTTGTGGAAGGTAAAGTAATATGGTTCACTCGATTGAGCGTTCATGGTAGTTCTCCTATTTCATGCCTGCCAACACAAATGGGCGCACTCACCATGGGTGACCCGTTGATCAAGCCTCCGCGATATTGGTTCGCACGCTCAGCAATTCAAGAGCAGTTAATTTAGTCTCTCGTTTCTGAGCAATCAGGCCTGCATTCTAATGTCTCAAAATGCGCCCCCAGCAGCCTTTGGCGCCTGCCCGGTTTGGGGTTAGGTGTTAGCTTGGCCATGCGGAGGGACGCCCGAAGCTGAGGCGACGTGTACAGCGCTCGCGGCGCAGCATGGCGTGTCGTTTAGCGCCCCGGAAGCGGGACTTGGCGGGGCGCGGGGCGCTGCGCTGACGGGCGGTGCGCGGATCGGCGCGCGGGCCCCCTGCACGAGGATGAGGCCCCTGTGGTGCGCCCCTATCTTGGCGTATCAGACATAGAGGCCGCCATCCGCGCGGACGAGCGCGCGGGCGCGACCTTCGCCAGGCGCGCCACTGAGCGTCCCGGGCAAGGCACGTTTGCGATCCATATCCTCGGCGGCATCGAACACGGGCTCTGGCAGCTTTAGTCGAAGAGTTTCGACACGCTTTCCTCATTGGCGATGCGGCGGATGGCTTCGCCCAGCAACGGGGCGATGGGCAGGACGCGCAGCGCCTTTGATTTCACGTCCTCCGGGCGCGGGGCAATCGTGTCGCAGATCACGATCTCATCGAGGACCGATTTCTCGACCCGCTGGACCGCCTTGTTGGACAGCACGCCATGGGTGACGTAGGCGGACACGTCGGTCGCGCCCTTCTCTTTCAGCGCGGCGGCAGCGTTGCACAGCGTACCGCCGGAATCGCAGATATCGTCGACCATGATGCAGCGCCGGCCCTCCACGTCGCCAATAATGTTCATGACTTCAGAGACACCCGCCTGCTCGCGGCGCTTGTCGACAATGGCAAGGTTAACGCCGAGGCGGTTGGCGAGCGACCGGGCGCGCACAACGCCGCCGACATCGGGCGAGACAATCATCAGGTCGTCGCCATTATAGCGGGTGCGGATGTCTTCCTCGATGACGGGCGCGGCGATGAGATTGTCGGTGGGCACATCGAAGAAGCCCTGAATCTGGCCGGCATGGAGGTCGATGGTGAGCACGCGGTCTGCGCCGGCGGTGGAGATGAGATTGGCGACGAGCTTGGCGGAAATGGGCGTGCGGCCATCGGTCTTCCGGTCCTGGCGGGCATAGCCGAAGTATGGAATGACGGCGGTGATCCTGCGGGCCGAGGCGCGGGCCAGCGCGTCGATGCAAATCAGCAGCTCCATGAGATTGTCATTGGCCGGGAAGGATGTGGACTGGATGACGAACACGTCCTCCCCGCGGACGTTCTCATTGATGCGCACAAATAGCTCATTGTCGGCAAAACGCTTCATTTCGCTGTCGGTCAGCGGTGCATCGAGATAGTCCGCAATGGCCTCAGAGAGGGGCCGGTTCGCATTGCACGAAATCAGTTTCATCGGTGGGCCCCCGCAGGCGATTGGATTGTCACGCTTGTGTAACAAAGCCCGGCGAGTCGCAACGGGCACGGGCAGCGTTTTTCAGCGAAGCAGGATCACTGATGCGTTTCGGCCATAGTCTGCTTCGCCGCGATGGTTGCGGCGACGATTGGAGAAGTATTGCGTCTCCAGCGTGCAGGTGTCGTCGGGCAAGAGGTCGACATAGGCGCAGCCGGCCTTGATGAGCTTGTTCTTCACAAAGACCGGCAGATTGAAGTGCAATCGGTCGCCATCGCCCGGCCTGAACAGGTTCACCGCCCAGGGGGCCTCGGGCAGAACGGCGTCGCGAAAATCCGGGCCGACCTCATAGCTATCCTGCTGGATGCACGGGCCGATGGCTGCCTTGATCCGGGACCGGGTTGCACCCAGCGCCACCATGGCGTCCAGCGTGGCTTCGGCGACACCGGCAACGGCCCCCTTCCATCCGGCATGGGCCGCACCGATGATGCGCGCCTGTTTGTCGGCGAAGAGGATCGGCACGCAGTCTGCGGTAAGAATGCAGAGCGCCAGTCCCGGTGTTGCTGTGACCATGGCGTCTGCTTCGGGCCGCTCAGTCCATGGCGCATCCACGGTAACCACGTTGCGGCCATGGACCTGGTAGCAGGAGAGCAGCGCATCGGCGCCCATGGCCATGCGGACGCTGTCTCTGTTCTGCTCAATGGCGGCAGGGTCGTCGCCGGATCCCGGGCCGACGTTCAGGCTCTCATAGAGCCCCGAGGACACACCGCCCTGCCGGCCAAAGAAGCCATGGACAACGCGCTCATCCTTCAACGCGGAAGAGACGATGCGCGGCGGGTGCGCTTCGGAGCCGATCAGAGCGTCACCACGACTTTGCCCTTGGCGCGGCGTTCCATCAGCTCGGTGATGGCGGCGGGCGCCTGATCGAGCGGATAGGCGTTGGAGACGTGGGGCTTGATCTTGCCCTCTGAATAAAGCTGGAAGAGATCCGCAACGTTTGCAGCGTTCTCTTTCGGGAACTGCGCAACGAACGCGCCCCAGAACACGCCGACCACATTGCACGATTTGAGCAGCGTAAGATTGAGCGGAAGCTTGGGAATGCCGGCAGGGAAGCCAACAACAAGGAACCGACCGTCCCAGTTCATCGCCCGCACAGACGGTTCAGCATAGTCACCGCCCACACCGTCATAGACAACATCAACACCGCCCCCGCCGAGCGTCTTGATCTCGTTCGACAGCTCTTTCTGCTGGGCTCGGTCGAGCGGTCCGCGCGGATAGACGAGGCCCTTGTCGGCCCCCTTTTCCAGACAAAGGTCCACTTTCTCTTGGCTGGAGCAGCCGGCGATGACGGTCATGCCCATGGCCTTGCCGAGCTCGACTGCGGCAAGGCCGACGCCCCCGGCTGCGCCGAGCACGAGCAGGCTTTCACCAGGCTTTACGTGGCCGCGATCCTTCAGAGCGTAATGGGATGTGCCATAGGTCATAATGAAGGCTGCCGCTTCCTCGAACGGCATTTCATCGGGGATGGGGATACAGCGGCCAGCGTCGATGACCAGTTCCTCACGCATTCCGCCCCAGCCACAGGAGCCGATCACACGGTCGCCCGGCTTGAGCGTGGTCACGCCGGGACCCACGGATTTGACGATGCCTGATACTTCGCCGCCGGGAGAGAATGGCCGTTCCGGCTTGAATTGGTACATGTCCTGGATGATCAGAACGTCCGGATAGTTCACGCCTATGGCCTTTACCTCCAGCACGACCTGGCCGTCACCAGCCTCTGCGGCGGCGACATCTTCGAGAACAAGTGCGTCTGGGCCACCCGGCTCCTTGGACAGAATCGCTTTCATAGGCGCTCGGGCCTCCCTCTTTATATTTGCTGCGACTCATCAGACGGGTCGCTTGTTTTTTTCGTCGCCGCCTGTAGCGGTGTCACGCAAAGTCTTGGACCACAGGACCACGGAATGTCAAAGGAATGGACGCTCGCCCTCCACGGCGGCGCAGGCCCGATCAGGGGCAATTACACCGAAGCCGAAGCCCATATGGCGCAAACGCTGAAAACCGGGGCTGCTTCGCTGGCCGCCGGAGCCGCAGCTATTGACGTCGTGCAGGCCATGGTTCGCGCGCTTGAGGAGAGCGGGTTTCACATCGCCGGAAGAGGCGCGTGTCCCAATGCTGAAGGGCGCTGGGAGCTGGATGCAGCGATCATGGATGGGCCGACACGCAATGCCGGAGCCGTGGCGGCGCTTCGGGGCTTCCGCTCCCCCGTGCACGCCGCGCGCGCGGTGATGGACAAGTCAGTCCACGTCCTTCTGGTGGGAAAGGGCGCAGCAAGTTTTGCCGATGCTCAGGGTCTGCAGCGGGTCTGGAATCCCAAGGCGTATTACAAGCCGAGCGTGACGCGTCGGGTGCGGGAAGGCGAGCTTGCCCATGGAACCGTCGGGGCGGTGGCGCGGGACAGCGCTGGCCGGCTGGCGGCGGCGACCTCCACAGGTGGGCTGCTCGGCAAACAGCCTGGCCGGGTTGGCGACTCGCCCCTGCTAGGCTCAGGCACCTGGGCCGATGAGCGCGTGGCCGTGTCGTGCACCGGACAGGGCGAGTACTTTATCCGCGCGAATGCAGCGGCTGATGTATCCGCTCGCGTCCGCCATGGTCGGCAAAGCCTTCGCGACGCGGCGGCAGGCGTCATCGACGATGTTGGCCTGCTGGGCGGGGATGGCGGCCTGATTTCGGTAGACGTGCTCGGCACTGTGGAAACGCCGTTCAATGCAGAAGGAATGAAGCGCGGCATTGCAACGTCGGCGGGCCGGTTCGAGGTCTCGACGCGGCCATGATGTATGCGGTCCTGTTCTGGACCGGCGTCGGGGTGCTGGGGTTTGCCTTTGCGCTGGCGGTGCAGATGCGGATGGCAGCAGCGATGGCGCTACGGCTTGCTTTGGCGGACACGTTCGGGGACGGACACGAAGCCGCCGACGATGCGGCCGTGAAGGCTGCGGCCTCTGGCATCGTGGATACCGAGCGCGCTGCGCATATCTCAGCAACCTATCCGAAGGCTGTTGGCCACATTTCGCTCGCGCGGACGGTGACACGGGTTGCGCCGATCCTGCTGCTTGGGCTTGTGGTCATTCGCAGGCTGACGACGGGAGGGATTTAGGTCATGCGAGGCTACTTCGCGATCGGCGCAGAAGGCATCTCAAAGCCGATGAACCTCGGCGCGCTGATGCGCACGGCCAACGCGTTCGATGCGAGTTTCGTGTTTTCGGTCAATGCCGATGACAAGGTGCGCCTTGCCTATAAGGCGGACACATCAAAGACCTTCAAATCCGTGCCCTATTACCAGTGGGATACGATGGACGACATGGCGCTGCCAAAGGGGTGCCAGCTTGTGGGGGTGGAGCTGACGGATGACGCCGTGGAGTTGCCGAGGTTCCGGCATCCCCAGGCGGCGGCCTATGTGCTCGGACGCGAGCGCGGAGACTTGACGCCTCACATGCTGGCCCGGTGCGACCACGTCGTGAAAATTCCGACCAAGTTCTGCATCAATGTGAGCCTGGCCGGGGCGCTTGTGATGTATGACCGGTTGATCGCAATGGGCGGCTATGGACCGCGCCCGATCATGCCGGGCTAGACACCTTTACGACGCCGGAAGATCGATGGTGAACCGCGCGCCACCTTCGGGCCGATTGCTTGCGGAAACCTCGCCGCGATGGGTGGCAATGATCTGTTTCACGATGGACAGGCCGAGTCCGGAATTATTTCCAAAGGCAGCGCCGGCGGGGCGGTCTGTGTAGAAGCGCTCGAAGATCTTCTCCAGCTTATCCTCTGGAATACCGGGGCCATCATCGTCGACGGTAACGCGCGCAATCGTTCGCGGCCCCTTAGCGGCCTGATCGAGCGTGACGCGGACTTCGGCTCCCTTCGGTGAAAAGGAGATCGCATTGTCGATGAGGTTGCGGAAGACCTGGCCGAGCGGCCCTTCCCTGCCGCGCACGAGAAGCCCAGCGCCCATGGTGCGATCGAAGAAGCGCACCGGAACAGACGTCTGATCGGCGACGGCGGCATAGGTCTGCACAATATCAGAGACAAAACGGCCAATATCGAGCTGTTCTGTGGGGGTGCGCGTGATTTCCGCCTCAAGGCGCGAGGCGTTGGAAATATCGGTAATCAGCCGGTCCAGCCGTTGCACATCCTTGGCGATCACGCCGCGCAGACGCGCTGAAGCTTCCGGATCATCCTTGACGCGCTCAACGGTTTCCACTGCTGACCGGATCGATGTGAGCGGGTTTTTCAGCTCATGGGCAACATCGGCGGCGAAGCGCTCATTGGCGACGATGCGTTCAAACAGCGCATTTGTCATGGCTTCCATGCTCATGGCGAGCTCGCCGATTTCATCATTGCGTCGGGTGAGTTTGGGCAAGCTGAGCTTTTCAGACGACCCCGCCCTGATCCGGTCCGCTGACAGGGAAAGATGGCGCAAAGGCCGGGCAATCCCCAAGGTGAGAAGACCGGATGTTATGAAGGCAACAAGCACCGCAATGGCAATGAAGGGCACCAGCGCCGCGCGCTCTGCACGGATGATCTCATCAATATCGCTGGCTTCGATGGTGAGGATACCGACCACGGCAGATACGCGCTGGATTGGCACCGACACCGAAATGACGCGCTGGCCCCGATCGGAAAACCGCTGGCTGGCCGCTTCGCCGCCGGCCTCGGCAATGTCGAATTCTTCTTCAAAGGTTCGCGTGCGAACGGCTGATCCGCCGCGATCAGGCAGGAGGCTTGAGAAAATCGACGTGGCCCAATCGGACAGTCCCGCTCCAAGGCGCGTGACCGCTCCTGGCTCCTGTATTGGCGGGAGCGCTGTGACATCCACACGCTCGGACAGGAAAAAACTGTCGGCAACGACCGCGTCATCCGGCAAGCGAACAACGGCCCGCACCTGGGGCGGCAGGTTCAGCGAACGAATAATCGCGCGGGCGTCTTCGATCTCCAGTGCAGGCTCGGGGCGTCCACGGGTTGCGCCCTCATTCATCAGGTTGGAGAAAATCTGCGCCTGACCGGCAAGATCCTGCTTCTTGGCAACCACGAAGCCCGCGCGCATTTCATTGAGCACCATCGCGCCAATGATCAGGATCGCGAGTCCCGCGAGATTGGATGCAAAGATCAGCCGGGCGATGCGCGACCCGAAGACCCGGCTAGAGCGGAGCCAGTCGGGCCTTATGGAACGCTTCGTATCGGCCATGGGTGTGTCGCCGTATCGCTCACCGCGCCGTTAGGCGTCGGCTGCGACTTTCATGCTGACGATGGAGTCCGGATCGCGCACCGGCTCGCCGCGTTTGAGTTGGTCAATGGTCTCCATGCCTTCGGTGACTTCGCCCCAAACCGTATATTGCCGGTCAAGGAAGCCCGCTTCATCAAAACAGATAAAGAACTGAGAATTGGCGGAGTTTGGATCGTTGGTCCGCGCCATGGAACAGGTGCCGCGCATGTGGGGCTCTGCATTGAACTCCTGCTTCAGGTCCGGCTTGTCGGATCCGCCCATCCCCGTGCCATTCGGGCAGCCGACCTGCGCCATGAAGCCGTCAATCACGCGGTGAAATACGATGCCGTCATAGAACCCCTCGCGGGCAAGCTCCTTGATGCGGGCGACGTGGTTTGGCGCAAGATCGGGCTTCAGCGCGATAACGACGGAGCCTTTTGTTGTCTCCATCAGGAGCGTGTTTTCGGGATCGGCATGGGCCATGGCGGCCTCCTTGGTTCGAAAGTTTCACTGTTGCGCTATGGCTATTGAAAGGCGGCGCTGGCGGCAAGGCGGTGGAGCGTGGTAATCTCAGCGCGATGAACTTGCTCGCGTGTTGTCTTGCCCTTGTGCTTGCCGGGATTGGCCTGATCCACATGGCTTGGGCCGCGGGGTCCAATTGGCCGTGCGCCAGCGAGCAATCTCTGGCGAGAACCGTCGTCGGCTCGCGCAACATTGAACGCATGCCTCCGCGATTTGCGAGCTTTGTCGTCGCCCTGTGCCTGATCGGAGCAGCCGCGTGGGCGTTGGCGCTGCGCGATCTGGTGCCTGTGCGCATTCCTCGGGAGTTACTGGCGCTTGGTGGGGCAGCGCTCGTTTTTGTCTTCGGCATGCGGGGTCTGCTTGGCATCCTGCCGGCTTTTGAGCGCGTTGCGCCCGAACAGCCATTCGTCCGGCTGAACCGGCTGTATTATTCGCCGCTGTGCATCCTGATCGCGATCGTATTCGCACTCTTGGTGCTCGCCCTGCCAAACTGGACTTGGCGGCTGGGGCTTTAGACTAGGCGGTCCTTGGGCGCGGCGTGCCGATCAGACATACCGATGCGCGGGGGCCCGCCGCGGGTCAGCTCTCGGTGTAGCGGTACCCAACACCATAGAGCGTTTCGATCGCATCGAATTCGCCATCGACTTCGCGGAACTTCTTGCGCAGGCGCTTGATGTGGCTGTCGATCGTCCGGTCATCAACATAGATCTGGTCGTCATAGGCAGCGTCCATCAATTGGTCGCGCGACTTCACGTAGCCGGGGCGCTGGGCGAGCGATTGCAGGATCAGGAACTCGGTGACGGTGAGACGCACCGGGTGGCCGTCCCAATTGCAGGCATGGCGATTGGGGTCGAGCGTGAGCCGGCCGCGCACGATCGGCTTGTGGTCCCCCTCTTCCGGGCCGGCAACGCCGCCGCGGGCCCGGCGCAAAACAGCTTTGACGCGCTCGGCGAGGAGGCGGTTCGAGCAGGGCTTGCGCACGAAATCGTCCGCGCCAATGTTGAACCCGATCACTTCGTCGATTTCTTCATCCTTCGACGTCAGGAAGATCACGGGCAGTTCGGACGTCTGGCGCAGGCGCCGCAACAGCTCCATCCCGTCCATCTTCGGCATCTTCACATCGAGGATGGCGATATCGGGCGGGGTCTCCGTCAGCGCTGGAAGGGCTGCCTCGCCGTCATGGTACGTGCGGACCTGGTAACCTTCGGCTTCGAAAAAGATCTTCAGGGACGCAACGATGTTTTCGTCGTCGTCTACCAGTGCCAGCGTCGCCATGCGCGTGTCCTCCCTGCCGTGTTCATTCCATCCGTAGCCAAACCATGGCTCTTCTGGCCTTGTAACCCTCAAGAGGCTGATCTCGGAAGCCCCTCTTGCTTCATGACAAAAAAACAAGGCTTTGCGGCGCGGCGAAGCGTGTAGTGGGGCGATTTCAAGATGACCAAGCCGTAATGTGGCGCTGACGCGGCGCGGTTAATCGAGAATGACCTTCGCGCCGGCCGTATCGAGGAAGGATTGGAGCGTGTCTGCCTTCTTGGCGAGACGTGCCACTTTCTTCTTCATCTCCTTGAACGATTTTGCGGCGTAGCGCTGGGTCGATTGTTCGAACATCCCGTCATCAAGCGTTACCGAGAACGCTTTCTTGCGACGAGACGCACTGGCGGCATTCGCCGCGGCCCAGGGCAAAAATGTGCGCGATACTTCATCCTGGAAGATCGGCAGCAACGTGCTTTCCAGCTCGGGCAGGGACTTGAAGGGCGCGCCGGCCTTTGGATCTTCCATGAATTCACACCAGGCGGTGACGAACGGCGCGCGTTCGCGCAGCCACTCACCGGGGGTCGGGTCCATCAGCAGCTGCTGGAGCTGACCGGCGAGGGCGAAATCCGCGATGGACGGCTTGCCACCGAACAGGAACAAATGTTCCTGCAAATGGGCATCCAGAAGCTTGGCAAAACGATGGAAGGACTCTTTCAGGGTTCCCGCATTGCCCTCGTCAGCTCCGACGAGGGGGAGCCGCGCCGCCATGGAATCCATGATCTGGTTTTCGGCCTTTTTCCGGTCGCGCGGGGTCTTGCCAGCAAAGAGCTGGTTGAGGACACGCCCTGCAGCATGGCGTTTGTCGGGCATATCGCCCCAGCGGCACCGGAACATGGCCTTGTTCAGCCACTCATCGGCGTAATCCTCAAGGATCAGTGCAAGCGCCTCGCAGGCCGGGTCATCGGGAACAGACTCTGGCTCTTTGTGGTCGGTCTGCAGGGCCAGCAGCATCGCTGTCGAATCCTGGCTGGCGGGCCGATTCGGAAAAATCAGAAGCGGCACCGTCGGCGCACTGGCATGGGCGCGGAACTCTTCCTCGGTCGCCGCAGACCGTGGGATCCACTCAAAGCCGATATCCTTGTAGCGCAGGTATGAGCGCACTTTCAGCGAATAGGGCGAGGTTTCGGCCCCGAACAGGCGGTAGGCGGTCATAGGCGTGTCCTGACGTAGTCCAGCGCGGTGTGTAAAGGGCTGCGCGGCCAGCGACAAGCGGTTGGGGCACCTGGAACAGTTGGCAGATCGCCGCGCGCGCCTTAGGACCACGCCAGACCGCCACGGACCCCGCCATGACACCGCGCACGATCCTCGCCTATTCAGACAAGATGTTTACGCCATCGGAGAGCTTTATCCCGCGTGGCTACAAAGCATTCGAAGCACTCAGACCCGTCTTCATCGGCCATGAGTTTCGCGGCGCAGCGCCGGAGGGGGTCGATGCCATTGACCTGTCCAAATTTCACGCGCCACCGCTTGGCGAGGCAGGTTTCAAACAGGCCGGCCGCGTCTCGAAGGCCCTGCTTGATCGATTGAGCGTGCTGGAGCCGGTTGCGATCCACGCAAGCTTCGGCAAGTCAGGCGCTTACGCGCTGCCCATTGCGCGGGCAATGAACTTGCCGCTGGCGGTAACGTATTATGGCGGCGATGCCACCAAGACAACGAACACCAAGAACAGTGCGCTACGGGTCTACAATCGTCGAAGGGCCGACCTCTGGGAGGAGGCCGCTTTAATCCTGCCGTGCTCGGACTTCATCCGGAGAGAACTACTGGCAAAGGGCGCACCGGACGAGAAAATGATCGTCCACCACAATACAGCAGACCCTGAGCGGTTCAGCCCCGGAGAGAAACAGAACATCCTCCTGTTTGCCGGGCGGTGGACAGAGAAAAAAGGGATCGACACGCTGATTGCGGCGCTGGCCACCCTGAAGGACCAGCTGGGCGACTGGCGGGTTCGTTTGCTCGGCGACGGGGACCTGAAAGCCAGGCTTGTGGCTGATCTTCAAGCGGCTGGTGTCGACGCCGAGTTGCCTGGCTGGATTCCCGCTGACGACATGCCGAGCCATTTTGCGGAGGCCGCCATCGTTTGCGTGCCTTCGAAACGCGCGCCATCGGGTGACGCCGAGGGCCTGCCGCTTGTCTGTATCGAAGCGATGCTATCGGGATGCGCTCTGGCGGCGACCCGCCATGCCGGAATTCCTGAATGTGTGCGTGACGGGGAGACCGGTTACCTTGTGGATGAGGGCGATGACGCTGCCTTGGCGGACCGTTTATCGAAACTGCTGGCGAACCCCGATCAGACGCGGCGGATGGGAGAAGCAGGGCGAGCACTGGCACTGGACCAGTTCAACCTGACAAAACAGTCCAAACGCCTTGAAGACCATCTCATGCGCATCGCACGCGAGGCCGGTACGCTTTAGGTATCCTCAGGGCCAAGGGGCTCAAGCGCCAGTGCGGCCGCGCGAACTTCTGCCCGGCGCGCCTCGGGAAGAGGGATCAGCCCTTTTTCGGCAAGATATCCATCGGGCCCCCATGTATCTTCTGCAGTGAACGCGTCGACGTACTCCAATAGTCCCGGCGTCAGGGGCAGGTTTTGCGCTTTGACGTAGAAATACAGCGACCGGGAAATCGTATAGTCACCCGACGCAATCGCCTCGAATGTTGGCTCTACACCAGCAATCTTGGCGGCTTTGACGCGATCAGCGTTCTGATCAAGGAAGGAATATCCGAGCACGCCGAGCGCAGCCGGGTTCTTGATCAAGGTCTGGATGATGGCGGTGTCGTTTTCGCCAGAGTCGATCCACGCGCCATCCGTGCGGATGGTGTGGGCCCGGGCAAGGAAGGCATCTGGGTCGTTCGTCTTCAGTGCCTGCAGCTCCGGCAATGCTAAGGCACCGGCTTCCATGGCGATCTCGACGAACGCGTCACGGGTCCCGGAGGTCGGCGGGGGGCCAGAAACCAGGATCGGCTCGTCCGGTAAGGCTGGATCAACATCAGACCAGGACTCATGCGGGTTGCTGCGCCAGCGGCCGTCTCCATCGGGCAGCGCGTCAGCAAGGGCGAGATAGAGCTGGGCTTTAGTGATATCAAAGCGCGGGCCGGTTTTGGCGTTGGCGAGAACGATGCCGTCATAGCCGATAGGCACCGGGACGATCTGGGTCACGCCGGCGGCTGCGCAAAGCTCGATTTCAGACGGTTTGATGCGTCGGGAGGCGTTGGCAATGGCAGGTTCGTCCGGGCCAATGTCCCGGCAAAACGCCTTGAATCCACCGCCGGAGCCCGTGGTTTCAACAATCGGGGTCGCAAAACGCGTCGCGGCACCGAAGTGCTCAGCAACGGTGGTTGAGAATGGGGCGACGGTGGAGGAGCCGACAATCCGCACGCGCTCAGCCTGTCCGATGGGCGGCGGGGGTGGCACGTCTTCGCCGTCGAAGCGCGAAAGTCCGCCATCGCCACAGGCGGCAAGGCAGGCCATCGCTGCCAAGAGACGTGCCATGCGTATCATCGTCTTGTTCCCTCGCCGCTGCGCCGGGACTGGTCAATCGGGCCCCTGCCCTTCTGCACCCACCGTAACGCGAATTTCACACCCATACCCCTTTACAATATGCAGATCGCGGATATATGACGCCTTCAATTCAAGGCGGACCTCAGCCCTTAGATGGGCGCGCACTAACGCCGACCGGGTTTAACAGACTTGGAGACCAGTGCGTTGGAACGCCACCTTTCCCCCCTCTCTTTTGTTTCTGAGGTACCGGCCTACGACCCGGTCATCTGCGCCCGGCCTGAAAAGGCCATGGCAGCGGCGCAGTGGTTCGTGGACAATTTCGACGGCGATGTCCTGTACGCTGTAAAGGTCAATCCAGAGCCGTGGATGATCGATGCGATTTATTCTGCAGGCGTTCGCTGGTTTGATGTGGCCTCCGAGGCGGAACTTGAGTTGATCGCCGAGCGGTGCCCGGAGGCGCGCCTTGCCTTCATGCACCCGGTCAAATCCCGCCGGGCCATTTCGCGCGCTTATCACGAGTTCGGCTGCAATATCTTCGCCCTCGATTGCGAAGCCGAGCTGCAAAAGATCATTGAAGAGACCGGCGGCGCAAAGGACCTGCAGCTGATCATTCGTATCAAGACGTCGGGCGCTGGATCGGCCCTGCCCCTGACCGGCAAATTCGGTGCCGCGCCGGCGGACGTGCCGGGACTGTTACGCGCTGCGCGCGCGTATGCCGATGAACTCGGCGTCTGTTTCCATGTCGGCAGCCAGTGCATGGACCCACAGGCTTATCGGGATGCCATGGCCGATGCGTCATCGCTGATCGTCGACGCTGGCGTAACGGTCGATATCGTGGACGTCGGTGGCGGCTTTCCAGCGGTTTATCCAGGCATGACCCCACCGCCGCTGAGCGCATACATGGACGCAATTCATGCCGCCTTCGAGGACATGATGGTTCTTGAGAATGCAGACTTCTGGTGCGAACCCGGACGGGCCATCGCGGCCGAAGGGGCCTCTCTCCTGACCCGGGTGGACCTTGTGCGCGAAGATGCCGTGTTCCTGAACGATGGCGGCTATGGCGCGCTGTATGACGCCGTACACGAGCGCTGGGCCTATCCGGTGCGCGTCATTGGGGCGGACGGTACGATCAAGGCCGATACCGAATGCAGCGCCTTCCGTGTGTATGGACCGACCTGCGACAGCGCCGACCAATTCGCCGCGCCGCTGAACCTGCCCGCCTCAATTGCTGAAGGCGACTATGTCGAATTCGGCAATCTTGGAGCCTATGGCACGAGCATGGCGACGCGCTTTAACGGCTTCGGCGACTACGAAACGGTCGCGGTTTCGGATGTGCCATTCGCAAGCGCTTACGCGCAGTCTGCGGAGATCGTGCCGTTCACACACCGCCGGCGGGCCGGCGGTTAGCCTGAAACGTCCACCCGTCTCGGCGGGCTGTACCCCCTCAGCCTAACGGCTTTGGAGAGCACGGCATCGCTGGGTTCAGCGCTGGTGGCATAGGACGATGCCGCTGCAGTGTTTGCCGAATGCTGATTCAGCACCCGCAGCGTCTGGCGGGCGATTGCGGCACCTGAGTCGATATAGGTGACGGTTCGAGGTGCTGTTTTGCCCAGCGCGTCCCGGATAAGCGGGAAATGGGTGCAGGCCAGAACGATCGTATCGATGCGCTCTCCACCAGGCGCATCGAAGAGGAAAGATTGAATGGTGCCAATCCGGTCCAGGTCCGGTTCGGCACCAGCAGCGACATCCTCTGCCAATCGGACAAGGTCCACACTTCCGTAGGGTATTATGCGGGTCTCAGATGCGAACTCCGCGACAAGCCTTGCGGTATAATCCCGCGCCAGTGTTCCCGGCGTTGCGAGCAAGCCAATCACGCCGGTTTGGCTGTTGGCTGCTGCTGGCTTGATCGCCGGAACCGTCCCAACGACAGGGATACCGAGTGCCGCGCGGGTTTCGGCCAAGGCGAGCGTGCTGGCCGTGTTGCAGGCGATCACGAAGACATCAGGTTGAGCGACAGCACACAAGGCTTTGGCGGCGGCGGGCACACGGGCGCGGAGATCCTCGTCCGACTTGTCGCCATAGGGAAAAAACCCCGTGTCAGCAGCATAATCGATGGTCAGCCCCGGCGCGAGCCGGGCGATTTCATCGGCCACGGTAAGGCCACCAACCCCGCTATCAAAAACGAGAACACGGCCTGTTTCGGGAGAAGGAAAAACGTCTGACATTCATCAAGCCTAAGACGCAAATTCCGGGCGAAAGTATGAGCGCCGCATTAAGAGAGCGGTTATTGTGCAGCGCAACATGGTTTGATATACGTAGGGGAAACCGGAGAGAGCCATGCAGTACGACCCGTTCAAAGCCTTTGGTGACGTCGCAGCCACGCTGCTTGAATCGTCCCTGGATGCACAGAAACGC
This sequence comes from Pseudomonadota bacterium, assembly GCA_039817025.1. GTDB lineage: Bacteria > Pseudomonadota > Alphaproteobacteria > Caulobacterales > Hyphomonadaceae > JANQQC01. The sequence goes on along the minus strand of JBCBWQ010000028.1, from coordinate 1,104 downwards.
TGGTTCGATGCTATGGACCAGATGGCGCGCCCCGGCAAAGCACCCGTCGCATGGGTATCGGTTGAGCTTCCGGTCTTTTCCCCTGCTGCCATGATGGATGAGGCCGCCATGCGCGACGCCTTTCAGGCCATGGCCGATCGCAACCTGCGCCAATGGGAGCATACGGCTAACCTGCTATCGGCAACGCCGGAGTGGATGCGCACGAATTACAAGACGCCGGGCGCTATGATGACGGATTGGTTTGACCGCCTGCAGCGGGCAACGCCCATGGGAACGCCGGCAAATGACGCCGGCGCTGCACCGAAATCCGAGCCGCCAAAACGGGACGGCAAGTCAGCTGCCGAAGCAACGCCAAAGACACCGACGCTCTATGCCAAGCCGGACGGAACCGCTGACGACCTGACCAAGATCAAGGGCATCGGGCCCAAAGTCGCCAAAGCGCTCAATGAACTGGGCATATTCCACTTCAGCCAGATCGCGGAATGGTCCAAGAAAGATGCGACCTGGGTCGCAGGCCGACTCTCAGGTCGCGGCCGCGCTGCCCCTGAGGAGTGGATCAAACCGGCGCGTAAGCTGGCAAAGTCTGCTGCTTAAAGCAGGTCCTTGTAGAGATCGGTCCGCCGGTCCCTGAAAAACCCCCAGGCAGACCGCTCGGTTTCAATCGCATCAAGATCAAACCGCGCTGTGATCACGCCGGCATCCAAGCGACCCAATTCTGAGACAACATCTCCGGTCTGATCTGCAATGAAACTGGTGCCATAGAAGACCTGGCCATCCTCATTTCCGATCCGGTTGGCCGCACACACAGGCATGACATTTGAGACCGCGTGGCCAAGCATCGCGCGTCGCCAACGGGCCGCTGTATCTAGCGATGGGTCTTGTGGCTCAGCGCCAATCGCCGTGGGATACACAAGCGCGTCAGCGCCTTGCAGGGCCATGGCCCGTGCAGCTTCCGGAAACCACTGGTCCCAGCAAATACCAACGCCGATCCGGCCCTTTTGCGTTGTCCAGACTTTGAATCCGGTATCGCCAGGGCGGAAATAGAACTTTTCCTGATAGCCAGGTCCGTCCGGAATGTGGCTCTTGCGATATCTATCGCAAGAG
>JBCBWQ010000289.1:0-2884 GCA_039817025.1 Pseudomonadota bacterium | reverse complement strand
GTCACCAGCGACGAAGCGCAGGCCGCTATTGCGCCGCTGGTGACGTCTGCCTCGAAATAGATCGTATCCACGGTTGAGACGAGCGCATCGAAGTCTGGCGTGCGCCACGTCATTTCAGGCTTAAGGACGTGGACCGTCCCGAACAGGTGGATGGTGGTGTCTTCGTCGGACAGTGTCCATACAGCGGGCGCTCCAGTGCGTTCGGCACCGGCGGGCTGAACTGTGGAGTCTGCTTGGGTTTCCTCAGAGACTTCGGGCGGCGTCGGAGCCGGACCATCATCGGTAGGCAGCTGCACCGCGTCGCACGCGGCAAAAAGGAGAGCGGCCGCCGCGACCGTCGAAAGCCTTGAAGTGATTTGCGAAACGTCAGCAGCCATGGCCCAAACCTTTGTCTTCAGCGCCATCCGGCAGCGCGCAGAGACTCTTCGTTCAATTCGGCAGATTTGCAAGCGCTCAAGACCGATTGCCTATCGCCTCAGCTTCGCCTAAACCGCCCCGAACGCACCCATAGCTCAGCTGGATAGAGCGCTGCCCTCCGAAGGCAGAGGTCATAGGTTCGAATCCTATTGGGTGCGCCAGGTTTTCGCCGCAAGAACAGACGGATACGGGTCCCATTGAGCGGCCTGGCACTCCAAGTTTCGAAGAGTAAGCACCGTGTGCCCACCGATTGGAAACGATCGGCAGAGCAACACGCACGTCCGGTAGGCGGGCTGGCTTGCGGCTCATTCTCTGGACGCGTCAAAGGTAGGGAGACCACATGAAGGCGACCGTCCCAAACACCCCGAGAGCAGTTACTGCTGTCGCCACCCCGACAAGCCCAGCCACCGCGACCTTGATCGGCATATGTGCGCTCGCGCTCGCCGATCTGTAGAGCTCGTAGAGGGCCAGGGGGATCAGATAGCATCCAAACACCAAAACCACATCCATCGGCCCCGACAGGGCTCCGTTCATGCCGACGGGGCCCTGTGCAATGATGACCCATGCCATCATGCCGACCCGTAGGAACCAAACGCCGTTCGCGACCATGAAGAGCCGCATGGCCCATATCTGATGGGTGGCGATCTGCCTGCGGATCGCATGACGAATCGTGAAAGCCGAAAAAGCTAAAATAAGCAGAGCATTGATCGAAAGGGCATACAGGCTGACCATGGACAGCCGCGTTTCACGGACCCAGCCGAGCCATAGCCCACCAACGGCGAGTATGCAGGCTGTCACAAGAAAAACTCGGCCGGTGAACCGATGGAGCGTTGGTGCCCGGTTTCGGATCTGAGGCGTGAGTTGCATGAGACCAGCCGTGGTCATGACCGATGCCAGCAGCACGTGCACGGCAAACATGGCGTTTCCCGTCCGGTCGCCTTCGATATGGCCGTCTATCATTGGCTTTTCGTTCCATGCCGCAAAATCACCAAACAGCGTGCTCACGCCATAAAAGGCGAGGATGAACCCAACGAATGCCAATTGTCCGACGACCGCCGTCAAAAACCAGGCGCGCGCTGACCAGGCCAGTAACCCGTCACCACCGAGCCTTCTGTCCTTCAGCGGGGATGTGAGATCTGTCATCGAATGCTTCCTACGCGGCGACGGGCGAACGTGCCCGTCACCGATTGGAAAGAACTATTCCAATGGATGTCGTCTTGCCGATTTCAAAATCGGCCAGCATTCTCTAGTCTATTCATGCAAAAGCTCGTTTGAGGGCCGATATTCATGAAACCAGCCCAATCGCATGATCGTGCCGAAGGATCGGCTTTGGAGACGGTACTTCGTTTCTGGGAGATGAGGACGGTCGATGCTGCCGCCATCGCATTCTGGATTTCGATCGCCTCGTTCCTGGTTTCGACGGCCTTCGAACTCGGAACCGTAGGCGCAATCATCGGAATGGCCGGAACGTCGGCCTGTGGATTCTCGTGGTTGTTCGCAAGGGCGCTTTTTCAGAAGGATGCGGGACAGGAGCTCTGGCCACTAATACTGGTTGGCGGGTTAATCGCGATCGGTCTGCCTCTCGATCTGTTCGGCGGCGCGCTGCATGGCCCTGGGTTGATCGCGACCGGATTGGCCATGGCCGCAACCCTGCATGCCTTGCTGAGTTCAACGGTCCTGTTGCTGGCTTTCGTGGAAGCTTGGCGCGGCTATCGCAGCGATCTGCCCCTGGCGGAAAGGCGCTTTCGGCTCACATTCGCGTCGGCATATGCTAGTTTGGTGATCATAGCCGTGATCTGGCTGAACAACACACCGGAGGGCTCCTTGGCCAGTCGATCCGGCGATTTGATCCGCATGCTGGCTGCGAGTGTCGCCGTGATGCTGACCCTTTGGGCCTGGCGCTTCAGGAAGCGTCATCCTCACCCCGGCAGGAAGCGTCAGCCGCGCCGTTTTGAGGCTCATTCTGCTGAAGGCATTGAATTGGGTCAGCGCATTCTCACGCTGTTGCAGGAGCAGCGGATATACCTCGAACCGGAACTGAAATTGGCTGATCTCGCGGAAAGGCTCAATGAGCCGGACCACAAGGCTCGGAACGCAATTACCGGTGCGCTCGGCTTCCGAAATTTCAACGCCATGGTCAATCAGTTCCGGATACAAGCGGCAAAGGTTTTGCTGGAAGACGGCGATACTCGGAACACATCGATTCTTTCCATTGCGCTCGACTGTGGATTCTCGTCGATTGGGCCTTTCAACCGCGCTTTCAAGCTTGAGACAGGACAAACGCCAAGTGCCTATCGCAAAGAGAGAGTGGTTACGCGTGCCGGCACAACGCCTTAAGGCTTGCTCTCGACGGTTTGCTGCCATTGGGCCGAACGCGGTGGCAGGCGACTTTCGGCGAGTGTCTGCCATCTGCTTGGCGGTTGGCTAACGGCTGCTCCGCCGCCGGACGCCGTCATTGCCCGTGGAT
>JBCBWQ010000288.1:0-2896 GCA_039817025.1 Pseudomonadota bacterium | reverse complement strand
CCCCGCCCAACTCGCTGAAATTTTATCAACAGCCTAGTTTGCGTGCTCGCGTTTAAGCACATAGCCCTTGTCGGAAACATCAAACACATCGGGAATATCCGGGTGTCCGACGGGCGTCTCGCTATCGTCGAGCTCCAGGTTTTGCTCCGAAACGTAGGCGACGTAGTGTGTTTTCTCATTCTCAGCGAAGAGATGGTAATAGGGCTGATTTTTTGACGGACGAACCTCTTCCGGGATCGCTTCGTACCATTCATCCGAGTTGGAAAAGACCGCATCGACATCAAAGATCACGCCGCGGAACGGAAACAGGCGGTGACGCACCACATCGCCGATCTGGAACTTTGCGACCCGCCCAAACGGCGAACCCGCATGGCCGATCGGCGCGTCCAGCATCAGCATGGGTGCGTCATGGGTCGCGCCGTCCTTGGTCGCCCCGGTTTTGGGGTTTCCACCAAAAAGCCGGGCGATGCGCTTAAAGATGCCGGGGCCATTACTCATCGTCCCCTTCATGTGCTACACAATTAGGCAACGAACAAGATTTGGGCGACACCCATGCCACTGGACCAGGTGCCAGGGAGGCCGAAATCCCGGCGCCCGGCGCGAAAAAAGGTGTCGACCGCGCTCTACGCGGCCGTCGACCTTGGAACAAACAATTGCCGGCTCCTCATCGCCGAGCCGCGGGGCATGAGTTACCGCGTCGTGGATTCGTACGCCGAGATTGCGCGTTTGGGTGAGGGGTTGAATGCGTCCGGTCGCCTATCCGACGCCTCAATTGAGCGTGCCATGGCCGCGCTGACGAAAATCCGCTCCAAGCTCAAGGCCAAAGGCGTTGGACATGTCCGCTGTATCGCGACCGAAGCCTGCCGTAAGGCTGAGAATGGTGCAGAGTTCATCGCCCGCGTTCGCGAAGAAACCGGCCTCACTTTCAAGATCATCGGACCGAAGGAGGAGGCCCAGCTGGCGCTTATCGGCTGCCACAATCTGATCGACCGAAATGCTGAGCGGGCGCTTGTTGTCGATGTCGGCGGCGGCTCCACCGAACTATCGCTTGTCAACGCAGCGAAGGCGAGGGAAGCGGGCTTCAAGGGCGTTTTAGAAAAACCTCCAATCCTCGACTGGACCTCGCTACCGCTCGGCGTTGTCACCCTGTCTGAGGCCTTCCATCACTTACCGGAAGCAGAAGCGTATATCGCTATGCGCGCCCATGCCGAAGACGTGTTCAGGGGCTGGAAAGGGCACGACACAGCTGCAAAGGCGATGGAGCAGGGGCATCTCATCGGCACATCCGGGACGGTTACGTGCCTGGCAGGCCTTCACCTCAATCTCGACAAGTACCGCCGCGACAAGGTCGATGGCGTTTGGCTCGCGCGCGAAGAGGCCGCGCAGGCAATAAACCGGCTACGCGAGGCCGGCCCCGAAGGACGGGCCGCTATGCCCACAATCGGCCCGGAGCGTGCCGGCCTTATGCTTTCGGGCTGCGCCATAATCGATGCGGCTTGGGATGTGTTTCCCGCACACCGGTTGCGCGTCGCCGATCGCGGCCTTCGCGAGGGGCTGCTTCTTTCGATGATGCATGGTCCGAAACGCAAGCGCAGGCGCGGCGGGGCCCGGCGGAACAAATCGAAAGCGAAGCGCGATGACGGATGACGGGAAACGTCGTTGGAAAGGACCCGGCGACACAAAGAAATCATCGGGTCGTCGCATGAGTGAGCGAAAGATCATCGCTCGCAACGCCAAGGACGAAAGCTCCAAACGCTGGATTGAGCGCCAGCTGGCGGATCCGTACGTGAAAAAAGCCAAGGATGCTGGGTACCGGGCGCGCGCGGCCTTCAAGCTACTCGAAATCGACGAGCGCGTGGGATTGCTCCGGCGTGGTCAACGCATCGTCGACCTTGGCTGCGCGCCTGGCGGCTGGATGCAGGTTTGTCTTGAGAAAGGGGCGAGCGAACTGGTGGGTATAGACCTGCTGCCCGTTGAGCCGCTTACAGGCGCTCACATTGTGGAGGGAGACATCAATGATCCTGCCGATGTCGCCAGCATGCTTGCCGGTTTGACCGGAAAGCCGGACCTTGTTCTGTCAGACATGGCTGCGAACACCACAGGGCATAAACAGACCGACCATTTGCGCACAGTCGCCCTGGTTGAGATGGCGCTCAATTTTGCGACCCAGCATCTCGCGCCGGGTGGGGCGTTTTGCTCAAAAGTCTTTCAGGGCGGGGCAACACGGGATGTTCTGGATACGCTGAAAGCCCATTACACCAGTGTCAAACATATCAAACCGCCCGCAAGCCGGGCGGGCAGTCCCGAGATTTTCGTTGTCGCAACGGGCTTCCGCGGGCAAGACTAGAGTTGCTGGCGGAGACAGATGAGGGGACCTATGGCGAAGCAAGCATTCTGGATTGGAGCCGCAACTGCATTGGCGTTGACGGCTTGCGGTGCGGTCGATGAGGCGTTTGAGAACGTCGAAAGCGACATGTCGGTCGAGGAAACGGCAGACGAAACCCCGCCGCCCGCGCCGCCTCTACCGCCACCACCACCGCCGCCGGCGCCTGGTCTGGAACCCGAGCCGAGTGAAGTCGGCGCAGGCGACGGGGTCGATATTGGAGGCAATACAGGCGCGTTTCCGGGCGTTGGCATGCCAGTCCCGATTGAGTCGCAGACTCCTGCACCATCTCCGGGAGCGCCGGCTGTGATCCGTGAGCCCTCCGACGAGCCCGTGGCAGTCGCCCCCGTTGAAGAAGACCGCGATGCCGATGCTGGAATGGTTGGTAAGGCGGCTTTGAAAGCGCCTGGGGTGATGATGGAAGCCGAGCCTTACTTCATCGATGCCATTGTCAGCGATTTAGAAGCCGGTGCTGACGCAGAAGAGCTGGAGACAGAGCTCAGGGACGCCATT
>JBCBWQ010000287.1:0-2918 GCA_039817025.1 Pseudomonadota bacterium | reverse complement strand
TGGGCGCGCCATCATGCTCGCCCCGCGCCGTCAGCGTAATATCCAGGATTTGGGCAGCATCAACGGCATCGTCGAAAAACAGTTCGTAGAAATCGCCCATACGGAAGAACAGCAGGGCATCTTCATGGTCTGCCTTCAGGGCAAGGTATTGAGCCATGAACGGCGTAGGGCCTTTTGCGCGCTTGGGGGAAGGGGAGCCGTCAGCCATGGGGTCGGACGCTAGCGTTTCCGTGACAGATTCGAAAGCCGCAACCGGCATGGTATCTGGGGTTGTCTGACACTGGGGCGCGCCCTACGGTCCCCCGCACTTCGTTCCTATCGCCCTCGTCGCAAGGCCAAACTCCATGACCGCCAAACGCCCGAGCTTCACCGAGCAAGAAGCCCTCGATTTTCACGCAAAGCCCGTGCCCGGCAAGCTTTCGGTGACGCCAACCAAGCCAATGGGCACCCAGCGCGACCTGTCGCTTGCCTACAGCCCGGGTGTCGCTGTTCCCGTAAAGGCCATCGCCGAAGACGAAGACCTCGCCTACGAGTACACAGCCAAGGGAAACATGGTGGCCGTTATTTCTAACGGAACTGCGATTTTGGGCCTCGGCGACCTTGGGGCCATGGCCTCCAAACCGGTCATGGAAGGCAAGTCTGTCCTGTTCAAGCGCTTTGCCGACGTGGACTCCATAGACATTGAGGTCACGACGAAGGACGTCGAAGAATTTATCACGACCGTCCGCAATATCGGGCCAACGTTCGGTGGCATTAATCTGGAGGATATAGGCTCGCCCGATTGTTTCATTATTGAACAGCGCCTGCGCGATGAGCTCGATATCCCAGTATTCCATGACGATCAGCACGGAACGGCCATCATTGCTGCCGCTGGAATCATCAATGCCTGCGCGATTACGGGCCGGAAACTGGAGGATCTGACGGTTGCCGTTTCGGGGGCGGGTGCAGCCGGCATCTCTGTGGCGGGTCTGATCCGCCATCTCGGCGTTAAAGCCGAGAACATTCTCATGTGCGATAGCCGCGGTGTGGTCTACGAAGGCCGGACCGAGAAGATGGACCAGTTCAAGTCTGCATTCGCTGTCAAAACCTCCAAACGGACACTGGCGGAAGCCATGGAGGGCGCTGATTGTTTGCTCGGCCTCTCGGTCAAGGGTGCGGTGTCCAAGGACATGGTCGCGTCGATGGCGGACAACCCGATCATCTTCGCCATGGCCAATCCCGATCCAGAGATTACACCTGAAGAGATAAAGTCCGTACGTGATGATGCGATCATCGCCACAGGCCGGAGCGACTACCCGAACCAGGTCAATAATGTGCTCGGGTTTCCCTACATCTTTCGCGGTGCGCTTGATGTGCGCGCACGCGGCATCAATGAAGAGATGAAAGTGGCAGCGGCGCGAGCGTTGGCAGAGCTCGCTCGAGAAGACGTTCCCGATGAAGTCGCTGCTGCCTATCATGGCTCGCGGCCACAGTTCGGTCCGGACTACATCATTCCGACGCCGTTCGATCCTCGGCTCTTGTCTTTTGTACCCCCGTTCGTAGCGCAGGCCGCCATGGATACAGGGGTCGCGCGCAGGCCCATAGAGGATGTGGAAGGGTATCGCCATTCCCTGGCGCGGCGGCAGGACCCAACAGCTTTTTTTCTGCAAGACATTCAGGCCAATGCGCGCAGCGCCCAAAAGCGCATCGTGTTTGCGGAAGGCGAGGAGCCCGTCGTCGTGCGCGCTGCAATTTCGTTCAAGAATCAGGGACTGGGCCATCCCATCCTCATCGGCCGGGAAGAGCGCGTTCACCGCACGATGAAGCAAATGGGCGTTCCCGATGGAGCGCTTGAGATCATCAATGCACGCCTGTCAGATCGAAATGCCGACTACACAGATCACCTGTATGCCCGGCTTCAGCGTCGGGGCTACCTGAAACGGGACGCGCAGAGGCTGGTAAACAATGACCGAAACGTCTTCGGAAGTTGCATGCTGGCGCTTGGCGATGCCGATGGAATGGTGACGGGCGTTACGCGGAACTATGATGTCTGCCTCAACGACGCGAAGCTCGTGCTTGACCCAATACCGGGCCAACCCGTCATCGGCATGTCACTTGTTATTGCCCAGGGGCGCCCGGTCTTCATCGCAGATACGAGCGTCGTGGAGCTTCCTGACGCCGCACAGATCGCTGCCATCGGCATAGAGGCGGCAAGGGGCGCGCAGCAACTTGGCTTTGCACCGCGGGTGGCATTCCTGTCCTACTCAACCTTCGGCAACCCGCCCGGTGAGCGTGCGGAAAAGGTGCGCGAGGCCATCTACCTTCTTGACCATCGCGACGATGTCGACTTCGAATATGAGGGCGAGATGTCAGCGGACGTCGCGCTAAACCCCAACCATAATCTGGTTTATCCTTTCTCGCGATTGTCCGGCCCGGCGAACGTCCTTGTCATGCCTGCCATTCACTCTGCGTCCATTGCGACCAAACTCCTCGGCGCGATTGGCGGCGCGACGCTCATTGGGCCCATGCTGCTTGGCCTCGAGAGGTCGGTACAGATTGCCAATCTTGGCGCGACATCCAGCGATATCGTCAATCTCGCCACGATTGCCGCGCACGATGTGGACGGCGTGACGCGGGAAAAAGTCGAAGGCTGATTTCACTTGCCCGCTCTCACGGCTGGGTCCACATAGCGCCTCTGTCCGAACGGCGAAAGGGAGGCGCGGACCATGTCCGATACGCATGACGCCATCGCCGACCCCAAGCGTGAGCCGGGCCTGACCACTCCTTGGTTCGTTGTCACAATCGCGGCGCTGATGGCGCTGAACGCGTTGGCAATCGATGTGATGCTGCCCGCGCTCGATGACATATCGGACGCAATGGGCGTTGCTGCCGGCAATGACCAGCAACTTGTCATTTATGTCTACATCCTTGGTTTTGGT
>JBCBWQ010000286.1:0-2960 GCA_039817025.1 Pseudomonadota bacterium | reverse complement strand
CGGTGCGCCAGTGTCCACGTAAGCCATGGCCCGCCCGGCCCCGCCCCTGAAAAGGATGCTGGAGGGCACCGGCACCAGGTCAGCCCGGCCATCAAGATCCCATCCCGTTGACAAAAGCGCTGTACCGAACAGGAACCAGAGCGGCGCCAGCGCCCGGTGCGTGCCTTCCGAGCCTGCCGGATAGAACGCCGTGTAGCACTGGATATCGGCATGGCCGAGCTGGACCGCGGCCCAGGTATAACCCCGCTCAATGATCCGCGCCGTATCCGCTGCGCCGAGGAAAAACGTCGACAGGGATGCCGCCGCCACGACCAGCCCCAGCACAATCAGTATGAAGGACAGAATCCGGTAGCTTGGCCGGAAGGCCGCGACGCGTCCATGCGCCTTTCGCGCATTCTGGGCGTGCAAGGTCCAGATGGGCAGGAGAAGCCGGGGTTTCTTTAGTGGCCGCATAGGCATATATGTTCCGTATCAAGCATTCACGTGTGAACGCCTGACCGCCCGGTACGCAAGTGCCGGGCGGCCGCGTTTCAGGAGATTAATATGGCCGAAATCCTCATGCCCAAGGCGACCGCCGTCTGGCTGATTGATAACACAACACTGTCGTTTGATCAGATCGCCGCATTCTGCAGCCTCCACCATCTCGAAGTGAAAGGAATTGCTGACGGCGATGTGGCCGAAAATATGCGCGGTGTCGACCCAATCGCTGGCGGCGTCCTGACGCGCGACGAGATTCGGCGCGGTGAAGAAGCCCCTGATTACCGCCTGAAGATACAGGAATCCAAGATCGCGCACATCCCGCAACCGCAGCGCAAGGGCTCTCGCTACACGCCGGTCACCCGCCGCGCCGACAAACCCGACGCCATTGCCTGGTTCATCCGCAACCACCCGGAAGTGACCGACGCCCAGATCAGCAAACTGATCGGCACCACGAAAGCGACAATCAACAATGTCCGCGACAAGTCCCACTGGAACTCGCAGAACATTAAGCCCGTCGACCCGGTGACGCTGGGCCTGTGCTCACAGATTGAGCTCGATGAAGTCATCACTAAATCGGCCACCAAGCGCCGCCAGATGGAAGCGGAGCGCGAAGCGGCAGGCGAGGGTCCCGGCCTTGCTCCTGTTCAGGATGCCCCTGCCCCGGTTTCCGACGAAGATGGTCGCGGCGACAAAGACCTCTCCGCAGAGGACATCTTTCGAAACTTCGAGAGCTGATCTGTTAACCCACCCGGCAAATTCTACTGCGCCGGGTGGGACTATCTTTACCTCGCCATGGCATCGTCTCCGCAATCGGCCACGGAGCTTTCGCGATGTTTCTGAAGATCGCTGCCAATCCCCACGATGCAGGACGACTGACCCGTATTGTCGAGTTCGAGCGCGTGCCCGGCCAGCGCTTCGCCATCGACGCCGATCTTCTGCACAGGGAGCCGCGCCGACTGAATGCGTTTCGCGCGCATCTTGGCTTGATCATTCAGGCGCTGGATTATGCGGCGTACATCCTGCTCGTTGCCGGGGTCATCGGGTCCTTTTTCATCTCGCCATGGATGTTCATTCCCGGCGTCATTGCATGCGCTCTGATGCTCAGCATTAATCGCAAATCAGCCGGCGAAATTGCTCGCCGCGAGGCGCGAGGCTCGGATGAGAACTTTTTGAAGCTCCACGAGATGGGTGCGATCTGGCTGATGCCGGGCTGAGACCAGCCTAAACTTTAAAGACCGCCAGCACGCCGCCAATCAATGCCGCGACAGTAAAGAGCAGTGTCAAACTGACCGCGACAACGCGCTGGCTTTTCTTGCTCGGCCGGCGCTTGATTCCGGGTGCCACTTCGCGCTTTTTCTGCGGCGCGAGTGTCCAAGTGTTGGAGAAAAATCCGGCAGCCGCAAGAATGCACAAGGTTGCAGCACCCATTGCACCGCCCAGCAAAGCCAGCGCCGCCGCTGCCAGCAAAACGCCCGCAGTCGGCGTCGACGTCCGTTTCAGCAATTCCCGCACATGCCCGTCAGCACGCGAATAGTCGAGGCGGTCATAGGAGCAGTTCGGCGAAGCGATTGCCGACACCCAGGCCATGCCGACGGCAGCCCCCGCCAAAAGCGCCGACGCGGCTGCGGCTATGTCCTGCAGGCTCGAAAACATGGCTTGCTCTTCACTGGATTCGCGCAGCCAAGAAACACGTGAGCAACAGTTTCACCATCCGTGACCATCGACATCATCCGGATCGACCTCGGCAATCGGCTCGCGCGCCTGCATCGCAAAGACCTCTTCAATCTGGTCGATGGCGTCGTTCATGTCCTGCGCCCGGCCTGATTGCACAAAGGCCCGCCCATAATGGCGCGCAAGGTCTGCGAGAAACGTACCGACCTCATCGAGCCCATGGAAATATCCCGGATCGAGCATGACACGTTGGCCCCCGCCCTCCTCCGGGAAGGCCACAAGAACAGGCTGTGGAACGCCATCATCTTTCATGTCTGAACCGTCCTTATCCCTATGGGCCGCCGGCTTCGACGCGCTCGGCGATGCGCGCAATGCGCTCTGCGGCGTCGGACATGGCGGCAATTGTCTTCACTTCAAGATCTGCCGGCGGCGGGCCCGCGCGCTTGGCAATCTCCAGCTCATCAAGCAGGGCGAGTGCTGCGACGAGCAGAAGCCGCGCCTCACCAATATCTCCAACCGCGCCTGCAATCGCCCGTACCCGCGAGTCGAGTTCCGCACCAAGGGCTTGCAGCCGTGTTTCCTGCCCAGGCGCACAGGCCACGGAATATGCGCGGCCCTGCACACTGATATCAGCCTTAGCCATCGCCGCTCTCCTCGGTCTTTTCCAGCGCCGCCCGAACTTCCTGAATCGCAGCGCCGAGGGCCTCCGATGCCTCGTCCGCCAGCGCCTGCAATTCCCGCTCCCGGGCAACCGATGCATCGAGTTCACTCGCCAGCCGCGCCCGGTCCGCGGCCAGCGCATCAACCTC
>JBCBWQ010000285.1:0-2977 GCA_039817025.1 Pseudomonadota bacterium | reverse complement strand
CCCACACGCTCGACCTCTGCGATATACGCTTCTAGCCCTTCGACGGAGCGAACCTCGGCGGGAATCGCAGCAAGCTGCTCGCGCCATGTGCCGATTTGCGCCTCAAGGGCCGGGCGGGCCGCTTCGGCACGGGCGGAGTACGCAGCAGCATCCGCCTCTGCGCTTGCGATATAAAGCTGCGTTCCGACGATGCTGGTCCCCGCCCCGGCAAGCGCAAAGAGTAAGGAGCGGACCGCTTCGCCGCGGCGTTTCTCTGCGGCATGCCACCAGAAAAAGGTGAAACCGCCAAAGGAGCAAACGGACGCAATGACGCCGGTCCACCCCCAGGCTCGCGCCTGCCAGGGATCATCCACCATGCCGGCGAAGGCGTGATAGTTCGCAAATCCCGACAGCGCGGCAGCAGCAAGGCCGGCCACGAGGAACAGAAGGGCAAATGGCGTCAGAACGAGGCGTTGGCCCAACGATGCGCTGCGATGTGTCGACGCAGCGGGTGGCTCAGCCTCCGCCAGCACGGCTTCGGGATTCGGCTCCAGAAGCGTGTTGAAAGATGGGGTCGCGGGCGCGGTGCGCAGGGGCAATGAGCCATCCAGCGCTGATGGCGCTGGATCCTCGACCGGTGCGGGCAATGGCGACGGATCGGCGACCACGGGCACCAGAGCCGGGGCGGCCACGACGCCGAAAACATGGCCCTCTTCGCCACATGTTGCGCAGCTGGTGCGGGTATTGGGCAATCGGACCTGCTCATTCCCCCCGCAATCCGGCGTCAGCGCGCAGGGCCGGGTGAGCAGGACGTCACTATCCTGGCTCGATTCATCCACCACAAAGCCGAGGGCTCGGGCCTTTTCGACCAGGGCTTTCAGGTCTTCGCGCATCAGCACTCCTCTGGAGCGCACTTCAACACTCGCAGGCGGCGCGGGTCCAGCGGCAGATGTATCGAAGATTCACGGGCCGCTTTACCGCAGCGCAAGACTTGATAATCAGGATTTCAAGGCGAACGTAGAAGACGCGCCTGAGGAGACCCAAATGACGCCACGCTCTATTGCCATTCCGAAAACCTGGAAGACGTTTAATATCGCCAGTGCCTTCTCGGCGTTTGGATACCCGGCGATTGGGGTGGTGACGCTGATTGTAACGATCGTGCTTGGCGCTGCGCTTTCCGGACTTCAGATGCATTGGTGGTACCTGCCGCTTGGCCTTGGCGTAACGGTGCTCAGCATCGTGGTCTGCAATATGGGCATCGGGCCGCTTCACCGGATCATGCAGCACAAGGCGGGCGAGCTGACCGTGCCGGGCCAGGTCCTGACCATGATCAACCTCATGATTGCGATGCAGGGCAACGTACGCGACTGGGTGAACTATCACAGCCAGCACCACCGCTTTGCTGACGGGCCGGGCGACCCGCACAATCCATTTGAATCCAAGCGCTGGGCGTGGGTTGGCTGGATTCTGTTCCGGGACGAAAAAGACATGCTGCGCCCCATGCCATTGTGGCTGAAAAAGCATCCCGTCGTGGTCTGGATGGATGGGTTCTACAACTCCCTCTCTCTGGTCATTCACCTGTTCATCCCACTCGCGATCTACCTGATCGTCTGGGCGGCAGGAGGTTCGCTGCTGCTGACAGCCATGTTGCACGCCTGCGTCGTTATCGGCCGGGCGATTCAATTCCACGCAACAGTTTACGGCATCAACGTTCTCGGACACCTCAAAACGCCTGTCTGGGCGGACCACCTTGTCGGCCTGCTGACCGGCGGGGAAGCCTTCCACGACCATCACCATGACGAGCCACAAAGCGCACTGCACAGGCCGCGCAAAGGCATCTGGAACCGCATCGTCGACTATAATGGCACCGCGCTGCTCGCGATGGAAAAGCTCGGGCTGGTGCGCAACCTGAAGATTGCCCCGCAGTTCGCGTAAACTTTACCAATCTGTATGTGATTGGGCGTTTACAGGGCACCAGCGACGGATACGCTGTGCATCAAGCGAATGACGGAGCGCAAGGATGAACGGTGAACGCTCGACCCGGACCCGGTTTCTGATTGCTGGCTGCGTTTTTGGTCTCGCCGCGTGTAGTGGCGGTGGATCAGACAGTTCACCCGCTCCAATCCCTCCGGCGGTTGTCCAGACGCCTTCAGTCCAGACCCCGTCCTATACCGTTGATGTCTTCGAGCCAGCTGACCAGTTCGAAAACCGCTGCGAGAACCCGCGCACGGGCGTCGACATTGAAGGCAATGCATTTCCCGATCTCGACGGCTCCTTGAGCGAAGAACTGTTCTGGCTGCGGTCCTGGACCGAGGAAACCTACCTCTGGAACGATCTGCTCACAGACCAGGACCCGAATCTGTTCACGGATCGGCTCTCTTATTTCGACGTGTTGCGAACGGATGAAACGACCGCATCGGGCGAAGACCTCGATGATTTCCATTTCAGCGAGCCGACGGAAGACTTCCTGGAGCGGCGCCAATCCGCGCCTTCAGCCAGCTATGGCGTCAGCTATATCGCTTTCTCGACGACGGTGCCGCGCGATTTCCGCGTGCAGTACACTGAACCGAATTCACCGGCTTCGGATGACACATCGGGCCTGGCAAACTTTATTCGCGGCGCGCGTATCCTTGAGGTCGACGGGGTCGATCTCGTCAATGGCGGTGCCACGCAGGAGGAGATCGATATCCTCAATGCCGGCCTGTTTCCGGCCACGGCTGGGGAAATCCACACGTTTGTGGTTCAGGATCCCGGCGCGACGGACTCCCGCACGGTCACCCTGACATCGGAGAATCTCTCAGACACCGCCGTCAACCGGACCGCCATCCTCAATACGCCCACAGGCGATGTCGGCTATATCTTGTTCAACACGTTCAGCCCCTTCGATTCAGAAGAGCAAATTGCCGACGCGATGGCGCAGATGAGCGCTGCCGGAGTCACCGATCTGGTGCTGGACCTTCGCTACAATGGCGGCGGCCTGCTCGCGGTCGCCTCGCAG
>JBCBWQ010000284.1:0-2978 GCA_039817025.1 Pseudomonadota bacterium | reverse complement strand
CGCGCCCGTTAGGCTGCGGGCCGCTCAAAGTCGCTGCGCCAGAGGGCGCGCCCGGCGCGTCGGGCCGTCAGCTCTTGTGAAGCATAGCGAAACGAATACCGCGTGAACGCCACGGCCCAGCCGCGTTCAACCATATGGGCAGACAGGTCGATCTCGCCGGCAGTGCAGATCGCCACATGGCGCCCGCGGTCCATGTCCCGCGTGACGCAATGGACGGTTTCCCCTTTGACGAGCCGTTCAAGGGCTTTGCGAGAGGCCCTGCCACAGGCCCAGCTATCGCCATTGAGGTCGCAGGTTTGTGCGCTTTCCGGGGCATCGATGCCGAACAGACGGATGCGGTGGTCGCCCATGCGCAGGCTGTCACCATCGGTGGCGCGAACTTCGCCCATGAGAACCGGCGGCGTGTCGGATGCAGCGGTGGCAACGGTATTGGTGGACACCAGACCGAAGACGGCCACTGTGAATGGCAGGGCGAGCAAATCCATGCGCACCCGGCTACGGGAACGGGGTTAATGCCCCGTTTTTAAAGGGTTAATCATCTCTGAACCGATTGGTGATCGGATACCGCCTGTCGCGGCCGAAATTCTTGCCGCCAACCTTCACGCCCGGCGGGGCCTGACGGCGTTTGTACTCGGCAATGTAGAGAAGGTGCTCGATGCGCCGCACAGTCGCTTCGTCATGGCCGCGCGCGACAATGTCGTCGAGGTCTTCTTCCAGGTCCACAAGGCCCCGCAGGATATCGTCCAGCGCCTCATAGGGGGGCAGCGAATCTTCGTCCTTCTGGTCCTCGCGCAACTCGGCCGATGGCGGCTTGTCGATGATCCGCTGCGGAATGACCCCTCCGCTGGGGCCCAGCGCATCCCGCGGATGGTTCCCGTTGCGCCAGTCAGACAGGGCGAAGACTTCGGTTTTGTAGAAATCCTTCAGCGCGTTGTAGCCGCCGCACATATCGCCATAGAGCGTGGCATAGCCAACCGCCATTTCGGACTTATTGCCCGTTGTGACGACCATGTGGCCGAATTTGTTCGACAGGGCCATGAGCGTCAGCCCGCGCAGGCGCGACTGGATATTTTCCTCCGTCACGCCGGGCTCTGTTCCCGCGAACACCTCGCCCGTCATCATGTCCAAGGCGTCCACGCCGGGCGCGATGTTGATCGTATCGTAGCGCACGCCCAACGCCTTTGCGCAGGCTTCAGCGTCTTCAAGGCTTTCGCGGCTGGTGTATTTCGATGGCATCATCACACACCAGACCCGCTCGGAGCCGAGCGCGTCGACGGCAATGGCCGCAGTGAGCGCGCTGTCGATGCCGCCTGATAGCCCCAGCACGACACCCGGAAACCTGTTCTTGTTGACATAGTCGCCCAGCGCCAGCGTTGCTGCGCGATATTCGGCTTCCCAGCCTTCAGTGAGGTGCGCCGTCGCACCGGAAGTAAACCGGCCCGTCCCCGCATCGAATTCGACAAGCGCGGTGCCCGTGACGAAATCGCCCAGCAACTGGTGCTCGGTGCCGTCCACATCGACAGCATAGCTTGAGCCATCGAAAACCAACTCATCCTGCCCGCCGCACTGATTGACGAACAGATACGGAATTCCGTTCTTCTGCCACGAGGAGAATGTCGTGTGCCGCTCGGTCTGGATCGTTCGCCGCCAGGGCGAGGCGTTGGGCACGACAAGGACGTCTGCACCCTTTTCCTTCAGCTTGGCCGGAACCCGGTCGAACCAGATGTCTTCACAAATGGCGAGCCCGACCCGCACACCGCAATGCTCAACAATGACGCCGTCACCACCCCCCGGATCAAACACGCGCTTTTCGTCGAAGACGCCGTAATTGGGCAACTCGTATTTGTCGTGGCGGGCAACGATATCGCCATCGCGCAGGAACAGCGCTGCGTTAAATCGCTTTCCATCCTCGATCCAAGGTCCGCCAATCACCACCGCAGGACCGTCGCTTGTGTCTTGTGCGAGGGTCCGCAGCGCCGCCATGGCGTTCTCAACGGCGCTTGGCTTTAGAACGAGATCTTCAGGCGGATAGCCGAGGATAAAAAACTCCGGGAAGACAACAAGGTCCGCGCCGGCCGCCTGGCCCTCCGCCATGGCCTTCCGCGCCAAAGCGAGGTTTCCAGCGATGTCTCCGACGATCGGATTGAGCTGCGCGCAGAGAATTTTCATCTGTTGTGCCATGTCATCGAGATAGGATCACGCCGCTTCAATCGCCAACAAGGACCGCTGCTTCGGCGGCTTCAGCCATGGCCACAGCGCCAATCGCACCATACCCTGGGACAGGACTGTCGAGTTCGCCAAGGCAGGCCGCAAAGAAGCTCTCATCGGCCCGTCCTAGCGGGTCGGGAAGGTCGGCGGCGATATCCACACGAACCGGATATGGGGTTGTATTGGTCAACTTGCGGGTCAGGAAGTCGACGCTGATTTCGCCGCTTTCATAAATAAGCCGCATCGTCCGCTCGCGCTCATCTGCTGCGCGGCTCGCCCGTAGCCGGGCCTTCGCACCGCCAACATACGTAAATTCCGCTTCGGCCTCATCGATATGCTCGGTCGAGACGCTGCGACCTGAAGCGGTCACGGCCTCGAACTTGTTGGCGATCAGGCAGGCAGCAAGGTCCAGATCATGGATCATCAAATCCCAGATCACGGAGACGTCGCCGGCGCGGCCATTGTCAGGCGGCGGCCCGGCGCGCACGCTTTCCATAACGAGTGGGCGCTCATCGATGGCGAGCACGCCCATGGCCCGGGCAACGAAGCGTTCCTGGTGGCCAACCTGCAAGATCAGGTCATCGGTGACGGCTTTACCTGCCAGCGCCCGGGCCGTTTTTGCGTGCAGGGCCAGCGGTTTCTCCACCAGTACATGCCGCCGCGCATCAAGCGCCTGCGCGGCAAGGGCTTCGTGGAATGTTGCGGGCACCGCGATCACGACCGCATCAACCTCTTGCAGCATCGCGGCATAGTCGTCGAACCCGCGCCCC
>JBCBWQ010000283.1:0-2999 GCA_039817025.1 Pseudomonadota bacterium | reverse complement strand
CGCTCGCTGTAGAAAGCAGTGCAGAATTTCAGCGCAACGTCGGTCTTTACGGGATCGCTTTGGTCATTGGTTTCCTGAGCCTCCTGATCACCGGCCTCATGATCTGGGCGAGTTTCACATATGCCAGACCACTCTCGCGTCTGGCGCAGGCGTCGCAAAACTTCGTCGACGCGGTCAATACGTCTTCGCCTCTGGAACCGTTACCGGAAACCGGACCCAAACCGGTACGCGATTTAGCGGTGGCCATGAACACGGCCGGGTCGAAACTTGTTCGCTTGACGCTCGAGCGCACGAATACTCTGGCTGCTGTCGCGCATGATCTTCGGACCTATCTGACCCGCCTGCGGATGCGAAGCGAGTTGATCGAGGACGAGACGCAAAGGGGCAAGAGCATTCGTGACATCGAAGAGATGACGCAACTGATCGAGGATACGCTGGCGCTGGGCAAAGCGGTGGCCAAGCCGTCACCGTCTGAACAAATGGACTTGGCGGGTTGGCTTGAGGCCTTCGTAGCGCATCGCGTGGATGCGGGCGACCCAATCGAAATCGATATTCACCTGCAAGGACCGATCGTTCATATCGCAGCGGCACCACTGTCGCGCGCTTTGAACAATCTGATCGACAACGCTATTCGATATGCGGGCCAAGCGGTTGTGATACTGGAGAGTGGAGTCGCAGGGACCGCCCAGATTAGCGTTCAGGATGAGGGGCCTGGGGTGCCGGCCGATTATCTACAGCAAATGAGCAAACCTTTCAGCAGGTTAGAGACGTCCCGTTCGCGGGACACTGGTGGTGCGGGTTTGGGATTGGCAATTGCGAAGGCCTTCACGGAACAGATTGGCGGCGAATTGTCGCTGAGCAATCGAAGGGATGGCGGGTTCTGCGCCCGGATTGTCTTGCCTTTGGTCAATGAGATCTAGTCAGCCGATTTCAAGAGTGATCCAGGGACCTTTGGACATCTCAAAATGACTGGCTTGCAACAGGACACCGCAGGCCGTCAAAGCACTGACAACTCTCGCTCGGTGATCCAGGACACCGGGCGGTCACGGCCCCGATCTGGGATGATCGGCAACGGCAGTCCTCTCTCATGTGCACGTTATAGAAAAACCAGCTCATTTGGTTTCAGCTAAAGTCGGCTTTGCGGGCTCGACTGCAGAAATCGAAGTCAGCGCCCAATGTCCGATTAGGGCCGACTTTGAAGAAGGCGCAATCCATTGGTTCGTCGGACGCTGCATTGCCTCCGATGGCCGCGAAGAGCCCATTTTGACCAATGTTGCGCTTTGCATAGATGACCGCTAACCATGGCTTTCTTGTTACAGCACTCTTGGTTCGATAAGGTCAATTTATGAGTTTTGGATATCTTTCTCCTAGTGAAATTGATGATTTTGCGGAGACGAACGGGCGTATTGCTTTGACGTTCGTTCCTGAGTTGCCAAACGACGAAACAAGGAGCTTTCTCGGTGGGTATCCTCGTCTTCCAGCCGGTATGGAATGGCCGACTGATGGCGGTGCCGAACTGATGTTTCTTGCTCAAATTGACCTTGCCGAAATGCCACTGCGTCCGGATGGATGGCCTGGCCGCGGTACGCTTTATCTCTTTCATAACACAAGTCTCGAAGACGCCGACCATACGAAAATAGCAACCAGCCGCGCGGACGATGGCGTAGAGTATCCGTCGAAATTCGTCTACTTTGCGTCCGATGGGCAAAATCTTGTAACCGCAAAGCCGAAGCATCCGCATACAAAATCGACCTTTTTCCAGTACGAAGGAGACGGAGTCTACTCCTACGGAAAACCGATTGGGCCAAGGCTTGAAAGAGACTGTCTGCCCCACGCGGCCTTACGCTTCGCACCACATATCCAATGTTACGCCGGTGCATGGTTCAACGCACAGCGAGAAGCTGCGGGTATGGAAATCCCAGAAGCGTATGAAAAATACGGTGAAGCTTCCTCGCACCTGCACAAAGTTCTCACGGAGAAGGAGAGCGATGACAAGAAGCAAGCGCTCGCTGAACTAAACGCAACTTGGCTGCTTCGAGAAAGCGAGGGGGAAACACGTCACCGCTTATACGGTAGCGCACCTCACATCGATATCGGCGGTCTGCTACAGAAGTTGCCGGAGGAAAGGGCATTTGATCACATTCGCAAACACTCGCGCATTGACTCAAGATATGCCTCTTGGCCGGAGACCGGCGGCATTGTTATGCATCACGCGTCGTCGGTGGCGAACAGTGTGAATGTCGGTCGCCGCAAGGACGAACGTCTCACTCATATGTCGCAAATCCA
Source organism: Pseudomonadota bacterium (assembly GCA_039817025.1). Taxonomy (GTDB): domain Bacteria; phylum Pseudomonadota; class Alphaproteobacteria; order Caulobacterales; family Hyphomonadaceae; genus JANQQC01. Next base: position 713 of record JBCBWQ010000283.1, on the reverse strand, counting down.
TATCAAAGAAGCTGAAGAATGGGCCGAATGGGGTCATCAACGCGCGCGCCAACTGCTGTCTCAAGAAATGCGCGACGATTATCTTGGCTGGGCGAGATCGGTTTTCCAAAAGACGTTGAAAGTCTACAAACGTTCATGGAAGTTTCGTCCGCTCCGAAAATTCTTTGTGGCACCATTCGGCAAATCGAAGGGTATCAGCAAAAGGGCTAGCCAGGCACTCAGAATAGCCAAATCTTTGGTTTTGCTGAGCGACGCCCGCGAATTCGGACTGCGCATCCTAACCCCACAGCAGATATCCTCGATGCCTGATCTCGCGCAAAATGGGTATCTCAGAGGTGCCTTGTGTGGGCAGCTCTTCGGTTGGGGAAGCGAGCTACAAACGGAAGTGGGGGATAACGCCGAGCATCTCTGTTTGGCGGTGATCTACGGAAATCGGGACATAAGTTTTGAAGCTGATTTCAAGATATGGTTGACGCAACCATTGCAGCCCGACGCGTGGCAGCCAGTAGTGGTTGTGAATGCAATCAATTGACTGAGATGGTTACCCGAAATTCGGCATTGCGGACATTCGCGCGAGCGCAGCGAAATGGCGCTTTGTCCCGCGACGCGATCATTAGCCGTCCCACCGTAAGTGTCTGCTGTACGGCGTGAAGCGCACCTCCTCGCTCCGAACCGCGGCCTGCTTACCTACGATAGTCGGTTAGTGGCGAAGA
>JBCBWQ010000282.1:0-3003 GCA_039817025.1 Pseudomonadota bacterium | reverse complement strand
CCGCCGAAGGCCTCGCCGTGATGAGCGAGGACGGGGAGGGCAACCCGGTCCCGCTCGTCGAGAACAAGCCGATCATGCAGCCCTTTGGCGACCGTTCGGGCGTCGTGATCGAGCCCATGCTGACCGACCAGTGGTTCGTCGATGCCGAGACCATGGCGAAGCCCGCCATGGAGGCGGTCCGCAAGGGCGACACCGTCTTCGTGCCGGAGACCTGGGAGAAGACCTATTTCAACTGGATGGAAAATATCCAGCCCTGGTGCGTGTCCCGCCAGCTCTGGTGGGGGCATCGCATCCCGGCTTGGTTTGCAGAAGACGGGACGATTTTCGTCGCGCAGACAGAAGCAGAGGCGCAGAAAGCAGCCGGAAAAAGCGTGACACTCAAGCAGGACCCCGACGTCCTCGACACCTGGTTCTCCTCCGCCCTCTGGCCGTTCAGCACGCAGGGCTGGCCGGACGATACGGACGATCTGAGCACCTTTTATCCCACCGTCACGCTCGTCACGGCGTTCGACATCATCTTCTTCTGGGTCGCGCGGATGATGATGATGGGGCTGCACTTCACAAAGCAAGTTCCGTTCAAGGACGTTTACATCCACGCCCTTGTCCTCGACGAGAAGGGCCAGAAGATGTCCAAGTCCAAGGGCAACGCCATGGACCCGCTGGAGCTTGTGGACGAATATGGTGCTGACGCGCTGCGTTTTACGCTGACGGCCATGGCTGCGCAGGGGCGCAACATCCGTCTGTCAAAGCAGCGCGTTGAAGGCTACCGCAACTTCTCCACCAAGCTCTGGAACGCTGCGCGCTTCTGCCAGATGAACGAGTGCGCAAACTGGGACGGAGTACTCGACCCCTCCACCGTCAAACAACCGGTCAACCGCTGGATCGCCGGTCAAGTCGCAAAGACTGCCCGCGAGGTCACCGATGCCCTTGAAGACTACCGCTTCAACGAGGCCGCCGATGCGCTCTACAAATTCATCTGGAACGTGTTCTGCGACTGGTATCTAGAACTCATCAAGCCACTCCTCAATGGCGACGATGGAGAGGCCCAGAAAGAAACCCGCCAGACCGCCGGCTGGGTCCTCGACGAAACGCTTAAGCTCCTCCATCCCATCATGCCGTTTGTGACGGAGGTGCTGTGGGAAAAGCTCGCCGATGGCGGCCCCCAGCGCGACGGGTTTGTTATGCGCCAAGACTGGCCGGATTTCGATTCAGGTTTCGATGCGCCAGATGCCACCGAGGAAATGGACTGGGTCATCGACCTGATCTCAGAAACCCGGTCCATCCGATCAGATCTCGGCGTCCCTCCCGCCGCCAAGACCCCTGCGACCCTCGTCGGTGCCGATGATACGGCGCAAAGACGACTGGCATGTCATAAGGATGTGATCCAGCGCATGGCCCGTCTGGAGCCCCTTCGTGCGGCATCCTCTTCGCCGGAAGGTGCGGTGAGCACAGTCGTGGGCGGCGCTTCGCTGGCCCTTGAAATCGCAGATCATGTCGACATTGCCGAAGCCATTGCCCGGCTGGACAAGGAGCTCGCCTCGCTCACAAAGGACGTGACATCAACGGAGAAGAAGCTCTCCAATGAGAACTTTGTCTCGCGCGCGCCCACCGAGATCGTCGAGGAAAACCGCCAGCGAGTCATCGATGGCAAGGCTCGGCTTGAAAAACTCACGGCTGCACGTAAGGCGCTCGATTCTATCTGATCATGGCGCGTTTGTTCCTTCTCCTCTTGGCCTTGGCGCTGATCGCTGCTTTCCTGATCTGGAAAAGCCGCGATGGAGGGCCGGGCGATGACTGGGACGATGATGACGATGACACCCCGCCGGGGCCGCCGCAGTCGGGTGAACGCCTGCCTCGGCCAGATCGTGTCCATGATCGTGTTGAGCGCGTGCGCTTCAGCGCCTGAGCCCGCTGACTTACGCCCGGAATGGCGCCTGGCAATCCATGGCGGAGCAGGCGTCATACTGCGCGAGAACATGACGCCAGAGCAGGAAGCGGCTTATCGTGCTGCCCTGGAAACCGCATTGGAAGCGGGCGCAGCCGTCCTACAAGATGGCGGCAGCGCTGTGGACGCCGTCCAGGCAGCGGTTATTCCCATGGAGGATGACCCGTTGTTTAACGCCGGGCTAGGCGCTGTGTTCACGGCCGATGGTGGACACGAGCTCGACGCCTCGATCATGGATGGGCGAGACCGCAATGCAGGATCTGTGGCCGGTGTGACAACCGTGAAAAACCCCATCCTCGCCGCACGCGCCGTCATGGAGGAGTCGCCTCACGTGATGTTTGCCGGGTCTGGTGCTGATGCGTTCGCCGCGTCCAAGGGGCTGGAAATCGTTGGACCCACCTATTTCGACACAGAGCGCCGCCGCCAATCCCTTCAGCGCGTCCTAGAAGAGCGCACTCGCACCGCAGCAGACCGCCACGGTACAGTCGGCGCGGTGGCCATTGATTCAGGCGGAAACCTCGCCGCCGCGACCACCACAGGCGGTATGACAGCCAAGGCCACAGGCCGCGTTGGTGATACGCCGCTCGTCGGTGCCGCCACCTATGCCCAGAACGGCGTCTGCGCCGTTTCCGCCACTGGCCATGGCGAATACTTTATCCGGGTTGCGGTGGCGAAAACCATCTGCGCGCGTGTCGAGCTCGCGGGCGACAGCATCGAGGAGGCTTCGGAGGTTGCACTAAACGAAGTCAGCGCCCTCGGGGGGGACGGCGGCGTCGTTGTTATGGATGCAAACGGCAACGCCGGATTCGTCTTCAATTCGCCTGGCATGTACCGCGGCGCGATTGATCCCGATGGGGCATCAACCGCGATCTTCGGCGTGTCTGAAGACGCCGGAGACTAGACCGTACCGCGGCGATCCAGCGGAGTAACCTGAGACGAGAGGAACCGAACGCCGACGCGTCCGCCCGATTGCCAAACGCGGCGACATTCGCAGCGTTTCAGCTTGGTGCGGTCCGGGCTTTCAATCTCTACAGTGAACTCGGTCGGAACAATTACAT
>JBCBWQ010000281.1:0-3058 GCA_039817025.1 Pseudomonadota bacterium | reverse complement strand
GGCCATTTCACGCCGTCTTCGAGGCGATGGTCACGGCGAGCAAGACGGTTTCTGTTGTTGCAGACCCGTTGGGCACGGCAACGTCGCCTTATGCCTTACCCGGCTCCCGGGTGCGCTACACAATTTCAGCATCGAATGCGGGCAATTTGCAGGCCGATGAGGACAGTATCGTGCTGACCGATGCAATACCGCCGAACATGGTGCTTGTTGTGAGCGATATCGCAAGCGCCGGATCTGGTCCGGTCCTGTTCTCAGACGCCTCACCCTCGAGCGGCCTCGGCTACACCTTCACGAGCCTGTCCAGCGCGTCAGACAGCGTATCTTTCTCCGACGATGGCGGCACGAGTTTTACCTATACGCCCACAGCGGGAGCAGGTGGGACCGACCCGAATGTTACACACGTCCGCATCGCGCTGGACGGAGCCTTCCTTGGCGCTGAAGTGGGGACTGCCCCATCCTTCAGCGTCGCCATGGATATGATCGTTCAATAACGCCTTAGGCTTCCCTCGGCGGGTAACCCGCCTGGGTCAGTGCGTCGATGACTTCGCGCGTGTGCTGGGCGTCTCGGGTTTCCATCAGGATATCGAACTCCGCGCCCTTGGCGGGCACGTCTAGCGCGATCCGATTGTGCGCGACTTCAAGAATGTTGGCGCCATTGCGCCCGATCAGATTGGACACCATGCCCAACAGGCCGGGGCGGTCGTCGCCAATAATGCGAATGCGACTGATCCGATTTTCCCGAACGAGAGCGCGTGTCAGGACTGATGCCAGCAGGCGAAGGTCAATATTGCCCCCGCACAGGACAAGGCCCACGCGCTTTCCGGTAAACTTCGCCGGGTGCGCGAGCATCGCTGCAAGGCCAGCTGCGCCAGCCCCTTCGGCAACCACTTTTTCAACGTCTGCAAACAGCGTGATGGCGCGTTCGAGATGAGCTTCTTCAACGAGCACCACTTCATCGATCAGGCTGCGCGCGATTTCCATGTTCAGTCGTCCGGCACGTTTCACCGCAATGCCTTCCGCGATGGTCGATCCGCCAACCTGTGGCAGGTTGCCGCCGAGTTCGGCATGCATGGCCGGATACATCGCCGCCTCGACGCCAATGATCTTGATATCGGGATTGAGGGCTTTGGCTGCCGTTGCGATGCCGCCGATCAGACCCCCGCCGCCAACGGGCACGATCAGGACATCAAAGTCGGGTGCGGCCTTGGCCTCCATCATTTCCAAAGCGATGGTGCCCTGTCCTGCGATCACATCGGCATCGTCGAAGGGATGGATAAAGGTCAGGCCCTCTTTGTCGCGAAGGCTGTAGGCGTGCTCGGTGGCCTCTGCGAGCGTTTCACCTTCAAGGATCACGCGGGCACCATGGTCGCGCGTGTGCTTAACCTTGTTGAACGGCGTCGTGACGGGCATGACGATGGTTGACGGAATGCCCAGACGCGTCGCGTGGTAGGCGACGCCCTGGGCATGATTGCCGGCCGACATGGCGATGACCCCGGCTCTGCGCTCCGCATCGGTGAGCTTGGAGAGCTTGTTCAATGCGCCGCGCTCCTTGAAGCTCGCCGTGAACTGCATGTTCTCGAACTTTATCCAGACTTCTGCGCCCGTAATGTTGGACAGGGTCCGTGACATTTCCATCGGCGTTTCCAGGAGGTGTCCCTCAAGCACGTCTGCGGCGGCGCGCACATCGTCCAGGGAAACGGGGAGGGGGTGATCGCTATCGGCCATGGCGCTTGTCCGGATGGGATTGGGTCAGAGTTGCGCGACGCTACTGCCCCGCTCGACGCCAAACAAGGTGCCTAATTCCTTATCCGCCCCCTCTAAAGCCGGGTGTATATGATAGAAAACCTTCACATCCGCCCGCGTCTGTCTAAGGTCGGCCCGGAGTAGAACAAGAGGAGCCGGGGCGGCCCATGGAAGAGTTTATCGTCAATCTCACAGACTTTGTCTGGGGCGGGGTCTGGGGAGGGCAGACGGTCCTGCCCGCCGGCCCAGTGGTTGTTATCCTGCTTGGAGCGGGCCTTTATTTCATGTTGCGGCTTGGCTTCCGGCCCCTGCGGCGGCTCGGGCCAGCCCTTAGCGAGCTGTGGGCCGGGCGCAAAGGTGACGGCTCTGCCAATGCGATTACACCCTGGCAGGCCCTGTCTACGGCGCTCTCAGGCCAGGTTGGTACCGGCAACCTTGCAGGGGTTGCGACCGCCATCACACTGGGCGGGCCGGGCGCGATTTTCTGGATGTGGGTGACGGCCTTCTTCGGCATGGCGCTCGCCTTTGCCGAGTCCTCGCTTGCCGTGAAGTACCGTGAAACCGACGAATATGGCCGCATTAACGGCGGTCCGATGTACTACATCAAGAACGGGCTCTCTAAGAAATGGGCCATCGTGGCGGTTTTGTTCTGCCTTGGGACGATCTTCTCCGCCGCAGCGACGGGCGGGATGACACAGTCCAACTCGATTACGCAGACCGCTGTGCTTTCGGGTGCCCAGCTTGGCGTGGACGTGCCGAACTGGAGTGTCGGCGCTGTGATTGCCGTCCTTGTTTTTGCTGTGATTATTGGCGGAATCAAATCCATCGGAAGCGTGGCGGGCAAGGTTGTTCCCGTTATGGCTGCGCTTTACGTGGGTACGGCATTTGTTGTGCTGATGATGAACATTGGTGCTGTGCCCGGCGCATTCATGACGATCATCAAATCCGCCTTCGGCCTGCAGGAAGCTGTGGGAGGTCTGGCTGGCTACACCATGGTGATGGCTGTGCGGTTTGGCGTCGATCGGGGCTTGTTCTCCAACGAGGCGGGGCAGGGCTCAGCACCGATTGCCCATGCCGCAACGCAGATCAAAAACCCGGTTAAGCAAGGCGAAATCGCAATGATTGGCGTGTTCATCGACACGCTCATTATCTGCACGATGACCGCGCTCGTCATTCTGTCTGTGCCGGGGGATTTCAAGCGTAATCCGGCGCTCGCAGCGTATGCGGCATGCGAATCTGCGGGGCATGTTTCGGGGGCGGACACCGATGCGCTTTTCCCAGGCGCCTATGTGGTTGAGCGCGCTGCAGCGCGCTC